>NZ_JBEOUL010000007.1:0-302744 GCF_040304075.1 Kitasatospora sp. NPDC094015
TACCGCACCAACCGCCGGACCGGATCCTTCCTGCTGATCGACCCGGCCGACGGCACCACCCTCACCGCCGGCATGGCGGGCGAGGCCTTCGACACGGTGGCCGCGGCCGAGCCCGTGACCGTTTCAGCAGAGGACACCTCCGATGGCTCCCACACCGCTCCGCCGCCCCCGGCCCGCCACACGTAGTCGCGCTCGCCCCGGCGCCGGACCTGCTGTGGTCGTCGCGGTGGTGGTGCTGAGCCTGAGTGGACTGCTGACCGCGTGCGGCTACGGCTCGAAGTCCGGCGTGCGGGCGAACCCGGCACCGGCCGCCCCGGCCTCTCCCGGCACCGTCAAACTCTCCGCCGACACCGTGAAGATCGGCTACTTCGCCAACCTGACCCACGGCACCCCGCTGGTCGGCCTGCAAGAGGGCCTGTTCCAGAAGGAGCTGGGCGCGACCCGGATCAAGCCGCAGATCTTCAACGCCGGCCCGGCCGAGATCGAGGCGCTGAACGCCGGCTCGGTCGACATCGGCTGGATCGGCCCCTCCCCGGCGGTCAACGGGTACGTGCAGTCGAGGAGTCAGGCGCTCAGGATCATCGGCGGCTCCGCCTCCGGCGGCGTGAAGCTGGTGGTCAACCCGGACAGGATCAAGACCCTGGGCGACCTCAAGGGCAAGAGGATCGCCACCCCGCAGCTCGGCAACACCCAGGACGTGGCGCTGCTCAACTACCTGGCCCAGCAGGGCTACAAGGTCGACCCGCAGTCCGGCGCCGGCGACGTCTCGGTGGTCCGCACCGACAACAAGGTCACCCCCGACGCCTACAGGTCCGGCTCGATCGACGGCGCCTGGGTGCCCGAGCCGACCGCCTCCACCCTGGTGGCCAGGGGCGCGAAGCTGCTGCTGGAGGAGAAGGATCTCTGGCCGGACCAGCAGTTCGTGATCACCAACATCATCGTCTCGCAGAGGTTCCTCAAGGAGCACTCGGACGTGGTGGAGGCCGTGCTGCGCGGCTCGGTGCACACCAACGCCTTCATCAAGGCCAACCCGGACAAGGCCGAGGCCGACGCCAACGACGCGATCAGGGCGGCCGGCGGCAACGCGCTGGAGCCGGCGGTCCTCGACCCCGCCTGGAGGAGCATCGACTTCCTGGACGACCCGCTCGCCGGCACCCTGCAGTCCGAGGCCGACCACGCGGTGACCGCAGGTCTGCTGGCCCGGGCCGACCTCCGCGGCATCTACGACCTCGGGCTGCTGAACAGGGTGCTCGGGGCCGCGGGCCGGCCCGCGGTCGCGGACGCCGGGCTCGGTACAACCTCCTGATCCCGGGCCCGATGGTCCCGCCCCACCGGTAGCCCCGACCTTCGCTCCCCTCACCGCATCCGCCAGGAGGTGCCCGCCATGGGCGCAGCAGTCACCACCCAGCACGACGCCTCACCCGCGCCCGCCCCCGCCGACGCCCAGGGCCCGGCCGCCGGAGCCCCTGCCGTCCGGATCTCCGGGCTGCACAAGTCCTTCGGCCGCCCCGGCACCGCCGCCCCCGTCCTGGAGGACATCGACCTCGATGTCGTTCCGGGCGAGTTCCTCTGCCTGCTCGGTGCCTCGGGCTGCGGCAAGTCCACGCTGCTCGACCTGGTCGCCGGTCTGGAGCGGCCGACCGCCGGCACCATCGAGGTGCCGGGCGGGCGCCCGTCCCTGATGTTCCAGGACCACGCGTTGTTCCCCTGGCTCACCGCCGGCAGAAACGTCGAACTCGCCCTGCGCCTGGCCGGCGTGGGCCGCGCCGAGCGCCGTCCCGAGGCCGAACGCCTGCTGGAGCTGGTCCGGCTCGGCGGCTCGTACCGGAAGCGCGTGCACGAGCTCTCCGGCGGCATGCGCCAGCGCGTGGCGCTTGCCCGTTCGCTCGCCCAGGGCGGCAGCGTGCTGCTGATGGACGAACCCTTCGCCGCGCTCGACGCCATCACCCGCGACGTGCTGCACGAGGAGATCATCCGGATCTGGCAGGAGCGTCGGTTGACCGTCCTGTTCGTCACCCACAACGTCCGCGAGGCCGTCCGGCTCGCCCAGCGCGTGGTGCTGTTCTCCTCCCGCCCGGGCCGGATCACCGGGCAGTGGCGGATCGACCTGCCGCAGCCGCGCCGGATCGAGTCCGCCGGCGTCGCCGACCTGTCCGTCGAGATCACCGAGCAGCTGCGTGGGGAGATCCGCCGCCATGGCGAGCACTGACACCCCTGCTCCCACCGGCGTCGCCGCAGCTGGCGACCTCACCGGCGTCGAGGCCGGCCTGGACGCGCTGGAGGCGTTCCGGCCCCGGCGCACCCCGGTCGGCCAGGTGCTGCGGCGGAAGGCGCTGCCGCCGGTGCTCGCCGTCCTGCTGGTGCTCGCGGTCTGGCAGCTGGACCACGGCCTGCACGTCACCGACGACTACAAGCTCCCCGCTCCGCTGGACGTCTGGCGCTGCCTCACCGACCTCTGGTACCAGGGCACGCTGTTCTCGATCATCTGGACCAGCGTCCTCCGGGGCATCACCGGTTTCCTCGCGGCGGTCGCCCTCGGCACCCCGATCGGCCTGCTGGTCGCTAGGGTCAGGCCGATCCGCGCCGCCCTCGGTCCGGTGCTCTCCGGCCTGCAGTCGCTGCCCTCGGTCGCCTGGGTCCCGGCCGCCGTGATCTGGCTCGGCATCAACAACTCCGCGATGTACGCCGTCATCCTGCTCGGCGCCGTCCCCTCCATCGCCAACGGCCTGATCTCCGGCATCGACCAGGTCCCGCCGCTGCATCTGCGGGCCGGCCGCACCCTCGGCGCCACCGGTCTCGCCGGCGTGCGGCACGTGCTGTTCCCGGCCGCGCTGCCCGGCTACCTGGCCGGCCTCAAGCAGGGCTGGGCCTTCTCCTGGCGCTCCCTGATGGCCGCCGAACTCATCGCCGGCTCGCCCGACCTGGGCGTGGGCCTCGGCCGCTACCTGGAGAACCAGCGCGACTTCAACAACATGGCGGGCGTGCTGCTCGGCATCATCCTGATCCTGGTCGTCGGCGTCGCCATCGACCTGCTGGTCTTCTCGCCCGTCGAGCGCCGCGTCCTGCGCAGCCGCGGCCTGCTCCGGCCCACTCCGTGAACCGGTGCCGCGCCGCAGCGACCGGGAAAGCAGAAAGGTGCGGATCGAGGCTGACCTCGATCCGCACCTGTCACTGCTGTGGCATCTCCCCGCGAGAAGATGATCTGTGTCCGAGGGGGGACTTGAACCCCCACGCCCGATAAAGGGCACTAGCACCTCAAGCTAGCGCGTCTGCCATTCCGCCACCCGGACCGGGTGTGTCGTCCGCGCTGCTCTCCGCCGCGCTGACTCCGTAACTGTAGCAAAGATCGGCTGGCGGACCCAAAACCGCCGGGGCCGCCCCTGGCAGGGCCGCCGGGAGCCGGAAATTCGCTCTTGGGCGGGGGCGGTCGGCCGGGGGAGGATGGCGGAACGGTGCCCGCGGAGCCCGGCCGGGCCGGGGGTGGTGCGCAGGTGCGCCACGCGGGCCGCAGACGTCGGCAGAGACGAGGAGTGACCGTGAGCGAGTCGAGGGCGGAGCAGGCGGGAGCCGCGCGGGTGACGGCGGAGTCGGAGGTCGCCGAGATCTGCCGCGACCTGATCCGGATCGACACCAGCAACTACGGGGACGGGTCGGGCCCGGGCGAGCGCAAGGCGGCCGAGTACGTCGCGGAGCAGCTGGCCGAGTTCGGTCTGGAGCCGACCATCATCGAGTCCGCCAAGGGCCGGGCGTCCACCGTGGTCCGGATCGAGGGCGAGGACCGGTCGCGGCCCGGTCTGCTCATCCACGGGCACACCGACGTGGTGCCGGCCAACGCGGCCGACTGGACCTACGACCCGTTCGGCGGCGAGATCGCCGACGGCTGCGTGTGGGGCCGGGGCGCGGTCGACATGAAGGACATGGACGCGATGACGCTGGCGGTGGTCCGCGACCGCCTGCGCACCGGCCGCAAGCCCCCGCGCGACCTGGTGCTGGCCTTCGTCGCGGACGAGGAGGCCGGCGGCACCTACGGCGCGCGCTACCTGGTCGACAAGCACCCCGACCTGTTCGAGGGCGTGACCGAGGGCATCGGCGAGGTCGGCGGCTTCTCCTTCACGGTCAACAACGACGTCCGGCTCTACCTGATCGAGACGGCCGAGAAGGGCATGCACTGGATGCGGCTCACGGTCGAGGGCCGGGCCGGGCACGGGTCGATGGAGAACGACGACAACGCCATCACCGAGCTGTGCGAGGCGGTGGCCCGGCTCGGCCGGCACACCTTCCCGCTGCGGATCACCAAGACCGTGCGCGCCTTCCTGGACGAGCTCTCGGACGCCCTCGGCGTGCCGCTCGACCCGGAGAACATGGACGAGACGCTCCGCGTGCTCGGCGGCATCGCCAAGATGATCGGCACCACGCTGCGCAACACCGCCCAGCCGACCATGCTCGGCGCGGGCTACAAGGTGAACGTCATCCCCGGCCAGGCGACCGCGCACGTGGACGGGCGCTTCCTGCCCGGCTACGAGGAGGAGTTCCTGGCCGAGCTGGACAGCGTGCTCGGCCCGCGGGTCAAGCGCGAGAGCCTGCACACCGACAAGGCCATCGAGACCAGCTTCGACGGTGCGCTGGTGGACGCGATGCAGCTGGCGCTGCGCGCCGAGGACCCGATCGCCCGGGCCGTGCCGTACTGCCTGTCCGGCGGCACCGACGCGAAGTCCTTCCAGGACCTGGGGATCCGCTGCTTCGGCTTCGCGCCGCTGCAGCTGCCGCCGGAGCTGGACTTCGCCGGGATGTTCCACGGCGTGGACGAGCGGGTGCCGGTGGACGGCCTGAAGTTCGGCGTCCGGGTGCTGGACCGCTTCCTCGACGCCTGCTGAGCCGGCGGCCGGGCGCCGGGCCCGCGGGCCCGCCCGTACGGCCGCCGTCGACGGCCCGTCCCGGGTTTTCCGGGGCGGGCCGTCCGCATTGTCGGAGCGGATGATTAGGGACAGTCCGACACGCTGAAGAAGAAACGATACTCCTGAGAATTCCGCGTCGATCAGACGTACGAGCTGTCACCGCTGGGAGTGAATGGGTGATCGGCTCCGTACCCCGTTCGCCACACCCTCGTTCACCCATATGCAGTCCGGGGAACGGGCTGCGGAATCGACCAGGAGGAACCATGAAGGTCAAGAAGATCGCCGCTGTCGCCGCCGCCACCGGTGGCCTGGTGCTCGCCGGCGCGGGTGTCGCGTCCGCCCACGGCGGCGCCACCGCGCACGGTGCGGCGGTCGGCTCCCCGGGCGTGCTGTCGGGCAACCTCATTCAGGTGCCGGTGCACGTGCCGGTCAACGTCTGCGGCAACACCATCAGCGTGATCGGCCTGCTGAACCCGGCGTTCGGCAACAGCTGCGCCAACGTCTGAGCCGTCCCCGGCCCGCGGGCCGGAGGCTCGACCCGCTGACGGGCGGCCGACCGGCGCGAGCCGTCGACCGGAACGCCCCCTGAGCCGTGGATCCGCGGCTCAGGGGGCGGCGTGCTTTTCACCCGGTCCGTTCGGGTGTCAGCGAACGCGAAACCGAGATCATCACTCGATCGAATGAATTACGGCCTTCTGGCTCAACGCCTGCCGCCGTCAATCGTTTACAGGAGTACCGGCGATGGCATTCGTCGGTAATTCCGACAAGTACAGAAGTCAGGGGAGTCAATTGCGACAGGTCGCTAAGAAGGGCCTCCTCACTGCCGTGGCCACCGGCAGTGTGCTGGCCTCGACGGCGGGCTACGCCTACGCCGCCGCCGAGGCCCAGGGCGGCGCCGCGAACTCGCCCGGCGTGGGCTCGGGGAACTCGGTCCAGGTGCCGGTGGACATCCCGGTCAACGCCTGCGGCAACACCGTGGACGTGGTCGGCCTGCTCAACCCGGCCTTCGGCAACCAGTGCGGCAACGTCTCGCACACCCGCGGGGCCCACCCGGGCGGTGCCTCGACGGGCGGTGCCTCGACGAGCGGCGGCACGCACGGCTCGCCCGGCGTGGGTTCGGGCAACTCGGTCCAGGCCCCGGTGAGCGTCCCGGTCGACGCCTGCGGCAACTCGGTCAACGTGGTGGGCGTCGGTAACCCGGCCTTCGGCAACGACTGCGCCAACCACAGCCACCCGGCTCCGGCGCACCCGGTGCACCCGGTCACGCCCCCGGCCGGGGACGACTGCCCCGACAGCCCCGGCGCCCACAACCCGCCGCCGCCCGGTGACACCCCCGGGACGCCGAGCCCCGGCACCCCCCGCACCGGCGGCGGTTCCGAGGACTCGGGCCCCGGCACCACCCCCGTCGTCACCCCGGTGACCGACTCCTCGCCGGCCGCCCCGGCGGCCCCGCAGACCCAGCTCGCCTCCACCGGCGCGGCCGGGCTGGAGCTGCTGGCCGGCACCGGCACCCTGCTGCTGATCGGCGGCGGCGTGCTCTACCGCAGGGCCCGCTCGGCGGCCTGACCCCGCCCGCCGTCAGGCTCGGGCGCCCGTGGTCGTGGGGGGACGGCTGCGGGCGCCGTACGCCGCTGCTTCGCGCCCGGCTGCCCCGGGCCGCTCGGGCGGACCGGCCGCCCCCGCGCGGCCGGTCACCAGCTGCTGCGCACCTGCCGGATGATCCGGCGCCGGAGCAGGACCGTCCGGCTGCCGTCCGGGAACAGCCGCAGCCGGTCCAGCTCCCAGTGCCCGTACTCGGCGTGCTCGGTCAGCAACTGGCGGGCCGCGTTGCGCGACGTGCCCCGCGGCAGCCGCAGGGACTGGTACTCGTACTCCGGCTGCCGGGTCGCCTTGAGTGGTGTCAAGTCTCTCCTCCTGCGTTTCGGCTGTCGGCAAGCCTAGGGCCTGCCACGGACGGCCGGGCCGGGCGGACGGGCGTCGCACCCGGCCCGGCCGGCCCGGTGGTCCGCCGAGCCTGCCCTGGTCCGGGATGACCGTCCATCAGTTTTCGACTGTGGACGAGATACCCAGCACCCGGCCCCCGACGCCCGGAATCACCCGTTCCGCTGGAGGGCGGGTCCGGTACAGATCCACCCGGATCGGACATCGGGGGGTAACTTGCCGGGAATTCACGGCCGTAGGTGACAACCGCTGTGCGTGTCGCCGCCGGGTGGGGATAGCGTCTGCACCATGTCTGATGCCGCGCAGCTCACCGTCCACGAGGTACGCGCCGCCGCCGAGGCGGTCAAGGCCGCGATCGACCGCCACCTGGAAGCAGTTTCGAGCGCCACCGAAGCCGGCGAACCCGCTGTGGTCACTGCCTACGAGGAGCTCGCCGCCGCGGCGATCGCGTACGACCAACTTCTCTACGAAGCCTACGACGAGGTCACCCCGTTCGAGGTGCCCGGCGACGAGGCGGGCGGCGCCTACCACGGCCCCGACCAGCCCGAGGCGATCAGCGTGCTGATCCGCCGCGACTATCTGGTCGCCGACCCCTCCCGGCTGCGGGCGCAGGCCGAGCGGGTGGACAGCACGCTCACCCCCGGCGGTGGCTCCGGGGACGCCGTGACGGCCGCGATCGGCGTGCTGTTCGGCGAGTACGAGCCGGACGAGATCGCCGCCCGGGCGGACGAGTTCGGCCTCGAGGAGGGCGACTCCACGCTCTGGGTCTCGGCGACCGAGCCCACCGACCCCGGCGAGTGGCTGCCCGAGCCCTTCGACGGGCTGGACCCGCAGCTGCTGATCTGCCGGTTCGACGTCAGCGAGGTCTACGACGACGAGCTGGACGGTCTGGAGCAGGAGCACTGAGCCCGGCGCGGTGGCCGGGTCCGCGACCGCGGACCCGGCCACCGCGGCCCCGGCGGCGTCAGTCGCGGCAGATGACGAAGTCGGGGTAGACGTGCCGGCCCCGGCGGTCGCCGATCTCCGCGATCGCCGCGCGGATGTCCCGCAGCTGCGCCACGGTCATCTCCAACGGCGGCTCGTCGGGCTGGTGGACGGTACGGATCGGGTAGTCCACGCCCGGTGCGGTGGACATCTCGATGTGGCAGCCCAGCACGTGGGTGACCGGTCGGGTGGCGGCGAAGCCGATCAGGCGGTCGACGGTCCGGCCGAAGGCCGCCCAGTCGTCGACGTACAGCCGGCCCGGGTAGACGGTGTCGCCGGTGAGCAGGAACCCGCTGTGCGGGTCGTAGAAGGTCACCGCGGCCGGATGGTGGCCGGGGGTGGCCAGGCACTCCAGCACCCGGCCGCCGAGGTCGACCCGGGCCACCCGATCGGGGTCCGCGGCGAAGCCGAAGAACTCCCAGGCGGCCTCGCGCCCGGCCGGGACCAGCACGGTGTCCGGCCGGCCGGCGAACTGGCCGTCCCCGGCGACGTGGTCGCCGTGCGCGTGGGTGTGCAGCACCAGCAGCCCGTAGCCCGGGTGCGGGCGGGCGGCGAGCCGGGCCGCGATCAGTTCGTCGACCACCCGCCGCAGCGGGAAGTGCGCGGGGTCGGCGGTGGCCCCGGTGTCGATCAGGACCGCCCGCTCCTCGCCGAACAGCAGGAACAGGAACGGCGCCTCGTAGTCGACCGCCATGTTCTGGCGCAGCACGACGGTGTCCGCGTCGTGGGCGTACACCTGGATGTCGGGGTCGGTGTTGTGCTTGGCCGACGGCGAGCCGTGGATCCACCGCACCGCCAGCGGGCCGGCCGGCTGCGCTGCGCCCGCGGTCGTGTCCGTCGTCCCCATACCGCCTCCAGCTCCGTGCCCCGGCCGGACCGGGCCGCTCGCGCACCCCGATCGGGGCGAACGGCGGCGAGCCTACGCGAGGCCCGCCGCCGGTGGACTACTGCTCGCCGGTCTGCTCGGCGAGGATCGCCCGCAGCCGGGTGCCGCGCGGCTGCGCGGGGCGCTCGGCGACCGCCTGCGTCAGGGCCTGCCCGGCGGCGTGCACCACGGACAGGTGGCGCTCGGCGCGCCCGAACGCGGTGTACGCCCACTGCCTGGTCAGCCCGGCCGCCGCGTCCGGGGGGAGCACGGCGACCACGGCCGGCCAGCGCCGGCCGACGGCCTGGTGGGCGGTGAGCGCCCAGCCGTGCCGCAGCCCGGCGGCCTGGGCGGGGGAGAGGGTGAGCCGCTCGCCGCCGGCCAGCTCCAGGTGCAGGCCGGCCGAGTCGCCGTCCAGCACCCGGCCCGGCAGGGTGACGCCGAGCGAGGGGGAGTGGACCACCCGGTCGCCCGGGTCGAAACCGCCGAACCGGCCGGGGCCCGGGTTGAGCCGGGCCTTGGCCGCCGCGTTCAGCGCCCGGGTGCCTGCACTGCCGCCGTGGCCCGGGGTGAGCAGCACGGTCTCCTCGGCCGGGATGCCGAGCGCGCGGGGGATGGAGTCGCCGAGCAGCTGCACCGCGCGGTGGACGGCCTCGCCGCCGTCCTGCGCGCCGAGGATCACCACCTCCTTCTCCGGCGCCTCGACGGTGAGCAGCTCACCGATCCCGATCCCGGAGACCAGCTCCCCGATCGGCCCGAAGTCCGGGCTCCGGGAGGCGACCACGGGGCAGAGCTTGACGGCGAGCAGGTCGGCGAAGAACCGGCCGGGCCCGGCCGACCAGAGCTGGCCCGGGTCGCCGCTGAGCACCAGCCGGGTGCCGTCCGCCACCGCCTCCAGCAGCGTCGCGGCCAGCTCGACGTCGAGCAGCGGCGCGTCCAGCACCAGCAGCAGGTCCAGGGCCAGGGTGCCGTCCCCGGCGCGGCCCGGACCGGCGGTGCCGGCCAGCAGGTCGGCGAGGGTGACCACCCGCGCGGCGGTCTCCGCGGCGGCGGGGCCGTCGGGCAGCAGGGCGGCCAGGCTGTCGCGGCCCTGCGCCGTCCAGGTGGCGGCCCAGGCGCGCAGCCCGAGACCGTGGGCGGCAGCCAGTACGGCGGCGACCTCGCCGCGGGCGGCCTCGCCGCCGGTGTGGGCGACCAGGGCGCCGTCCGCGACGGCGCGCAGCAGGGCGGCGGCGGAGGAGGAGGGCGCGGCGGCCACCGCCTCGGCCCAGGCCGCCGGGCCGGGCGCGGGCACGGACACGTCGGCGGGGACCGGTACGTCGGCGGGCGCGGCGGCCTCGGGCGCGTCGTCGCCCTCGGCCCCGTCCTCCTGCCCGGCGGCGTCGGCCGAGGCCGCGCCCGCGGGGTCCGCCTGGTCGTTGCCGTCCTCCCGGTCCTCCCGGGCCCCCCGGTCCTCCTCGTCCGAGCCCGGGGTGAAGGTGGAGAGCACCCGGACCAGCCCGTCGGCGAGGCTCTCCTCGGCCAGCGCGAGCCGCTCCAGGGCGAGCACCGTACGGGTCGGCGGCTCCTCCTCGTCGTCCGCGGCGCCGGGGCGGGTCGGCAGCTCCTCCTGGAACGCCATCACCTGACCGTCGACCACCACCGCCTGCAGGGCCTGGGCCGGGTCGGGCAGGCCCAGCCGCTCCAGGCCGGTGGCCACCTCGCCGATCTCCTGGGCCGAGTGCCCGCGCAGCGCGGCCTGCTCCAGCAGCCACGGCACCAGGGCCTGCGCCCGCCGGGGGTCGCCGGGGCCGGCCTGCTGGCCGAGCAGGCCGCGGGCGAAGCCGTCCGCCTGCTCCGGTCGCACCCCGGGCAGCGCCAGGACGGCCCACGGGTCGGCCCGCAGCGCCTCGGCCGCGCCCTCGCCGAGCTCGGCGACGGCGGCGGGGGCCAGCGAGGCGGGCGCGCCGCCCTCGGCGAGCACCTCGGCGGCGGCCCGCAGCGCGGCCTCGCGCTGCTCGTCGGCGGCCGGGCCGGTGGCGTCCCGGTCGGAGCCGGGGCGGTCGTCGGAGCCCTCGCCGGCGCCGCTGCGCCCGACCGCCCGGATCGCCTCCGCGAGGGCGGCCACCGTGCCGGCCCGCTCCTCGGGCGTGCTCGGCTCGGTCTCGCTGCTCGCCGCTTCGGTCATGGGTACGCTCCTCACAGCCGGCGCTACAGCTCCGTCCAGCCCTGGTCCGGGTAGCGGCGCAGTGGGGCCGACACGTCGTCCAGCGCGCCGCGGATCTCATCCGGAAGCGTAAGGGTCTCCACCGACAGCGCCGCCAGCAGCTGGGTCGCGTTGCGGGCGCCGACCAGCGCGCTCGCCACCCCGGGGCGGTCCCGGACCCAGGCGAGCGCCACCGCCAGCGGGCTGCTGGCGAGGCCGTCGGCTGCGGTGGCGAGCGCGTCGACGATCCGCCGGGAGCGGTCGCCCAGGTAGGGCTGGACGAAGCCGGACAGGTGCGCGGAGGCGCCGCGCGACTCCGGCGGCACGCCGTGCCGGTACTTGCCGGTGAGCACGCCGCGGCCGAGCGGGGAGCAGGCGATCAGCCCGAGCCCGGCGTCCAGGGCGGCGGGCAGCACCTCGCGCTCGATGCCGCGCTGGAGCAGCGAGTACTCCATCTGGGTGCTGGCGAGCGGGACCCGGTCCGGGGTGCCGCGCTGCCAGGTGGCGGCCTTGGCGAGCTGCCAGCCGCTGAAGTTGGAGACGCCCACGTACCGGGCGCGGCCGGAGGCGACCGCGAGGTCCAGGGCGTGCAGGGTCTCCTCGGTCGGCGTCGCGGGGTCGAAGGCGTGCACCTGCCAGAGGTCGACGTGGTCGGTGCCGAGCCGGCGCAGCGACGCGTCCAGGGCGGCCAGCAGGTGGCCGCGGGAGCCGTCGAAGCGGCGGTCGGTGCCGGGCACGCTGCCCGCCTTGGTGGCGATGACCAGTTCGGAGCGGGGCACCAGGCTGTCGGTGAGCCGGGAGATCAGGTACTCGGCGCCGCCGTCGGCGTAGACGTCGGCGGTGTCCAGCAGGGTGCCGCCGGCGTCGACGAAGACCTTGAGCTGTTCGGCGGCCTCGTGCTCGTCGGTGTCCCGGCCCCAGGTCATGGTGCCGAGGCCGAGGCGGGAGACCCGCAGCCCGGTCCGTCCGAGGTGGCGCTGTTCCATCGGGGCGGCCCTCCGTCAGCTGACGAACACGCAGGTGGACACGTGGGTGAACGCGCAGCCGGGGCGTGGGATCCCGCTGCCGGCCGAGCGTAGCGCCCGCACCCCGGAGTGACCCCGGAAGACCCGCGCACACGCCGCGCGCGCCCATCTCCTCCAGCGTGCGGGCCGCCGTGCGCGCTCCCGCCGTACGGGTGATGCAGCACACATCTACCGGCCAGTAGCATGTCCGGCGACGGCAGGGTTACGCTCACGCCACGGACCGACTGGAAGGCTTGGCACCCATATGCGACTCGGGATCAACCTCGGCTACTGGGGACTCGGCATGGATGCCGACAACATCGCCGTCGCCCAGGAGGCCGACCGGCTCGGCTACTCGGTCTGCTGGGCCGCCGAGGCCTACGGATCGGACGCGGCCACCGTGCTCAGCTTCGTCGCCGCGAAGACCGAGCGGATCGACGTCGGTTCGGCGATCTTCCAGATCCCGGCCCGCACCCCGGCGATGACCGCGATGACCGCCGCCACCCTCGACACCCTCTCCGGCGGCCGCTTCCGGCTCGGCCTCGGGGTCTCCGGCCCGCAGGTCTCCGAGGGGTGGTACGGCGTCAAGTTCGACAAGCCGCTGGCCCGCACCCGGGAGTACGTGGAGATCATCCGCAAGGCGATGTCCCGCGAGCGGCTGGTCCACGAGGGGGCCAACTGGACGCTCCCGCTGCCCGGCGGTCCGGGCAAGCCGATCAAGCTCACGGTCCACCCGGTGCGCGAGCACATCCCGCTGTACATCGCCGCGATCGGCCCGAAGAACCTGGAGCAGACCGGCGAGATCGCCGACGGCTGGCTCGGCATCTTCTTCGCCCCCGAGCACGCCGCGCTCTCGCTCGAGCCGCTGAAGGCCGGCCGGGCCAAGGCCGGGCAGGACCTCGACGGCTTCGACCTCTGCCCGACCGTGGCGATCTCGGTCGGCGACGACGTCAAGGCGGCCGCCGACTCGCAGCGCTCCTACGCCGCCCTCTACATCGGCGGCATGGGCAGCAAGGACAAGAACTTCTACAACCAGCTCGCCCGCCGGATGGGCTACGAGCAGGCCGCCGACGAGATCCAGGAGAAGTACCTCGCCCGCGACTACGCCGGCGCCGCGGCCGCCGTGCCGCACGACCTGATCGACTCCACCGCGCTGCTCGGCACCAAGGAGCGGATCGCCGACCGCATGCAGGCCTACGCCGCCGCGGGCGTCACCACCCTCACCCTGGCCCCGGCCGGATTCACCCTCGACGAGCGGATCACCGCCCTGCGCACCGGCGTCGAGGCCCTGGAACTGGCCGGCCTGGCCTGACCCGCCGAGCCCGGCGCCGTCCGGTCACTCGAAGCCCGCCCGCCCGCCCTGCTGTGAAGCCCGCGCGGGCGGGCGGCCAGGTCTCAGAGCCAGCCGGCGCGCTTGAAGGCGCGGTAGAGCAGCACGCAGGCGCCCGCCATCAGGGCGAGCGCTGCCGGGTAGCCCCAGATCTGGTGGAGTTCCGGCATGTGGGTGAAGTTCATGCCGTAGATGCCGGCGATCATCGTCGGCACCGCGGCCAGCGCCGCCCAGGCCGAGATCTTCCGCATGTCGTTGTTCTGCTGCACGCTCACCTGCGCCAGGTTGGCGTTCAGGATGTCCGAGAGCAGCCGGTCCAGGCCGTCCACCATCTCGTTCACCCGGGTCAGGTGGTCGACCACGTCCCGCAGGTACGGGTGGAGCTCCATCGGCACCCAGCGCACCTCGGGCCGCAGCAGCCGGGCGGACGGCTCCTGGAGCGGCAGGGTGCCTCGGCGGAAGCGCATCGCCTCGCGCTTGAAGGCGTAGATCCGCTCCGCGACGCCGTGCACCCGCCCGGGCGCGAACACGTCGGCCTCCAGGTCGTCCAGCTCGCCCTGGAGCGTCCCGGCGAGGTCCAGGTAGCTGTCGACCACCAGGTCGAAGACCCCGTACAGGACCGCGGCCGGGCCCATCCGGAGCAGTTCGGGCTGGCTCTCCAGCCAGGAGCGCAGCTTCGCCATCGGGCTGGCCGGCCCGTGCCGCACGGTCATCACGTACGAGTCGCCGACGAAGACCATCACCTCGCCGATGGTCATGCTGCGGTCCGCCGGGTGGTACTCGACCGTCTTGAGCACCAGCAGCAGCGAGTCCTTGTACTCCTCCAGCTTGGGCCGCTGATGCGCGGTCACGGCGTCCTCGGCCGCCAGCGGGTGCAGCCCGAACTCGGCCGACACCAGGTCGAACTCCTCGGCCGTCGGCTCGGCCAGCCCTATCCACACGAAGGCGTTCCCGGACGCGCGGGCCGCGTCCAGGGCGTCCGAGAAGTCGTCAGGCGTCTCGGAGCGGTGGCCGTCACGGTAGACGGCGCAATCGACGATCATGCCTGCCATTCTCCCGTGCCCGGCGCCGAACGGCCGTCACATCCACCGAAAGCGCACGAGCCGACCACCCGGTGCGGCCCCGCACGGGCACCCCGTAGGCTTGGCCGCATGCCCACCCTGCTGCTCGTCCGCCACGGCCGCTCCACCGCCAACACGGCCGGCGTCCTGGCCGGCTGGACGCCGGGCGTCGACCTCGACGGGACGGGGCGCGCCCAGGCCGCCGAGCTGCCCGCCAGGCTCGCCGGGATCCCGCTCGCGAAGGTCGTGTCCAGCCCGCTGGAGCGCTGCCGGCAGACCCTGGAGCCGCTGCTCGAGGCCCGCCCCGAGCTCGGCCCGGCGGAGGCGGACGAGCGGTTCGGCGAGTGCCACTACGGCGACTGGACCGGACGGCCGCTCGGCGAGCTGGCCAAGGAGCCGCTCTGGCGCACCGTCCAGGACCACGCCTCGGCCGCCGCCTTCCCGGGCGGCGAGTCGCTGCGCGAACTCAGCCACCGCACGGTGGACGCCGTCCGGGACTGGAACGACCGGATCGCCGCCGAGCACGGCCCCGACGCGGTCTGGGCGGCCTGCTCCCACGGCGACGTGATCAAGGCCGTGGTGGCCGACGCGCTCGGCCTGCACCTGGACCACTTCCAGCGGATCTCGGTCGAGCCCTGCTCGGTCACCGCGATCCGCTACACCGCGCACCGCCCGTACCTGCTGCGCCTCGGCGACACCGGCAGCCTCGCCTCGCTGGCCCCCCGGGCCGACGGCCCGGCCCCGAGCGGGGACGCGGTGGTCGGCGGCGACACCGGGGCCCCCGCCGTCCCCGCCGCTCCGGCGCCCGCGTCCTGAGCCCACCCTCACCCCGGCCCCGGCACAAGCCGTAGGCTGGCCAGAGACAGCCCCTGCCCGATCCCCGATCCGGAGCGAGAGAGTGCCCCGTCAGGTCTACTTCTACGACCAGCCCGAGCGGTTCGTGGCCGGTACGGTCGGCCAACCCGGCTCCCGGGCCTTCTACCTCCAGGCCAGCTCACGCGGGCGGATGACCAGCGTGCTGCTGGAGAAGACCCAGGTGGCGGCGCTCGCCGAGCGGGTCGAGGAGGTCCTGGACGAGGCGCTGCGTCGCAGCTCGGGCTCGCCGGCGATCCCCGCCGTGGCCCCCGCCGAACTGATCGACACCGCCCCGCTCGACCTGCCGCTGGAGCAGGAGTTCCGGGTCGGCACCATGGCCCTGGCCTGGGACAGCGTCGACGAGTGCCTGGTGGTCGAGGCGCAGGCGGTGACCGAGGACGAGGACGAGGAAGCCGCGCTGGAGGACGAGGAGAACGGCCCGGACATGCTCCGGGTGCGGCTCAGCGGCGCGATGGCCCGGGTGTTCGCCAAGCGCGCCCTGGACCTGGTGGCGGCCGGCCGCAAGCCCTGCCCGTTCTGCAACCTCCCGCTCGACCCGGAGGGCCACCTGTGCCCGCGAGCGAACGGCTACCGGCGCTGAACACCCCACCGGAGAGCGAGGCCGTCCCCGGTACCGACCCGGTGACCAGCGCGGCCCTCGCCGCCGACCCCGCCGCAGCCCTGGACCTGCTCGGCTCGGGCGCCCTCACCGTGCACGGCCGGGTCACCGACGCCTCCAACGCGGTGCTGTACTGCACCGTCGCGCTGGACGGCCGCACCGCCCCCTGCGTGTACAAGCCGGTGGCCGGGGAGCGCCCGCTCTGGGACTTCCCGGACGGCACCCTGGCCGGCCGCGAGGTGGCCGCCTACCGGCTGGCCGCCGCCACCGGCTGGGCGCTGGTCCCGCCGACCGTGCTGCGCGAGGGCCCGCACGGCCCCGGCATGGTCCAGCTGTGGATCGAACCCGACCTCAGCGCCCCCGAACTGCTCGCCCTCCAGGACCCGGCCGGCCCCGAGCCCGGCTGGCTGCCGATCATCCGGGCCGAGGTGGGGGAGGGCCGCACCGCCCTGCTGGTGCACCGCGACGACGAGCGGCTGCGCCGGCTGGCCGTGCTGGACGCCGTCCTCAACAACGCCGACCGCAAGGGCGGCCACTGGCTGCCGGCCGCCGACGGCCGGATCTACGGCATCGACCACGGCGTGACCTTCGCCGTCCCCGGCAAGCTGCGCACCCTGCTCTGGGGATGGGCCGAACAGCCCCTGACGGAGGAGGCCCGGGAGGTGCTCGACCGGCTCGCCGCGGGCCTCGGCGCCGCCCTCGACGGCGCGCTGGCCGAGGAGCTGCGCCCGCACCTGACGGAGGCCGAACTGGCCGCCACCGGGCAGCGGATCGACCAGCTGCGGAGCACCGGGCGGCACCCGCTGCCGTCGGCTGACTGGCCGTCGATCCCCTGGCCGCCGGTCTGACCGGCGAGGGCCGCGGCGGGTGGCTCGTACCCGGAACGATCGGAAAGCGATTCAAGCCGATCCCGGTGACTGGTTAGCCTTTCAAATGATCGCAAGGTTAGAGTCGGTGCCATGCATTCCTGGCCCGCCTCCGAGGTTCCCGCCCTGCCCGGTCAGGGGCTTCCCCTGCGCATCCACGACACCGCCACGAACGGTGTCCGCGAGGTCGTGCCCCAGGGTCCGACCGCCCGCCTGTACGTCTGCGGCATCACCCCGTACGACGCCACCCACCTGGGCCACGCTGCCACCTACAACACCTTCGACCTGGTGCAGCGGGTCTGGAAGGACGCCGGCCACGACGTCCTGTACGTGCAGAACGTCACCGACGTGGACGACCCGCTGCTGGAGCGGGCCGTGGCCACCGGGCAGGACTGGACGGCGCTCGCCGAGCGCGAGACCGCCCTGTTCCGTGAGGACATGACCGCGCTGCGGATCCTGCCCCCGGCCCACTACATCGGCGCCGTCGAGTCCATCCCGTGGATCGTCCCGCTGGTCAAGAAGCTGCTGGCGAGCGGCGCCGCCTACGAGCTGGACGGCGACATCTACTTCTCGGTGGAGTCCGACCCGCGCTTCGGCGAGGTCTCCGGGCTCACCCGCGAGCAGATGCTGCCGGTCTTCGGCGAGCGCGGCGGCGACCCCGAGCGGCCCGGCAAGAAGCACCCGCTGGACGCCCTGCTCTGGCTGGCCGCCCGCCCGGGCGAGCCCGCCTGGGACACCGAGCTCGGCCACGGCCGCCCCGGCTGGCACATCGAGTGCGTGGCGATCGCCCTGCAGTTCCTCGGGATGTCCTTCGACATCCAGGGCGGCGGCACCGACCTGTCCTTCCCGCACCACGAGATGGGCGCCGCGCACGCCCAGGTCGCCACCGGCGAGCACCCCTACGCCCAGGCGTACGTGCACGCCGGCATGGTCGGGCTGGACGGCCACAAGATGTCCAAGTCCCGCGGCAACCTGGTCTTCGTCTCCGCGCTGCGGCGCGAGGGCGTCGACCCGGCGGCGATCCGGCTGGCGCTGCTGGCGCACCACTACCGCAGCGACTGGGAGTGGACCGACGCCGACCTCGAGCGCGCCGTCGAGCGCCTCGCCACCTGGCGGGCCGCGGTCTCCCGGCCGGACGGACCGTCCGCCGAGGGCCTGCTGGCCGAGGTCCGCGCCGCCATGGCCGAGGACCTGGACGCGCCGGCCGCGCTGGCCGCCGTCGACCGCTGGGCCGCCCTGCAGCACGGGACCGGTGGCACCGACATCGGCGCTCCCGGCCTGGTCTCGCGCACGGTGGACGCGCTGCTCGGCGTGGCGCTGTAGAACCCACGGACAGCGCGAAGGGGCGTCAGGACCAGGTCCTGACGCCCCTTCGCCGTTCCGCTCAGCCGTCCTGGCCCTCGTCGCGCTCCCCGGTGGCGCCCCGGGCGCCGTCCTCCCCGTCGCCCTCGGCCGGGCCCGGCTCGGCCTGGTCCCGGTCGCCGGCCGGGTCCTTCTCCGTGGCGTCCTTCTCAGCGGTGTCCGGTTCGGTGACGCCCGGCTCGGTGGCGTCCGGTTCGGCGGTGTCCTTCTCGTCGGTGGCCCTGGGTTCGGTCTCCGCCTGGCCGGCGGTGGCGTGCCCGGCGGCCGGCTTCTCGCCGGTCGGCCCGAGGTTGTCGCGCCGGCGCAGGTAGCGCTCGAACTCGCGGGCGATCGCGTCGCCCGAGGCCTCCGGCAGCTCCGCCGTGTCCTGGGCCTCCTCCAACTGCTGCACGTACTCCGAGACCTCGCTGTCCTCGGCCGCCAGCTGGTCGACGCCGAGCTGCCAGGCCCGGGAGTCCTCGGCCAGCTCGCCCGGCGGGATCCGCAGGTCGAGCAGGTCCTCCAGCTTGTTGATCAGCGCCAGGGTGGCCTTCGGGTTCGGCGGCTGGGCCACGTAGTGCGGCACCGCGGCCCACAGCGTCACCGCCGGCACCCCGGCGTGCGCGCAGGCCTCCTGGAGCACGCCGACGATGCCGGTCGGCCCCTCGTAGCGGCTCTCCTCCAGGTCCAGCGTGCGGGCCAGCGCGGCGTCCGAGGTGACGCCGCTGACCGGCACCGGGCGGCTGTGCGGGGTGTCGCCGAGCAGGGCGCCCAGGATCACCACCAGCTCCACGCCCAGCTCGTGCGCGAAGCCGAGCAGTTCGTTGCAGTACGAGCGCCAGCGCATGCTGGGCTCGATACCGCGGACCAGCACCAGATCGCGCGGCTTGGGGTCGGTCACCCGGACCACGGAGAGGCGGGTGGTCGGCCAGGTGATCCGGCGGACCCCGCCGTCCAGCCAGACGGTGGGGCGGTTGACCTGGAAGTCGTAGTAGTCCTCCGCGTCGAGTGCGGCGAACACCTTCCCGCCCCAGGTCTCGTCCAGGTGCCCGACGGCCGCCGAGGCCGCGTCACCGGCGTCGTTCCACCCCTCGAAGGCGCAGACCATCACCGGGTCGATCAACTCGGGCACGTCCTCCAGCTCGATCACCCAGCGTCTCCCTCCATCGGTCAGCCGCCGCCCCCGTCCGGTGCGCACCGGTTGGCCGGCCGCCGACTGTTCAACTCGCGCGTGGAACGCCCCGTTCCACGGTCCCTACCTGCCCAGCCTACGGTCTTCGACACCTGCCCCGGCCCGGAGTGGACGAGCCTATCGGAGGGGCCTCGAGGCGGGGCGGAATTAGGGCCCGCCCGGCAGGACCGGCCGCGAGGGCCTAGCGGCCCGCGAGGCCGGCCGCGCTCTGCCCGAGCGCCGCCGTGACGGCCGGGAGGTAGCCGTCCGCCTGGCCGCGGGCGGTGGGGTGGAAGGACTCGAAGAGGTGGGTGAGCACGAAGCGGGTGATCCACTCCTGGGAGCCGCCGGAGCAGACGCCGTGGCCGGCGAAGGCCGGCCGGACGTCGGCGAACTCGAAGCCCTGCTTACCGGCCTGCTGCTGGATCAGCTCGTCCAGGCGGTCGGTGAGGGCGTTGAAGCGGGCCCGGCGGGCGTCGGTGCCGATGGTGCAGATGGTGCCGGTGTGGAGCAGGTGCGGGTAGCCGGTGACCACCACCCGGGCGGCCGGGGCGGCGGTGCGCAGCTCGCCGTACAGCGTGCCGAGGCGGCCGGGAAGGTCCTCCCGCAGCCGGCGGTCGGTCTCGTCCAGGGCGCGGTCGCACCGGGCGTCGGTGCTGAAGGGCTGGAGGCAGGCGACCACGCCGTCGGCGAAGCCGAGGTCGTTGCCGCCGACGGTGAGGGTGATCCGGGTGGCACCGGCCGGCACCCGGGGCAGCTGGTCGCGCCGGACGTCCTCGGTGGTCGCCCCGTTGCAGGTGGCGTTCACGAACTCGGCGGGATGTTGCGCGGCGGCCCACAGCTCCGGGTAGCCGTGGGCGCTGCGGTGGCAGTCGCCGCTCGCCGGGTCGTAGCCGCCGGCGGCCACCCCGGCCGCGTAGGAGTCGCCGAGTGCGGCGTAGCCGTCCTGCGGGGACGCCGCGGCGGCCGGGGCGGCGAGGAACAGCAGCGGGGCGGTGAGGAGGGCGGCGAGCAGGCGGTGGCGCACGGGCTTCTCCGGAGGTGCACGGGCCGGCCGGCCGGACGGCGCGACCGTTCGATCACGCATGGTAGTCGGTCGGGTGCGAAGAGTTCGGACGGCTCGATCTGCAAATCAGCGCAAGCCGTTTGCGTGATCTGACGTAGACTCGCGGCCATGACACGACGACTTGCCGAGGTGGCCAAGAAGGTCGGGGTGAGCGAGGCGACCGTCAGCCGGGTGCTGAACGAGAAGCCCGGCGTCTCCGAAGCGACCAGGGCCGCGGTGCTGACCGCCCTGGACGTGCTCGGTTACGAGCGCCCGACCCAGCTGCGCGGCGAGCGGGCCCGGTTGGTCGGCCTGGTGCTGCCCGAGCTGCAGAACCCGATCTTCCCCGCGTTCGCCGAGGTGGTCGGCGGTGCGCTGGCAGGCCAGGGCTTCACCCCCGTGCTCTGCACCCAGACCGCCGGCGGCGTCTCCGAGGCGGACTACGTGGACCTGCTGCTGGAGCAACAGGTCTCCGGCGTGGTGTTCTTCGGCGGCCTGTACGCCCAGGGCGACGCTCCGCACGAGCACTACGACCGGCTGGCCGAGCGCAGCCTGCCGACCGTGCTGCTGAACGCGGCCATCGAGCACCTGGACTTCCCCCGGGTCTCCTGCGACGACGCCGTTGCGGTGGAGCAGGCGGTGGGCCACCTCAAGCAGTTGGGGCACCGGAAGATCGGGCTGGTGCTCGGCCCGGCCGACCACGTGCCCTCGCACCGCAAGCTGGCCGCGGCCCGCACCGCGATGGACCGGGCCGGGCTCGACCTGCCCGAGGAGCACGTGGAGCGCGCCCTGTTCAGCCTGGAGGGCGGGCAGGCCGCGACCACCCGGCTGCTCCGGCGCGGGGTCACCGGCGTGGTCTGCGCGTCCGACCCGCTGGCCCTCGGTGCGGTCCGCGCGGTCCGGCGGGCCGGGCTCGCGGTGCCCGACGACGTCTCGGTGATCGGGTACGACGACTCGTCGTTCATGATGTGCACCGACCCGCCGCTGACCACCGTCCGCCAGCCGATCGAGGCGATGGGCCGGGCGGCGGTCGAGCTGCTGGTGGGGGAGATCGCCGGGGTCAAGGTGACCCACGACGAGCTGCTGTTCGAGCCGGAGCTGGTGGTGCGCGGCTCGACCGCGCCGGTCCGCGAGCGGAGTTGACCGCGGCGGTCTGACGGAGCTCCACCGAGCGGGCGGGCACTACGGTGCCCGCCCGCTCCTGCATGTCCGGGCCCGTTCCGGGGCCGACCGCCGCACGGCACGAACCGTTGACATGCCCGTAGCCCCTCTGTAACTCTTGGCTGCCATCGCGCAAAACTTGCACAGATCAATGTCATTTTCTTGATTCAGGCTGCAACTACTTCACGCGCCGAGCCCGAAGTGGAGCCGCGCCCAGCAGCCGCGCACAGCACCGGAGTTCCGGGCCGCCGTCCGACAGCGGCGGCCCGGTCAGCTGTCACAGATCGCGCACTCAGAGACAGAGGGACGCAATGAGATCGAAGCGCATACCGTCGCGGCTCACGGCGGGAGCGGCCGTGCTCGGCCTGCTCCTGCTGGGCGGGCCGCTGCTCCCGGCCGCCCAGGCCGCCGGCGGCCCCAACCTGGCCGCCGGCAAGCCGGTCACCGCCAGCAGCGTGGGCGACGTCTACGCGGTCGGCAACGTCAACGACGGCAACCAGTCCAGCTATTGGGAGAGCGCGGGCAACGCCCTGCCGCAGTGGGTCCAGGTCGACCTCGGCAGCGCCGCAGCGATCGACCAGGTGGTGCTCAAGCTGCCCACCGCCTGGGAGTCGCGGACCGAGACGCTCACCCTGCAGGGCAGCACCGACGGCTCGAACTTCTCCACCCTGGTCGGCTCCGCCGTCTACTCCTTCGACCAGGGCGCCGGCAACACCGTCCGGATCAACTTCGCCTCCACCAGCGCCCGTTACGTCCGGGTGAACGTATCCGCGAACACCGGCTGGCCGGCCGCGCAGTTCTCCGAGTTCGAGGTCTACGGCGCCGCCTCCGCCTCCGGCAACCTGCTGGCCGGGCGCCCGGTCACCACCAGCAGCGCCAACTCCCCGTACACCGGCGGAAATGCGGCCGACGGCAACCAGGGCAGCTACTGGGAGAGCGCCAACAACGCCTTCCCGCAGTGGATCCAGGGCGACCTCGGCTCCGCCGTGCCGGTGAACAAGGTGGTGCTCAAGCTGCCCGGCGGCTGGGGCGCCCGGACGGAAACCCTCAAGGTGCAGGGCAGCACCGACGGCAGCACCTTCACCGACCTGGTGGCCTCCACCGCCTACGCCTTCGACCCGGCGACCGGCAACACCGTCACGGTCAACCTGGCCACCGCCACCACCCGCTACCTGCGGCTCACCGTCACCGCCAACTCGGCCTGGCCCGCCGCCCAGCTGGCCGAGTTCGAGGCGTACGGGCCGGCCACCGGCGACGTCCAGGCGCCGAGCGCACCCGCCAACCTGGCGTACACCCAGCCGGCGTCCGGGCAGATCCGCCTCGCGTGGAACGCGGCCACCGACAACGTGGGCGTCACCGGCTACGACATCTACGCCGACAACGTGCTGCTCACCAGCGTCGCGGGCAGCGTGCTCAACTACACCGACAGCCGCCCGGACAGCGCCACCGTCTCCTACTACGTGAAGGCCAAGGACGCGGCGGGCAACCAGTCCGCCGCCAGCAACACGGTCACCCGGACCGGGCAGGGCGGCGACACCCAGGACCCGTCCGCGCCCGCCGGCCTGGCGTACACCCAGCCGGCCTCCGGCCAGATCAAGCTGACCTGGGGCGCCTCCGCCGACAACGTCGGGGTGACCGGCTACGAGGTGTACGCCAACGGTGCGCTGCGCACCACGGTCGCGGGCAATGTGCTGACGTACACCGACAGCCAGCCCGACAGCGCCACCGTCTCCTACTACGTGAAGGCCAAGGACGCGGCGGGCAACCGCTCGGCCACCAGCAACACGGTGATCCGGACCGGCCAGAGCGGCGGCACCGGCACCAACCTGGCGGCGGGCAAGCCGATCACCGGCTCCTCCTCGGTGTTCACCTTCGTGGCGGCCAACGCCAACGACAACGACCCGGCCACCTACTGGGAGGGCGCCCCCGGCAGCTACCCGGACACCCTCACGGTGGCGCTCGGGGCCAACGCCGCCACCAGCTCCGTGGTGGTCAAGCTCAACCCGAACAGCGCCTGGTCGACCCGGACCCAGACCATCGAGGTGCTCGGCCGCGAGCAGAGCGCCACCGGCCTGACCCGGCTGGTCGCACCGCAGAACTACACCTTCGACCCGGCCTCCGGGAACACCGTCACCATCCCCGTCAGTGCGACCGCGGCCGACGTCCAGCTGAGGATCACCGCCAACAGCGGCTCCGCGGCCGGCCAGGTGGCCGAGTTCCAGGTGATCGGCACTCCGGCGCCCAACCCGGACCTCACCGTCACCGGCATCACCGCGACGCCCGCCGCCCCGGTGGAGACCGACGCCGTCCAGCTCTCCGCCACCGTGCGCAACGCCGGTACGGCGGCGGCCGGCCCGAGCAGCGTCAACTTCTACCTGGGCACCACCAAGGTCGGCACCGCCCAGGTCGGCGCGCTGGCGGTGGGCGCCACCGCCACCGTGAGCGCGAGCATCGGGGCCCAGAACGCGGGCAGCTACCAGCTGACGGCCAAGGCCGACGAGCCGAACGCCGTGATCGAGCGGGACGAGACCAACAACGACTGGACCAGCCCCACCGCGCTGACGGTCAGCCCGGTCGCCAGCTCCGACCTGGTCGCCGCCCCGGTCGGCTGGACCCCGGGCAACCCCGCCGCCGGCAACAACGTCGCCTTCACGGTGGCGATCAAGAACCAGGGCACCGTGGCCTCGGCCGGCGGCAGCCACCCGATCACCCTCACGGTCGCCGACGCCACCACCGGCGCCGTGGTCCGCACGCTGACCGGCTCCTACACCGGCGCCATCGCTGCGGGCGCCACCACCGCCCCGGTCTCGCTGGGCAGTTGGACGGCGGCCAACGGCAAGTACACCGTCCGGACGGTGCTGGCCGCGGACGGCAACGAGCTGGCGGTCAAGCAGGGCAACAACACCACCACCCAGCCGCTGTACGTGGGCCGCGGCGCCAACATGCCGTACGACACCTACGAGGCCGAGGACGGCGTACTGGCCGGCGGCGCTGCCGTGGTCGGCCCGAACCGGACCATCGGCGACCTGGCCGGCGAGGCCTCCGGGCGCCGGGCCGTGACGCTCAACTCCACCGGCTCCTCGGTGGAGTTCACCACCAAGGCGGCCACCAACACGCTGGTCACCAGGTTCTCCGTCCCGGACGCGCCCGGGGGTGACGGGATCAACTCCACCCTCGACGTCTACGTGAACGGCAGCTTCCTCAAGGCGATCGACCTGACCTCCAAGTACGCCTGGCTGTACGGCAACGAGACCTCACCGGGCAACGGCCCGAGCGCGGGCGGGCCGCGGCACGTCTACGACGAGGCGAACCTGCTGCTGGGCACCACCGTGCCCGCCGGCAGCAAGATCAAGCTGCAGAAGGACGCCGCCAACTCCAGCCAGTACGCGATCGACTTCGTCAGCCTGGAGCAGGCCACCCAGACCGCCAACCCCGACCCCGCCCGGTACGCCGTGCCGGCCGGCTTCACCCAGGGCGACGTGCAGGCCGCGCTGGACCGGGTGCGGATGGACACCACGGGCACGCTGGTCGGCGTCTACCTGCCCGCGGGCGACTACCAGACCGCCAACAAGTTCCAGGTCTACGGCAAGGCCGTGAAGGTGATCGGCGCCGGCCCGTGGTTCACCCGGTTCTACGCGCCGGGCGGCCAGTCCAACACCGACGTCGGCTTCCGCGCGGAGGCCTCGGCCAACGGCTCGACCTTCGCCGGGTTCGCCTACTTCGGCAACTACACCTCGCGGATCGACGGCCCCGGCAAGGTCTTCGACTTCTCCAACGTCGCCAACATCACGATCGACAACATCTGGACCGAGCACATGGTCTGCATGTACTGGGGTGCCAACACCGACTCCATGCGGATCACCAACTCGCGGATCCGGGACACCTTCGCCGACGGCATCAACATGACCAACGGCTCCACCGACAACCTGGTCTCCAACAACGAGGCGCGGTCCACCGGCGACGACAGCTTCGCGCTGTTCTCCGCGATCGACGCCGGCGGCGCGGACGAGAAGAACAACGTCTTCGAGAACCTCACCGCCGTGCTGACCTGGCGGGCGGCCGGGATCGCGGTGTACGGCGGCTACGCCAACACCTTCCGCAACATCTACATCGCCGACACCCTGTGCTACTCGGGCGTCACCATCTCCTCGCTGGACTTCGGCTACCCGATGAACGGCTTCGGCACCGACCCGACCAACCTGCAGAACATCTCGCTGGTCCGGGCCGGCGGCCACTTCTGGGGCGCCCAGGTCTTCCCGGCGATCTGGGTCTTCTCGGCCTCCAAGGTCTTCCAGGGGATCCGGGTCAGTGACGTCGACATCGTCGACCCGACCTACAGCGGCATCATGTTCCAGACCAACTACAGCGGCGGACAGCCGCAGAACCCGGTCACCGACACGGTGTTCACCAACGTCTCGATCTCCGGGGCCCGCCGCAGCGGCGACGCCTACGACGCCAGGTCCGGCTACGGGATCTGGGCCAACGACATGCCGGAGGCCGGCCAGGGCCCGGCGGTCGGCTCGGTCACCTTCAACCACCTCACCCTGAGCAACAACGCCAAGGACATCCAGAACTCCACCTCGACCTTCCACATCACCGTCAACCCGTAGCACCGAAGCTCCGGAGCAGGGCGGGCACCGGGGTGCCCGCCCTGCTCCGGCATGCCCGCGACCAGCGCCGACAGTGGCTTACGCAAGCGAGAAGTCGTGTTTTTGCGAAATCTCGTCGACATCTTGTGGTCATCTGTCGAGACTGGTTAAGTAGTCGACGCCAGCAGGCGATGCGTCACCGCAGCAGCAGAGGTACGACCTCGCGCGCTTCCCCGCCACCCGACTGTGCTCCTCGGAGGCGGCCCCACCGGAAATCACGGGCTACTCCCGCGCCCAGGCGCTGCCCACGTGCTCGAAAGGGTCCACCCGCATGAACAGAGACCGGCTCATCCGCAGATCCGTCGCCCTCGCCGCCGCGGCCGGCCTGGCGCTCGGCGCCGCCGCCTGCAGCTCCTCCGGCTCCGCCGGCTCCTCGGACCAGGGCGCCTCGTCCGACGCCGCCGCCCCGCTGGACCCGGCCACCAAGGTGACGATCAGCATCGACTGCCAGCCGCCGGTCACCAAGGCCGCCGAGCGCAAGCAGTGGGCGGACGACGTCGCGGCCTTCAACAAGCTCTACCCGAACGTCACGGTCCGGGCGAAGGACGGTTTCCCCTGCGAGGAGCCCGCCGCGTTCACCGCCCAGCTCAAGGGCAAGACCCAGACCGACGTCTTCTACAGCTACTTCACCGACCTGAACCAGGTGCTGGACGCCGACGGCGCCGAGGACATCTCGGCGTACGTGAACGACACGAGCATCCCGGCCCTGAAGGACATCGACCCGTCCGTGCTGGCCACCCTGAAGTCGGACGGCAAGCTGTACGGCCTGCCCTACTCCAACTACAAGATGGGCCTGATCTACAACCGCAAGCTGTTCACCCAGGCGGGCCTGGACCCGGACAAGCCGCCGACCACCTGGGAGGGCATCCGGGAGGCCGCCAAGAAGATCGCCGCCCTCGGCAACGGCGTCAACGGCTACGGCGACTACAGCGCCACCAACCAGGGCGGCTGGCACTACACGGCCGAGCTCTACGGCCTCGGCGGCTCGATGACCACCCCGGACGGCAAGAAGGCCGCCTTCAACACCCCCGAGGGCAAGCAGGTCCTGCAGAACCTGTACGACATGCGCTGGACCGACAACAGCATGGGCGCCACCCAGGGCCTCAAGTGGCCCGACCTGATGACCCAGATGTCCACCGACAAGCTGGGCCTCTACGTCGGCGCCCCGGACGACATCACCTACATGGTGCAGACCCTCAAGGGCAACTACGCCGACTACGGGATGGGCCCGATGCCGGGCGGCAAGGCGGCCCTGCTCGGCGGCAACGACTACCTGTTCAAGAAGGGGTCGACCCCGGACCAGATCAAGGCCGGCATCGCCTGGATCAACTTCAAGTTCCTCACCATCGGCAAGGGCCAGTTCGACTACGCCCGCAACAAGACCGACGGCTTGCCGGTCGGACTGCCGCAGCCGTTCTTCTTCACCGGCGCCAGCCTGGACGCGGACAACAAGGCCAAGGCCGCCGACGCCACCGTCCCGGTGCAGAACTACGCGCCGTACCTGGCCGCCTCCGTGCCCGGCAAGACCGAGCCGGCCAACGCCCAGCAGATCTACAAGGTGATGGACAACGCCGTCTCCGCCGTCCTGACCGACAGGAACGCCACCGTCGACAAGGTGCTCTCGGACGCCGAGAACCAGGTCAACCAGGTACTGGCGAGCCTGCGGTAGCGGCTCGCGGGGGCCGGCCCGCCGGCCGGCCCCCGCGCCGCCCGCACCTGCCCAGCCAGCCGATCAGGAGCATCACCCATGGCAGCGATCAGCGTCTCCGTCCGCCGCAAGCCCGTCGGCCCCGACCAGGGCCGTGCCCCCGCCTCCCGCCGCGCAGCCCTGCGCCAGCGCGTCCGCCAGCACCTGACGGCCCATGGCTTCCTGCTCGGCGCGCTGCTCTGCTTCGGCTACTTCGCCTGGTACCCGATGGTCCGCGAAGTCATCATGAGCTTCCAGCGGACCAAGCGCGGCCGCACCACCTGGGTCGGGCTCGACAACCTCGACCACATCCTCCAGGACCCGGCCTTCTGGCAGGCCTGGCGCAACACCCTGCTGTTCACCGTGCTCGCCCTGGTGCTCGGCTTCGCGGTGCCCTTCGTGGTCGCGGTGCTGCTCAACGAACTGCGGCACGCCAAGGCCTACCTGCGGATCCTGGTGTACCTGCCGGTGATGATGCCGCCGGTCGCCTCGGTGCTGCTGTTCAAGTACTTCTACGACCCCGGGCACGGCCTGTTCAACAGCATCCTCGCCCACCTCCACCTGCCGACCTCGGCCTGGCTGAACTCGGCCGGCACCGCGATGATCTCGGTGGTGATCGCCGCCACCTGGATGAACATGGGCGGCGCCACCCTGATCTACCTGGCCGCCCTGCAGGGCATCCCCGGCGAGCTGTACGAGGCCGCCGAACTGGACGGGGCCGGCCTGCTGCGCCGGATCTGGCACGTCACCATCCCGCAGACCCGGCTGATCCTCTCGATGCTGCTCCTGCTCCAGGTCGTCGCGACCATGCAGGTCTTCGTCGAGCCGTACCTGCTCACCGGCGGCAACGGCCCGCAGGGCTCGACCACCACCGTGGTCTACCTGATCTACCAGTACGCCTTCAACTTCAACAACTACGGCAGCGCCTCCGCGCTGGGCCTGGTGATGCTCGTCGTCCTGGCCGGCTTCTCGGCCCTCTACGCGCGGCTGAGCCGCACCGCCGACTGAGGAGCGGCCGCGATGCGCACCCTGATCTCCGACACCCAGCTGAACCGCCGCGGCGGGCGGATCGTGTACCGGATCGTGCTCACCCTGGTGGTGGTCACCTTCACCCTGGTCTTCCTCGGCCCGCTCTACTGGCTGGTCACCGGCGGCCTGAAGTCCACCCGCGAGGTGCTGCAGAACCCGCCGACGCTCTTCCCCGCGCAGATCCACACCGACACCTACCGTGAGGCGTGGAGCCAACTGCGGATGGGACGGCTGTTGTTCAACACCCTGTACTACGCCTTCGGGGCGCTCGCGCTCCAACTGGTTTTCGACGTCGCGGCGGCCTACGCCCTGTCGAAGCTGCGGCCGGTGCTGGGCAGGGCGATCCTCGGCATGATGCTCGCCACCCTGATGATCCCGGCGGCGGTGCTGATCGTGCCGCAGTACCTGACCGTGCTCGATCTGCCGCTGCTGCACGTCAACCTGATCAACACCCCGTGGGCGATCTGGCTGCCCACCGTGGCCAACGCCTTCAACATCTTCCTGCTGAAGCGGTTCTTCGACTCGATCCCGGAGGAGCTGATGGCGGCGGCCGCCATCGACGGCGCGACCCCGCTGCGGGCGCTGTGGTCGATCGTGCTGCCGATGTCCCGGCCGATCCTCGGCGTGGTGTCCATCTTCGCGGTGGTCAACGTCTGGAAGGACTTCCTGTGGCCGATGCTGGTCGAGCCGGACCCGGCCCGGCAACCGCTCAACATCGGCATCAACTCGCTCTCGCTCGGCGTCTCGCAGAACGTGATCATCGCGGCGCTGGCGATCGCCTCGGCCCCCACCATCGTGTTCTTCCTGATCTTCCAGCGCAACATCATGGCCGGCCTGACCTCGGGCAGCCTCAAGGGCTGACGTTCCGTCAACCTCCTTATCCTGTCGACCCTCCGAAAGGGGCCCCACCGTGGCACAGCAGCCCGAGCATTCGGACTGGTGGCGGGACGCCGCGATCTACCAGGTGTACCCGCGCAGCTTCGCCGACGGCAGCGGCGACGGCACCGGGGACCTTGCCGGGGTCCGCTCCCGCCTGCCGTACCTCGCCGAACTCGGCGTCCAAGCCGTCTGGTTCAACCCGTGGTACCCCTCGCCGATGGCCGACGGCGGCTACGACGTGGCCGACTACCGGGACGTCGATCCGGCCTTCGGCACACTGGCCGAGGCCGAGAAGCTGATCGCCGAAGGCCTGGAGCTGGGCATCCGGACCATCGTGGACGTGGTGCCCAACCACGTCTCCGACGCCCATCCGTGGTTCCGCGCCGCCCTCGCGGCCGGCCCCGGCAGCCCCGAGCGGGAGCTCTTCCACTTCCGCCCCGGGCGCGGCGAGCACGGCGAGCTGCCGCCGAACGGCTGGCGGTCCGAGTTCGGCGGCTGCCCGTGGACCAGGACCAGCAACGCCGACGGCACCCCGGGCGACTGGTACCTGCACCTGTTCGCCGCCCAGCAGCCCGACCTCAACTGGGCCCACCCGCAGGTGCGTTCGGAGCACGAGTCGATCCTGCGGTTCTGGTTCGACCGGGGCGCGGCCGGGGTGCGGATCGACTCCGCCGGCCTGCTCGCCAAGGACCCGGCGCTGCCGGACTTCGAGCCGGGCCGCGACCCGCACCCCTACGTCGACCGGGACGACCTGCACGGGATCTACCGCTCCTGGCGCGCGATCGCCGACTCCTACGCCGAGCCCCGGGTGCTGATCGGTGAGATCTGGGTGCCCGACACCGCGCGGTTCGCCCGCTACCTGCGCCCGGACGAGCTGCACACCGCCTTCAACTTCGACTTCCTGGCCCGGCCCTGGGACGCGGCGCAGCTGCGTGCCTCGATCGACGCCACGCTGGCCGCGCACGCCCCGGTCGGGGCCCCGGCCACCTGGGTGCTGGCCAACCACGACGTCACCCGGACGGTGACCCGGTACGGCCGGGCCGACACCCGGTTCGACTTCGCGGCCAAGGCCTTCGGCACCCCCACCGACCGGCCGCTCGGGATCCGCCGGGCCCGGGCGGCCGCCCTGCTCTCGCTGGCACTGCCCGGCTCGGTCTACCTCTACCAGGGCGAGGAGCTCGGCCTGCCGGAGGTGGAGGACCTGCCGCTGGAGCGCCTCCAGGACCCGATGCACCTGCGCTCCGGGGGCACCGACCCGGGCCGCGACGGCTGCCGGGTGCCGCTGCCCTGGTCCGGCACCGAGCCGCCGTACGGCTTCGCGCCGCCCGGCGTCGAACCGTGGCTGCCCCAGCCGGCCGACTGGGCCGCCCTGACGGTCGAGGCCCAGTCGGGGGACCCGGACTCGATGCTGGAGCTCTACCGGGCGGCGCTGCGGATCCGGCGTACGACCGTGACGGGGGAGTTCGCGTGGCTGCCGGCCGGTGACCGGGTGCTGGCGTTCCGGCGCGCGGGAGGGTTCGGCTGCGTGGTCAACCTGGGCGCCGATCCGGTGCCGCTGCCCGCGGGCGCGGCCGTGCTGCTGGCCAGCGGGCCGGTGACCGGCGGTCTGCTGCCGGCGGACACGGCGGCCTGGCTGCTCGACTCGTAATTCTTCTGGACAGCTGTCTATGATTGCTGGACAGTTGTCCATGAGAGAGCGGGCGTGCCGTGCAGATCCTTTCCGTCGTCCTGGTGGCCCTGGTGGCCGTGCTGCACCTCTACTTCCTGGTGCTGGAGATGTTCCTGTGGGAGCGCCGGCCGGGCCGGGAGCTGTCCGGCTTCGACGCCGAGCTGGCCCGGGTCACCGCCCCGCTGGCCGCCAACCAGGGCCTCTACAACGGTTTCCTGGCGGCCGGCCTGCTGTGGGGACTGATCGCGGCCGATCCGATCGGCTACCGTGTCCAGGTGTTCTTCCTGAGCTTCGTGGTGGTGGCCGGCGGCTACGGCGCGGCCACCGCCAACCGGCGGATCCTGGTCGCCCAGGCCCTCCCGGGCGCGCTGGCGCTGGCCGCCGTACTGGTGGCCGGGTGACGGCGGCGGGCGGCGATCCCCGGGCCGAGCGCACCAGGTCCGGGCTCCGGGCGGCGCTCCTCGCCGAGTGCGCGCAGCGCCCGCTCGACCAGGTCAGCGTCTCGGCGGTGGCCCGCCGCGCCGGCGTCGGCCGGGCCACCTTCTACCTGCACTACCAGGACCTCCAGGCGCTCGCGGTGGACGCCTGCGCCGAGGTGGCCCGGGAGGCGGTGGAGGCGCTGCACGCCTGGCGGGGCATCCCCGACCCGGCCGCGCCGCCGCCCGCCATGGTGGAGTTCTTCGCCCGGGTCGGCGACCGCGCCGACCTCTACCGCTCGCTGCTGCTCCCGGCCGGCGCCGGACCGCTCGGCGAGCTGCTCAACCGCGAGCTGCGCGAGCGCAGCCGGGCCGAACGGACCCTGGTCGGCGCCCCCCACCCGGACGTGGTCGCCTCCGCGGTCGCCGGGGCCTTCACCACCCTGCTGGCCGACTGGCTGCACGACCCCGACCCGGCCGCCCCGCCGGTGGCGTCCGGCCAGGCCTGGCGGCTGCTGATCGCGCTGAACCGCACCCCGTTCGACTGACCGGCCCCGCACCGGAGCGGTCAGCGCCGGCCCCACCCGTCCCGGTACGCCGCCCAGTCCGCGTCGGTCGCGGTGAAGTCCACGTACAGCGCCAGCCCGAACGACCGCCGCGCGCTGTCGCCGAGCCCGAGCCGGGCGCCGCGGACGGCCGCGCGCACGGTCTCCGCCGACCCGCGGTGGCTGAAGGTGTCGTCCCAGTACGCGGGCAGCCCCATCAGCAGGTCGACCCGGTCGGGGGTGACCTCCAGGGCCAGCCGGGTCTGGTGCACCACGTACCCGCCGTACAGCGACTCCAGCTGCATGCTGGTGTCGTAGGACATCAGCGCCACCTGGTCGACCCGCCGGGCGGTCTCGGCGAAGTACGCCTGCGACCACCACTTGCCGTGGCCGGTCAGTCCGGTGCCGGCCACGTGCAGTCCGGGCACCGGGTCGATCTGCGGCGCCGCCACCGACAGCGGCACGCCCCGCGCGGCGGTCATCGCGTGCGCCTGGTCGAGCAGGGCGAGCCAGCCGGGATCCTCGGAGTGCACCGGCTCCATGTCGAAGTGCAGCCCGTCGAAGCCGAGGTCCAGCACCTGCGTGCCGGAGGCGGTGATCCGGTCCCGGACGTCCGCGCGGTCGAGGTGCAGCCCCTCCTTCTCCGGCGCGACCACGTCGCCGAGCCAGGACTGCACCCGGATGCCGGGCAGCGTGCGGTGCACCTGCTCGACGAACCGCCGGGCCGCCGGGTACAGCGCCGGGTCGAGCGAGCCGTCGTGCGCCAGCGGGCCGGTGTGCACGTACAGGTCGCGGATGCCGGTGCCGGCCAGCCGTCGGCCGAGCTCGGCGAGGTCCGCGTCCCCCTTGCGGCCGTCCACCCAGGCGTGGCCCAGCCAGACCGCGTCCCGGCCCCTGGTCCTGGCCTCGGCGGCCGGCTCGCCGGTGTACGCGAGGCGCAGCGCGGCGGCCGCGCCGGCCACCGGGAGCAGCAGCAGGACCAGCCCGAGCAGGGCCGCGACACCCGTCCGGCGCCACCGCCCCCACCTGCTCCACCGCGCCCGCAGCAGCCTCAGCCGCGCCCGTATCGCTTGTCGCACAAGGCCTCTCCCATCTCGTCCGGCGTCCATCAGGACGCCCACGATGCGAAACGGGTTCCGTGTCGGCGGCCCCGGACGGATACCCTGACCGCGTGCGTCCCGGAACACCGGAGGGCCGCATAGCCGACAGCCGTCGCACTCAGGAGCAGCCACATGGCCACAGCCGTCCCGTCGTCCGCCCAGGAAACCTCCGTCCAGCAGGGTCGTGCGAACGCCCTGCGCGAAGCCCTCGCCACCCGGGTGGTGGTGGCGGACGGTGCGATGGGCACGATGCTGCAGGCGCAGGACCCGACGATGGAGGACTTCCAGCAGCTCGAGGGCTGCAACGAGGTCCTGAACGTGACCCGCCCGGACATCGTGCGTTCGGTGCACGACGCCTACTTCGCGGTGGGCGTGGACTGCGTGGAGACCAACACCTTCGGGGCGAACCACGCGGCCCTGGGGGAGTACGACATCCCGGAGCGGGTGTTCGAGCTGTCGCAGGCCGGTGCCCGGATCGCCCGCGAGGCGGCCGACGCCTTCGCGGCCCAGGACGGCCGGGAGCGCTGGGTGCTCGGGTCGATCGGGCCCGGCACCAAGCTGCCGACGCTCGGCCACGCCCCGTACGAGCTGCTGCGGGACGGCTTCCAGCGCAACGCCGCCGGCCTGATCGCGGGCGGCGCGGACGCGCTGCTGGTGGAGACCAGCCAGGACCTGCTGCAGACCAAGGCGGCGGTCCTGGGCAGCAAGCGGGCGCTCGCCGAGGCGGGGCTGGACCTGCCGGTGCTGGTGCAGGTGACGGTGGAGACCACCGGCACGATGCTGCTCGGCTCGGAGATCGGCGCGGCGCTGACGGCGCTGGAGCCGCTCGGCGTGGACTACATCGGCCTGAACTGCGCGACCGGCCCGGCCGAGATGAGCGAGCACCTGCGCTACCTGGCGAAGAACGCCCGGGTGGGGCTGTCCTGCATGCCGAACGCGGGCCTGCCGGTGCTGGGCAAGGACGGTGCGCACTACCCGCTGTCACCGGCGGAGCTGGCGGACGCGCACGACGTGTTCACCCGGGACTACGGCCTCTCGCTGGTCGGCGGGTGCTGCGGCACCACCCCGGAGCACCTGCGCGCGGTGGTGGAGCGGGTGCGCGGTCGGGAGGTCGCCACGCGCGACCCGCAGCCGGACCCGTCGGCGGCCTCGCTCTACCAGTCGGTGCCGTTCCGCCAGGACACCTCGTACCTGGCGATCGGGGAGCGGACCAACGCCAACGGTTCGAAGAAGTTCCGCGAGTCGATGCTGGCGGGCGACTGGCAGGCCTGCGTGGAGATCGCCCGGGAGCAGATCCGGGACGGGTCCCACCTGCTGGACCTGTGCGTGGACTACGTCGGCCGGGACGGCGTGGCGGACATGAAGGAGATCGCCGCCCGGCTGGCGACCGCCTCGACGCTGCCGATCGTGCTGGACTCCACCGAGCCGGACGTGCTGCGGGCCGGCCTGGAGGCGCTCGGCGGCCGCGCGCTGCTGAACTCGGTGAACTACGAGGACGGCGACGGGCCCGACACCCGGTTCGGGAAGGTGGCCTCGCTGGCCCGCGAGCACGGCGCCGGCCTGATCGCGCTGACCATCGACGAGGAGGGCCAGGCCCGCACCGCCGAGACCAAGGTCGCGATCGCGGAGCGGCTGATCGCCCAGCTCACCTCGGAGTACGGGATCGAGGAGAGCTCGATCCTGGTGGACTGCCTGGCCTTCACCCTGGGCACCGGCCAGGAGGAGTCGCGGCGCGACGGCATCGAGACGATCGAGGCGATCCGCGAGCTGAAGCGGCGTCACCCGGACGTGCAGACCACGCTGGGCCTGTCGAACATCTCCTTCGGCCTGAGCCCGGCCGCCCGCATGGTCATCAACTCGGTGTTCCTGAACGAGTGCGTGGAGGCCGGCCTGGACTCGGCGATCGTGCACGCCTCGAAGATCCTGCCGATGGCCCGGATCCCCGAGGAGCAGCGGGAGGTGGCGCTCGACCTGGTCTACGACCGGCGCACCGCCGACTACGACCCGCTGCAGAAGCTGCTCCAGCTGTTCGAGGGCGTCTCGGTGGCCTCCAGCGCCGAGTCGAAGGCGCAGGAGCTGGCGGCGCTGCCGCTGGAGGAGCGGCTGCAGCGGCGCATCATCGACGGCGAGCGGGCCGGGCTGGAGGCGGACCTCGACGAGGCGCTGCTGGAGCGCCCGGCGCTGGAGATCGTCAACAGCACGCTGCTGGCCGGGATGAAGGTGGTCGGCGAGCTGTTCGGCTCGGGGCAGATGCAGCTGCCGTTCGTGCTCCAGTCGGCCGAGGTGATGAAGACCGCGGTGGCGCACCTGGAGCCGCACATGGAGAAGTCCGACGACGAGGGCAAGGGCACCATCGTGCTGGCCACCGTCAAGGGCGACGTGCACGACATCGGTAAGAACCTGGTCGACATCATCCTGTCGAACAACGGCTACACGGTCGTCAACCTCGGTATCAAGCAGCCGGTTTCGGCGATCCTGGACGCCGCGGTGGAGCACAAGGCGGACGTGATCGGGATGTCCGGGCTGCTGGTCAAGTCCACCGTGATCATGAAAGAGAACCTCCAGGAGCTGAACCAGCGCAACCTGGCGGCCGACTACCCGGTGATCCTCGGCGGCGCCGCGCTGACCCGCGCCTACGTCGAGCAGGACCTGCACGAGATCTACGAGGGCGAGGTCCGCTACGCCCGGGACGCCTTCGAGGGTCTGCGGCTGATGGACGCGCTGATCGCGGTCAAGCGCGGGGTCCCGGGGGCGGCGCTGCCCGAGCTGCGCCAGCGCCGGCACGCCCGGGTGGAGGTCGAGGAGCCGGTCGAGGAGCCGAACCTCGGGCAGATCCGCTCGGACGTGGCGGTGGACAACCGGGTGCCGGCGCCGCCGTTCTGGGGCGACCGGATCGTCAAGGGCATCCCGTTCGCGGACTACGCTTCCTGGCTCGACGAGGACGCGCTGTTCAAGGGCCAGTGGGGCCTGAAGGCCGCCCGCACGGGCGAGGGCCCGTCGTACGAGGAGCTGGTGGAGACCGAGGGGCGGCCGCGGTTGCGGATGTGGCTGGACCGGCTGCAGACCGAGGGCTGGCTGGAGCCGGCGGTGATCTACGGGTACTACCCGGCGAACGCCAAGGGCGACGACCTGATCGTCTTCAACGAGGACGGCTCCGAGCACACCCGGTTCACCTTCCCGCGCCAGCGGCGCGGCCGCCGGCTGTGCCTGGCGGACTTCTTCCGCCCGGAGGAGTCGGGCGAGCGGGACGTGCTCGGGCTGCAGGTGGTGACCATGGGCAACCGGGTCTCGGAGGCGGCGAACGAGCTGTTCGCCAACAACGCCTACCGCGACTACCTGGAGCTGCACGGCCTGTCGGTGCAGCTCGCGGAGGCGCTGGCGGAGTTCTGGCACGCCCGGGTCCGGTTCGAGCTGGGCTTCGGCGACGAGGACCCGCAGGACGTCCGGGACATGTTCGCGCTGAAGTACCGCGGTGCGCGGTTCTCGCTGGGCTACGGGGCCTGCCCGGAGCTGGAGGACCGGGCGAAGATCGCCGAGCTGCTGAAGCCCGAGCGGATCGGCGTGGTGCTCTCCGAGGAGTTCCAGCTCCACCCGGAGCAGTCCACCGACGCCATCGTCATCCACCACCCCGAGGCCAAGTACTTCAACGCCCGGTAATCCGCGCCTTGCGCTCCGTTCGCGGCAAAACCGGACACCGGGCGTAAGCTTGATGATCCTGAACGGGCCGGTCCGCTCACCAGCGGGCCGGCCTGTGCCATCCCCCGGGATGGTCGGCACTCGGAAGGGACCACCCGCATGACGACCGTTTCCACCTCTGCCCGGACCACCGGCGACGGCGCGGGCCTGCAGGCGGTGCTGCTCGACATGGACGGCACCCTGGTCGACACCGAGGACTTCTGGTGGCAGGCCGAGTCCTCGCTCTTCGCGGAGCTCGGCCACCAGCTGGACGAGGCGGACCGGGCCCAGGTGGTGGGCGGCCCGATGAGCCGGGTGATCGACTATCTGCTGGGCCGCACCGGCGTGAGGCTCACCCCGGAGGAGCTGACGGTGCTGATCAACCAGCGCTTCGTCGACCTGCTGGCCGGTGGCGTCCCGCTGATGCCCGGCGCCGAACGGCTGCTCAACACGCTGGCCGCGCACGGCATCCCGGCGGCCCTGGTGTCCGCCTCGCACCGGCACATCATCGACATCGTGCTGCGCAGCCTGGGCGCCCACCACTTCGCCTTCTCGGTGGCCGGGGACGAGGTGGTGCGCACCAAGCCGCACCCGGACCCGTACCTGGCCGCGGTGGCCCGGCTCGGCGCGGAGCCCGGCCGCTGCGTGGTGGTCGAGGACGCGCCGACCGGCGTGCGGGCGGCGGAGGCGGCCGGCTGCCCGGTGATCGCGGTGCCCTCGGTGGCGGCGATCGAGCCCGCCCCCGGCCGGACCGTGCTGGCCTCGCTGGAGCAGGTGGATCTGGAGCTGCTGCACGCGGTGGTCGCCGCCCGGGTGTGAGATTGCTCTCTTTCGGGCGATTCGCCGTTTCCGTACCGCGCACCGATGGCAACGGTGCGTGCTCATGACCACGGGCAAATCGGGCATTGGCTGACAAGTCATCGGGGTGGTCGATCGACGGTCCGTCAGGGTGGGCGAACGGGCACGATTCGTACATGTTCGATGTGGCACGCTACATCCGACTCAGTGCCCTGACCCTCATGCCGCGTCAGCTCCGCCGCCGGGTAATCCCGCCGGGGGTGCGGCCGCGGTCGTACGGCCCTTCGAAGCCTGCCCCACTCCGGCAGGTGGGCGAGGCCCCCGGCGCCCACCGCAGCCGGCCGCATGCAGAAGGAACCCAACCGAATGACTTCCGCCAACCGCCGCATGGCCGTCCTCAGCTGCGCGGCCCTGGTGGCCACCACGGCCGCCGGCTGCGCCTCCGCGACGAAGGTCGTCACCGGCGGTGACTCCAGCGGCGCGATCACCATGGGCACCACCAACGTGACCAGCGTCCTGGACCCGGCGGGCGCCTACGACGCCGGCTCCTGGATGGTCCTGAACAACACCTTCCAGTCGCTGCTGAAGTTCCCGGCCGGCGCGACCGTGCCGCAGCCCGATGCCGCGCAGTCCTGCGAGTTCACCGGGTCGGACGCCAAGACCTACCACTGCACCCTGCGCAGCGGCCTGAAGTTCTCCAACGGCCACGCGCTGACCGCCGCCGACGTGGTCTTCTCGGTCCAGCGGATGCAGAAGATCGACGACAAGAACGGCCCGTCCTCGCTGCTGTCCACCATCGCCTCGGTCGAGGCGAGCGGCGACGCCGAGGTCACCTTCCACCTGAACGCCCCGGACGCGGTGCTCCCGGCCAAGCTGGCCTCCGCGGCCGGCTCGATCGTCGACCACCAGGTGTTCCCGGCCGACAAGCTGCTGGAGAACTCCAAGCTGGTCGGCTCCGGCCCGTACAAGATGGACTCGGTCGAGGAGGCGGACGCCGAGAGCCACTCGATCGGCAAGGTCTCGCTCTCGGCCAACTCCAACTACAAGGGTGACGCCAAGCTGCAGAGCGACAAGTTCGCGCTGCGCTTCTTCGCCAAGGCGGACGAGCTGAAGACCGCGCTCGACAAGGGCGACGTCGACGTGGCCGACAACAGCCTGGAGCCGTCCGCCGCCGCCCAGATCAAGAACGACGAGCTGGCCGGCAAGGGCAACCTCAAGGTGGCCGAGGGCGACGGCGCCGAGACCCGCTTCCTGGTCTTCAACACCAAGGACCCGATCGGCGGCAACGTCGCGGTCCGCCAGGCCATCGCGCAGCTGCTGGACCGCAAGGCGCTCGCCCGCGACGTGTACGCGAGCACCGTCCAGCCGCTCTACTCGGTGGTCCCGACCGGCATCACGGCCCACAACACCGCCTTCTTCGACAAGTACGGCGAGGCGGACGTCAACAAGGCCAAGAAGATCCTGACCAACGCCAAGATCACCACCCCGATCAAGATCACCCTGACCTGGTCGCGGGCCCGGGCCGGGGCGGACGAGCTCAACCTGGTCAAGAAGCAGCTGGAGGCCAGCGGCCTGTTCCAGATCACGGTCGAGCAGGAGCCCGACTGGAACGCCTTCAAGGCGGGCTGGGACGCCGGCAAGTACCAGGCCTACACGGTCGGCTGGACCCCGGACTACGCCGACCCGGACGACTTCATCTCCCCGCTCGTGGTGGACGGCGGCGCCTTCCACAACGGCTGGGACGACCCGAAGATCAGCCAGAGCCTGGTCCCGGACAGCATCAAGTCCACCGACCGCACGGCCGGCGGCAGCTACAACCAGATCCAGAAGCTGATCGCGGACGCCGTGCCGCTGCTGCCGATGTACCAGAACAAGTCCTTCTTCGCCTCGCGCAACGACATCACCGGCATCGAGGGCACCATGGACACCACCGGCGTGGTCCGGTTCTGGGAGATCGGCCGGGTCAAGAAGGGCTGACCCCATCCCGTCACCACCGAGGCCCGGTCCCCCTGCGCAGGGGGACCGGGCCTCGGTCGTGCGGGCGGCGGGCCCGCCGCGGCGTCAGAGCGCGCCGGGGCGCACCAGGCCGCTCTCGTAGGCGTACACCGCGGCCTGCACCCGGTCGCGCAGCTGGAGCTTGGTCAGCACGTGCCCGACGTGGGTCTTCACGGTGGTCTCGCTGACGAACAGTTCGGCGGCGATCTCGGCGTTCGACAGCCCGCGGGCCACCAGCCGGAGCACCTCCACCTCACGCTCCGTCAGCATGGTGAGCGCCTGCGGCGGCAGCTCCTCGCCGGACGGCAGCCGGGTGGCGTACATGTCCAGCAGCCGGCGCGTCACCGACGGGGCCAGCATCGCCGCGCCGTCCGCCACCACCCGGATCGCCTGGACCAGCTCCTCCGCCGGCACGTCCTTCAGCAGGAAGCCGCTGGCCCCCGCGCGCAGCGCCTCCACCACGTACTCGTCCAGGTCGAAGGTGGTCAGCACGAGCACCTTCGCCGGGCCGTCCCGCCCGGGGCCGGCGATCCGCCGGGTCGCCTCCACGCCGTCCATCCGGGGCATCCGGATGTCCATCAGCACCACGTCCGGCTGGAGTGCCCGGACCTGGTCCAGTGCCTGCTGGCCGTCCCCGGCCTCGCCGACCACCACCAGGTCGGACTCGGCCTCCAGGATCATCCGGAAGCCGGTGCGCAGCAGCGGCTGGTCGTCGACCAGCAGCACTCGGATCGTCACCTGTGACTCCTCTTGCTCATCTCTTGGTCCCCCGTCGGGATCGGACTCAGCCCTGCTCGGGCAGCGTGACGTGGATCGGCAGCGGGTACGGCGGCGGGGTGCCGCCGAACTCGGGACAGCTGGCCTGGTGGTCGCACCAGTCGCACAGCCGGTTGCGGGTGGCCGGGAACTCCCCGGTGGCGACCGCCCGCGAGATGGTCGCCCAGAGCGCCTCCAGCTTGCGCTCCACCGCGATCAGGTCGGCCTCGTCCGGGTCGTAGGTGACCACGTCGCCCCCGCCGCCCAGGTAGACCAGCTGCAGGCGCTTGGGCACGACGCCCTTCCAGCGCCAGACCACCAGGGCGTAGAACTTCATCTGGAACATCGCCTTGCCCTCGAAGTCCCGCGAGGGCGCCCGGCCGGTCTTGTAGTCCACCAGCCGGACCTCGCCGCTCGGGGCGACGTCCACCCGGTCGATGTACCCGCGCAGCAGCAGGCCGGACTCCAGCGCGGTCTCCACGTAGAGCTCCCGCTCCACCGGGTGCAGCCGGGTGGGGTCCTCCAGCCGGAACCACTGGCCGACCAGCTTCTCGGCGTCCGCCAGCCAGCGGGCCAGCGCGGTGGCGGCGGCGTCCTCGTCCTGGCCCGGCAGGTCGAACAGCTCGGCCAGCTGCGGCCGCTCGCCGAGCAGCCGCTCCCACTGCGGGCGCAGCAGGTCCACGGCGCGCTGCGGGGTGCGTTCCTCGGCCGGGCTGTCGAACAGTCGCTCCAGCACGGCGTGCACCAGCGTGCCCCGGGTGGCCGCCGGGCTCGGCGGCTCGGGGAGCTTGTCGATCACCCGCAGCCGGTAGAGCAGCGGGCAGGTCATGAAGTCGCCGGCCCGGGAGGGGGACAGGCCGGTGGGGGCGGTGGCCGGCCTCGGCTGCGCGGTCGCGGCGGGGTCGCGGTCGGTCTGCTGCATACCCAGACCCTATTGCCCGCCGCTCACATCTCGCTGTCAGGGCACCGGACGGCGGCCCGCGACCCGGGAAACGCCGAGGACCCGACGGCACCAACGGGGGCGCACGCGGCGTTGTACGGGGTATAGACCCATGCGAGGGGCGCGCGCCGAATCGCGCGCGCGATCACGTAGCGTGGGCGCACCGACCGCGGACGCCACCACGGGCACGCACCGACCGACCACCGGACGAAGAGCGAAGGGGCAGCGTGAGCGACACCAGGGGGCAGCAGACCTCCGCGGGGCCACCGGCCGGCGACCCGGACGGGCCCGACGGCGACGAGCCGCGCGGCGGGATCCTGATGGGCCGCCCGTTCGGGGTGCCGGTCTACGTCACGCCGTCCTGGTTCGTGATCGCGGCCCTGATCACCTGGATCTTCGGCGACCGGCTCTCCGAGGTGCTCCCCGAGCTCGGCTTCACCCGGTACCTGGTGGCGCTCTCCTTCGCCGTCGCGTTCTACGCCTCGGTGCTGGTGCACGAGCTGGCCCACACCGTGGTGGCGCTGCGCTACCGGCTGGGCGTGCGCCGGATCCGGCTGCAGTTCTTCGGCGGCGTGTCGGAGATCGAGAAGGAGGCGCAGAGCCCCGGCCGGGAGTTCTGGCTGGCCTTCGTCGGCCCGCTGCTCTCGCTGGTCCTCGGCGGGGTCTTCTACCTGGCCGTGCGGGCGGTGGACACCGGCACCGTGCCCGGCGTCCTGCTGGCCGGCCTGATGGTGTCCAACCTGGTCGTCGCCGCCTTCAACCTGCTGCCCGGCCTGCCGCTGGACGGCGGCCGGATGCTGCGCGCCGTGGTGTGGGGGATCACCGGCCGACCGATGACCGGCACCGTGGCGGCCGCCTGGGCCGGCCGGATCCTGGCCATGGCGGTGCTGATCGGCCTGCCGCTGTTCAGCGCCGCCCAGGCCGGCCCGGACCGCTCCACGGTGGACACCCTGATCGACGGGGTGCTGGCCGCCGTGCTCGCCGTGATCATCTGGGTCGGCGCCACCAACAGCGTCCGCAACGCCCGGCTCAAGGAGGCTCTGCCGCTGCTGGAGGTCCGCGACTTCACCCGGCGGGCCGTCCACGTCACCGCGGACACCCCGCTCGGCGAGGCGATGCGCCGGGCCCGGGAGGCCGAGGCCGGGGCGATCCTGGTGGTGGACGGCGCCGGCGCACCGGTCGGGCTGGTCAAGGAGCACGCGGTGAGCGCCGTCCCGGAGCACCGCCGCCCGTGGATGTCGGTCGGCTCGCTGGCCCGCGACCTGGAGCCCGGCCTGCGGATCCCGCTGGACCTCACCGGCGAGCAGCTGCTCGCCGCGCTGCGCCGCACCCCCGCCACCGAGTACCTGGTGGTGCGCCCCGACGGCTCGCCCTACGGCGTGCTCACCCTCGCCGACCTGGAACGCCGCCTCACCGCGGCGCTCGCCGGTCGGTGACCGCGGCGGGGCCGGGCGGGGGCGGGGGCAGCACTGGTCGGACGGGCGTCCGGCTTCCCCTAAGATTGTCCGCATGTCCGAACCGACCGGTGCCACCCGCCGACGCGGGCCCTTCCAGGTCGGGGACCAGGTTCAGCTGACCGACCCCAAGGGCCGTCACTACACGTTCACTCTCCAGGCCGGGAACCAGTTCCACACCCACAAGGGTGCGTTCCCCCACGACGAGCTGATCGGTGCCCCCGAGGGCACTGTTGTGCGTACCACGGGCAACGTGCCCTATCTGGCGCTGCGACCCCTGCTCCCCGACTACGTCCTGTCCATGCCCCGCGGCGCGGCGGTGATCTACCCCAAGGACGCGGGCCAGATCCTCGCCATGGCCGACATCTTCGCGGGCGCCCGCGTGGTCGAGGCCGGCGTCGGCTCCGGAGCGCTGAGCAGCTACCTGCTGCGCGCCGTCGGCGACACCGGCCTGCTCGCCTCCTACGAGCGCCGCGAGGACTTCGCCGAGATCGCCAAGGGGAACGTCGAGCGCTACTTCGGCGGGCCGCACCCGGCGTGGAAGCTCACCGTCGGCGACCTCCAGGACAACCTGGTCGAGACCGACGTCGACCGCGTCATCCTGGACATGCTCGCCCCCTGGGAGTGCCTGGACGTCGCCTCCAAGGCGCTCGTCCCCGGCGGCCTGATCTGCTGCTACGTGGCCACCACCACGCAGATGTCGCGGACCGTCGAGGCGCTGCGCGAGCACGGCACCTTCACCGAGCCGCAGGCCTGGGAGACCATGGTCCGCACCTGGCACCTGGAGGGCCTCGCGGTCCGCCCGGACCACCGGATGATCGGCCACACCGGCTTCCTGCTCACCGCCCGCCGGCTGGCCGACGGCGTCGAGCCGCCGCTGCGCCGCCGCCGCCCCGCCAAGGGCGCGTACGGCGAGGACTACGACAACGGCGAGCCGGAGCTCACGCTGGCCGAGCGGGCCGCCGTCCGGCGCGCCACCCGCCAGGCCGCCGCGGCCGACGCGCGCGAGCTCGACTGACCCGCGCACCGCGCATCCGTGAGGGGTGGCGTCCCGGGGAGACCCGGGGTGCCACCCCTCACTGCTGTCCGCCCGCCCCCACCCGCACCTGCGCCGACCTGCCGCTCGACCCGGTGCGGACACCGCCGTCCGGGTGTGGGACGATGCTCGCTCACAGCACCCACCGTGCCGCTCAGGGGCACCGTACCGGTGGAGGGGACTGCCTGGTGGAAGCAGCGGTCGAGACGGCGCAGGCGATGACGACGAGCGGTGCGGGGGGCATACCCGCCCACGCCCGCCCCGGACTGCGGCACTGGGCCCTGGTGGCCGCCGGCTGCCTCGCCGTGGTCGGCGGTGCACTCGCCGCCACCCCCGCCACCGGGACCGTCACCGCCCGGCCGGTCACCGGCCCGGCCGCTACGACCCCGGCCGCCGCCGCACCCGATCCGGCCAGGGCCGAACTCCCGCTGGACTGCGGCCCGTTCCCGGTCGCCCTGGGCGCCGGCTTCCCGGCCGACCTGGGCGACCACCGCCCGGTCACCGTGGTGGCCGCACACTGCGCCGCCGACAACGGCACCCCGCCCGACGGCATCTGGCTGCTCGGCCCGGCCGGTCAGGACGGCCGCCCGGTGGTGCTGGAGACCCTGCTGAGCCCGGACGAGAACCTCACCGTCACCCGGCTCGCCCCGGCCGGCGGCTACGTCACCGCGCACGTCCAGGGCTACTCGGACGACGAGGTGCCGCGCTGCTGCCCGGACGTCGCCAAGGACCTGAACTGGGTCCGCAAGGACGGCCGCTGGACCCGTAGCGAGACCACCCCCTCGGCGGCGCAGGTCTGAGCCCGCGCGCCGGGGCAGCCGCCGTGCGGCGCCGTTACGGCGCGTCCGGCCCGTACACCTCGATGCGGTCGGTCACCCGGCGCACGTGGATGCAGTCGCCGGGGCACTCCTTGGCGGAGTCCACCACGTCCTGAAGCAGCGTCAGCGGCACCGGCGCGCTCTCGCCGGGCTGCTGGCGCAGCTCGTCGTCCGGCCCCTTCACGTAGGCGAGGCCGTCGATGTCCAGCTCGAAGACCTCGGGCGCGTATTGCACGCAGATGCCGTCACCCGTGCACAGGTCCTGGTCGATCCACACTTCGAGCTCGTCACCGGTCGCCGACATGTCCCCTGCCGTTTCTGCTCCGGGTTGCCCCGATTTCGTAGGCAATCCCGCCATTCGTACAACGATCGCACCGCTTTCCACGGTCACGATCAGGTATTGACCCGATCGACGATACATCTGGTCCGCTTCGAATCGTCGGCCGGTGGGCATCTCCTCTACCAGAGGGGAAGCACGCAGGGCGAAGATCGGACACGCCCACTCCATCTTTCTTGATCTAGGGGTTTACGGACCCCTGGTCCCAGGTAGGGTCTGGAAGCGTCCAGCTCCCCCAGGAGGAGGTGAGGACCGTGGCCGCCCACGATGACGACTACAACCGCAGCGCCGGCCGGCCTGCTCGTGGTTCAGACGAGGCCGCACAGGTCTCGTACCTTGAGCAGGAAATCGCCGTGCTGCGCCGCAAGCTGGCCGAATCGCCGCGCAACTCAAGAGTGCTCGAGGAGCGCATCGTCGAGCTCCAGACCAACCTGGCCGGGGTCTCCGCCCAGAACGAACGGCTCGCCTCCACCCTCCGAGAGGCCCGCGACCAGATCGTGGCCCTCAAGGAGGAGGTGGACCGGCTCGCCCAGCCCCCGGCGGGCTTCGGCGTCTTCCTCGAACGGAACGAGGACGACACCGTCGACATCTTCACCGGCGGGCGCAAGCTCCGGGTGAACATCAGCCCCAGCGTCGACCTGGACGCGCTGCGCCGCGGTCAGGAGGTGATGCTCAACGAGGCGCTCAACGTCGTCGAGGCGATGGCCTTCGAGAGCATCGGCGACATCGTCACCCTCAAGGAGGTCCTCGAGGACGGCGAGCGGGCCCTGGTCACCGGCCACACCGACGAGGAGCGGGTGGTCCGGCTCGCCGAGCCGCTGCGCGGGATCAAGCTCCGCCCGGGCGAGGCGCTGCTGCTGGAGCCCCGCTCCGGCTACGTGTACGAGGTGGTGCCGAAGTCCGAGGTCGAGGAGCTGGTCCTCGAGGAGGTCCCGGACATCGACTACCGGCAGATCGGCGGCCTGGGCAACCAGATCGAGCAGATCCGCGACGCGGTCGAGCTGCCGTACCTGCACGCCGAGCTGTTCAAGGAGTACGAGCTGCGCCCGCCCAAGGGAGTGCTGCTCTACGGCCCGCCCGGCTGCGGGAAGACGCTGATCGCCAAGGCGGTGGCCAACTCGCTGGCCAAGAAGGTCGCCGAGGTGACCGGCCGGCCGCAGGGCAAGAGCTACTTCCTCAACATCAAGGGCCCGGAGCTGCTCAACAAGTACGTCGGCGAGACCGAGCGGCAGATCCGCCTGGTCTTCCAGCGGGCCCGGGAGAAGGCCAGCGAGGGCACGCCCGTCATCGTCTTCTTCGACGAGATGGAGTCGCTCTTCCGCACCCGTGGGTCGGGCGTCAGCTCGGACGTGGAGAACACCATCGTCCCGCAGCTGCTCGCCGAGATCGACGGCGTGGAGGGCCTGGAGAACGTCATCGTCATCGGCGCCTCCAACCGCGAGGACATGATCGACCCGGCGATCCTGCGGCCCGGCCGCCTGGACGTCAAGATCAAGATCGAGCGGCCGGACGCCGAGGCGGCGAAGGACATCTTCTCCAAGTACCTCAAGGAGTCGCTGCCCTTCCACCCGGACGACGTCAAGGAGCACGACGGCTCGCTGCCGGCCACGGTGGCCGCGATGATCCAGTCCGTGGTCGAGCGGATGTACTCGGAGACCGAGGACAACCGCTTCCTGGAGGTCACCTACGCCAACGGTGACAAGGAGGTCCTGTACTTCAAGGACTTCAACTCCGGCGCCATGATCCAGAACATCGTGGACCGGGCCAAGAAGATGGCGATCAAGGACTTCCTCGACCACGGCCAGCGGGGTCTGCGCGTCTCCCACCTGCTCGCCGCCTGCGTCGACGAGTTCAAGGAGAACGAGGACCTGCCCAACACCACCAACCCGGACGACTGGGCCAGGATCTCCGGCAAGAAGGGCGAGCGGATCGTCTTCATCCGCACGCTGGTCACCGGCAAGCAGGGCGCCGAGTCCGGCCGCTCCATCGACACTGTCGCCAACACGGGGCAGTACCTCTAAGCGGCGGTCACCCTCCGTCCGGCTGCGGCGCCTGCGGGCCCCGCGGCCGGACGGCGTGTCTCGGGGGCCGGCCGCAGGGGGCCGGTCCAAGCTCGACCTGTCGCCGGTCACGGGCCGGCGGCGGTGAACACAGGTGAACACAGCGGTACGTCAGTACCCGGCCCGGCGGGGCGGGGTACCGGGCAAGGAGGGCCGCATGACCGTACGGCGCGTGATGGGGATCGAGACCGAGTACGGAATCTCCGTGCCCGGCCACCCGAACGCCAACGCCATGCTCACCTCGTCCCAGATCGTCAACGCCTACGCGGCGGCGATGCACCGGGCCCGCCGGGCCCGCTGGGACTTCGAGGAGGAGAATCCGCTGCGCGACGCCCGGGGCTTCGACCTCGCGCGGGAGGTGGCGGACGCCAGCCAGCTCACCGACGAGGACATCGGCCTCGCGAACGTCATCCTGACCAACGGTGCCCGGTTCTACGTGGACCACGCCCACCCCGAGTACAGCTCGCCCGAGGTCACCAACCCGCGCGACGCCGTGCTGTGGGACAAGGCCGGTGAGCGGATCATGGCCGAGGCGGCGGCCCGCGCCCTGGAGCTGCCGAACGGGCAGCCGATCCACCTCTACAAGAACAACACCGACAACAAGGGCGCCTCCTACGGCACCCACGAGAACTACCTGATGCAGCGGGCGACACCGTTCGCCGACATCGTCCGGCACCTGACCCCGTTCTTCGTCTCCCGCCAGGTGGTCACCGGCGCCGGCCGGGTCGGGCTCGGGCAGGACGGCTCCGCCAACGGGTTCCAGATCAGCCAGCGGGCGGACTACTTCGAGGTCGAGGTCGGCCTGGAGACCACCCTCAAGCGCCCGATCATCAACACCCGGGACGAGCCGCACGCCGACGCCGAGAAGTACCGCCGGCTGCACGTGATCATCGGCGACGCCAACCTGTCGGAGATCTCCACCTACCTCAAGCTGGGCACCACCGCGCTGGTGCTCTCGATGATCGAGGACGGCTTCATCGCCGTCGACCTCGCCGTCGACCAGCCGGTCCGCACCCTGCACCGGGTCTCCCACGACCCCGGTCTGGAGTACCTGATCACGCTGCGCAGCGGCCGCAAGCTGACCGCGGTCCAGCTCCAGATGGAGTACTGCGAGCTGGCCCGCAAGTACGTCGAGGACCGGTTCGGCCAGGACGCGGACGACCAGACGCTGGACGTGCTGGCGCGCTGGGAGGACGTGCTCGGGCGGCTGGAGCGCGATCCGATGAGCCTGTCCCGGCAGCTCGACTGGATCGCCAAGAAGGAGCTGCTGGAGGGCTACCGCCAGCGCGACTCGCTCGGCTGGGAGGCCCCGCGGCTGCACCTGGTCGACCTGCAGTACAGCGACGTGCGGCCCGACAAGGGCCTCTACAACCGGCTGGAGGCGCGCGGCCGGTTCGACCGGCTGGTGACCGAGGAGGAGGTCCGCCGGGCCGTCCTCAAGCCGCCGGAGGACACCCGGGCGTACTTCCGGGGCCGCTGTCTGGAGCAGTACGCCGAGCACGTCGCGGCGGCCTCCTGGGACTCGGTGATCTTCGACCTGCCCGGCCGGGACTCGCTCCAGCGGGTGCCGACCATGGAGCCGCTGCGCGGCACCCGGAACCACGTCAAGGAGCTGCTGGACCGCTGCCGCACGGCGGAGGACCTGCTCCGGGTGCTGGCCGGCGGGTAACTTTTCGATCACCACGGGTGAACGGCGCCCGGATGGGAATCATCCGGGGGAGAGCCGGGCGTTGAACGTAAGTGGGGGCGAGATCCGCACCCTGTGGATAGGGTCTGACTCAAGCAGACCGAGCCGTGCCGGACCGATCGAGCGAGCGGGGTGAGGGAAATGGCTAAGGACAACGACGGCGGCCAGCAGCGGGCGAACCGCTCCTCCGAGGAGGTCGAGGAGCAGGCCGCGGAGGCGCAGGGCTCCGAAGACCTCAAGGAGCGCCAGGAAAAGCTCAGTGACGACGTGGACGCCGTCCTGGACGAAATCGACGAGGTCCTGGAGTCGAACGCGGAGGACTTCGTCCGCGGATTCGTGCAAAAGGGCGGAGAGTAGTTTCCCCCGGGTCCTGGAAAACCGTAGTCAATTCGGGGCGGGCAGCGCTGCAGGCGCCAATCGCGTCTGCGGCGCTGCGTGCTGTCCGGGCCGCCCCGGCCCGGCGCCACGCCGCCCCGGCCCAGCCCGCGAGGGGCCCGCAAGCACACCGGTCCGGACATGTGGATCACGGCCGCGAAGCGGGTAAGGTCCGGGGCATCAGCTGCAATGATCGTCCACTGGAAGGAAACGTGTGGAAGCCAACACTGGTGGCACCGGGCGTCTACCGGCTGCCTTCCTGACCCCGGGGTCCTCGTCGTTCATGGACTTCCTGGCCCAGCACTCGCCGTCCATGCTGCCCGGCCACCGCACCCTCCCCGAGGGTCTGACGATCGAGGCGCCGCACGGCACCACCATCGTCTCGGCGGTGTTCGACGGCGGCGTGGTGATCGCCGGTGACCGCCGGGCCACCATGGGCAACGTGATCGCCCAGCGCGACATCGAGAAGGTCTTCCCGGCCGACGAGTACAGTGCGGTCGGCATCGCCGGCACCGCCGGCCTCGCGGTCGAGATGGTCCGGCTGTTCCAGCTGGAGCTGGAGCACTACGAGAAGATCGAGGGCGCCGTCCTCTCGCTGGAGGGCAAGGCCAACCGGCTCACCACGATGATCCGGTCCAACCTGCCGATGGCCATGCAGGGCCTCGCGGTGGTGCCGGTCTTCGCCGGCTACGACCTCGACCTCGGCCGAGGCCGGATCTTCACCTACGACGTCACCGGCGGCCGCTCCGAGGAGCGCGGCTTCGCCGCGACCGGTTCGGGCTCGGTCTTCGCCCGCGGCGCGATGAAGAAGCTGTACCGGGCCGGCCTGACCGGCGATCAGGCCGCCACGCTGGCGGTGCAGGCGCTCTACGACGCCGCCGACGACGACTCGGCCACCGGTGGCCCGGACGTCGCCCGCGGGATCTACCCGATCGTCTCGGTGATCACCGAGGACGGCTTCCGCCGGCTGTCCGACGAGGAGGTGGGCGCGATCGCGGTCTCCATCACCGCCGGCCGCCGCGAGCACCCCAACGGCCCGCAGGCCCCGCTCCTCTAGTCCGCGCACTCCTCACCCGGAAGGGACGGTCCACCGGTGTCCACACCGTTCTACGTCTCGCCTCAGCAGGCCATGGCGGACCGCGCGGAGTACGCCCGCAAGGGCATCGCCCGCGGGCGCAGCGTGGTCGTGCTCACCTACACCGACGGCATCCTGTTCGTCGCCGAGAACACCTCCCGTGCGCTGCACAAGGTGTCGGAGATCTACGACAAGATCGCGTTCGCCGCGGTCGGCCGGTACAACGAGTTCGAGAACCTGCGGATCGGCGGCGTGCGCTACGCCGACCTGCGCGGGTACTCCTACGACCGGGCCGACGTGACCGCGCGCGGGCTGGCCAACGTGTACGCCCAGACGCTCGGCACCATCTTCTCCTCGGTCGGCGAGAAGCCGTACGAGGTGGAGCTGATCGTGGCCGAGGTCGGCCGCACCGACGACGACGACCAGATCTACCGGCTGACCCCGGACGGCTCGGTGGTCGACGAGAAGAACTCCGTGGTGGTCGGCGGCAACGCCGACTCCATCGGCAACTACCTGGGGCAGCGCCACCGGGCCGGGATGAGCCTGGTGGAGGCGCTGCGGGTGGCCGTGGACGCGCTCGCCCGCGACCCCAACGGCGGCAGCCCGCGGGTGCTCACCCCGGAGCAGCTGGAGGTGGCGGTGCTGGACCGCCAGCGCCCCCAGCAGCGCAAGTTCAAGCGGGTCCTGGGCGGGCAGCTGGCCCGGCTGCTGAGCGGCGACGAGACGGCCGCGGACGACGCCGCACCGGAGGCCGCACCGGAGGCCGCCGACGGCCCGTCCGACGGCGCCGCCGGGGCGGCCACGGGCGAGGACGGCACGGAGCCCGCCGGGGAGTGACCCGGCGGGGTGGATCCCGCACGGCGCGCGCATTCCGCGCCGTGCGGGATTCCGTTGCGCCTGCGGGGATTTGGCGGTTCGCCGTGATCGGATTGGCATCGTCGCTATGGGTTTCGAAAGGCCCTCGGAAGAGAAAAGATGCCTCATGGACCGCCGAATTTTCGGGCTGGAGAACGAGTACGGTGTCACGTGTACGTTTCGGGGACAACGGCGTCTGTCTCCGGACGAGGTGGCCAGGTACCTCTTCCGCCGCGTAGTTTCCTGGGGCCGCAGCAGCAATGTCTTCCTGCGCAACGGTGCACGCCTGTATCTGGACGTGGGCTCGCACCCCGAGTACGCCACCCCCGAGTGCGACGACGTCACCGAGCTGGTGACGCACGACAAGGCCGGCGAACGGATCCTCGAAGGCCTGCTCGTGGACGCCGAGCGCCGGCTGCACGAGGAGGGCATCGCCGGTGACGTCTACCTCTTCAAGAACAACACCGACTCGGCCGGCAACTCGTACGGCTGCCACGAGAACTACCTGGTGGCCCGGCACGGCGAGTTCTCCCGGCTGGCCGACGTCCTGATCCCGTTCCTGGTGACCCGCCAGCTGATCTGCGGGGCGGGCAAGGTGCTGCAGACCCCGCGGGGCGCGGTGTTCTGCGTCAGCCAGCGCGCCGAGCACATCTGGGAGGGCGTCAGCTCGGCGACCACCCGGTCCCGGCCGATCATCAACACCCGGGACGAACCGCACGCCGACGCCGAGCGGTACCGCCGGCTGCACGTGATCGTCGGCGACTCCAACATGTCGGAGACCACCACCCTGCTCAAGGTGGGCGCCACCGACCTGGTGCTGCGCCTGATCGAGGCCGGCGTGGTGATGCGCGACCTCACCCTGGAGAACCCGATCCGGGCGATCCGCGAGGTCAGCCACGACCTCACCGGCACCCACCAGGTGCGGCTGGCCAACGGCCGGGAGGCCAGCGCGCTGGACATCCAGGAGGAGTACTTCACCAAGGCGCTCGAGTTCGCCGACCGCAAGGGCCTGAACACCGGCACCATCGCCCGGGTGCTCGAGCTGTGGGGCCGCACCCTGGAGGCGGTCCGCACCGAGGACCTGGCCCGGGTCGGCAACGAGATCGACTGGATCATGAAGTACAAGCTGATCGAGCGGTACCGCGAGAAGCACCAGATGACCATGTCCAACCCGCGGGTCGCCCAGATCGACCTGGCGTACCACGACATCCACCGCCGGCGCGGACTGTTCTACCTGCTCCAGAACAAGGGGCAGGCCACCCGGGTGACCACCGACCTGAAGACCTTCGAGGCCAAGTCGGTGCCCCCGCAGACCACCCGGGCCCGGCTGCGCGGCGACTTCATCCGCCGGGCGCAGGAGCAGCGCCGGGACTTCACCGTCGACTGGGTGCACCTGAAGCTGAACGACCAGGCGCAGCGGACGGTGCTCTGCAAGGACCCGTTCCGTTCGGTGGACGAGCGGGTGGAGAAGCTGATCGCCGGCATGTGACCGGTGGGCCGGGGTGGTGATCGGACCAATTGTCCGATCACCACCCCTTTGTCTTGCCCTTGTGTCTCCGACATCCCGGACGAATCGGGCCATACGCTGAGCCGCATGCGCAGATTCGCCGCTCTTCTGGTTGTGCCCCTCGCCGTGCTGCTGGCCGCGTGCAGCAGCGGATCCGGGTCCTCGGGGGGCGGCTCGCCCACCACGACCGCGCCCTCGCCGGTGGAGGTGCCGAGCCCGGTCGCCTCGGCCGACCCGATGCCGACCGTGAGCGGCAGCTTCGGCAGCAAGGCCACCATCACGCTGCCGGACGCCAAGCCCAGCGGCCAGTTCGTGGTGAGCACCGTCTCGGAGGGCAACGGGGCGACGGTGGCCAAGAACGACTGGGTCACGGTGAACTACACCGCCAAGGACTGGACCACCGGCAAGGACCTGCCCAGCTCCTACGACCAGGGCAGCAAGCCGCAGCTCTACCAGGCCGGCAGCGGGGGGCTGGTGCCCGCCTTCGACCAGAGCGTGGTGGGCCAGAAGGTGGGCAGCCGGGTGCTGGTGGTGGCCCCGCCGGCGGCGGCCTTCGGCAGCCAGGGCAACAGCGCGCTCGAGATCGGCAAGGACGACACCGTGGTCTTCGTGCTGGACATCGTGCAGGACGTCCCGCCGGACGCCACGATCACCGGCACGATCTCCGAGCCGCCGGCGAACATGCCGCAGGTGACCGACAACGGGAAGGCCGCGCCCACCATCACCGTGCCCTCGGGCCAGGCACCGCCCACCGACCTGCAGACCTTCGTCCTGGTCAAGGGCGACGGCAAGGAGGTCACCTCCGGGCAGACCCTGCTGGTCCAGTACACCGGGGTCACCTGGGCGGACGGCAAGCAGTTCGACTCCTCCTGGAGCCATGGCGGTGCGCAGGCGCTCCAGGTCGGCACCGGCAGCCTGATCAAGGGCTGGGACCAGGCCCTGGTCGGCCAGACCGTCGGCAGCCGGGTGATGCTGGTGGTGCCGCCGGCGCTGGGCTACGGCGACAAGGCCAGCGGCTCCATCCCGGCCAACTCGACGCTGGTCTTCGTGATCGACATTCTCGAAGCGGTCTGATCCCATGGGGGCGGACGGGCGTTCGCGAACCTGAACGCCCGTCCTCATGGTGACCTGACATACTGCTGCCCTTCCGCAGTTGGTACCTGTCGTCGGGCGAGATGAATTGGGGAGTCATGACTGAGAAAGCGTCGGGCCCGGGCGAGGCCGGGACCGCGAACGGCGCGGTCGGCCCAGGCCCGGCATCGCCCGACCGCGAGTCGATCGTCGTGCCGCCGGCGATCCTGGCCCAGCAGGCCGGCTGGGGCCAGGCCCCGGCCGCCCCGGCCGGGTCCGCGGATGACGAGCAGCCGCAGGTCTTCGCCTCCACCAAGCGCAAGCAGGAGGTGTCCGAGGCGGGCTACAACGAGAACCCGCCCGGGGTCGGCAAGCTGGGTGTGATCCTCGGCACGGTGCTCGCCCTGCTGCTGGTCGGCAGCGGCATCACGCTGTACGTGGCCTACAAGCCGGACTCGAAGAGCTCCGCCGCCAAGGCCGACGCCGCGCCCACCGCGGAGCCGTCGCCCACCGAGGCCCCGGTGCCGCCGATCAAGGACACCGCCAAGGTGCTCCCGACGGTCACCGGCGACTTCGGCACCAAGGCCACCATCACGCTGCCCAAGGAGGCGGCGGACGGCACTTTCGTGGTCAAGGAGCTGACCCCGGGCACCGGCCCGAAGGTGGACAAGAACAACTGGGTCACCGCCGACTTCACCGCGATGAACTGGACCACCGGCAAGGAGATCCAGGGCTCGTACGAGGGCGGCAAGCCGCAGCTGTTCCAGGCCGACGGGGGCCAGCTGATCCCCGCCCTGGACGCCGCCGTGACCGGCCACAAGGTCGGCAGCCGGCTGCTGGTGGTGGCCCCGCCGGCCGCGGCCTTCCGTGACCAGGGCAGCCAGGGCATGGGCGTCGGCCCGACCGACAACCTGGTCTTCGTGATCGACATCCGCAACGCCAACGCGCAGGACGCCGTGCTGAGCGGCGACGTCACGCCCCCGCCGTCCGACTTCCCGAAGGTCAAGGACAACGGCAAGAAGGCCGCCGAGATCATCCCGGTGCCGGGCGCGGCCGACCCGACCGAGCTGAAGAGCGCGGTGCTGATCCAGGGCAAGGGCCGCAAGGTCGAGTCCGGTGAGGGCGTCCTCGTCCAGTACACGGGCGCGCTCTACAAGGACGGCAAGAAGTTCGACTCCTCGCTCGACCGGGGCCAGGCCTTCAGCTTCGTGACCGGTGGCGGCAGCGTCATCGAGGGCTGGGACAAGGGCATCGTCGGGCAGAACATCGGCAGCCGCGTCGAGCTGGTGATCCCGGCCTCGCTGGCCTACAAGGACCAGGCCAAGGACACCATCCCGGCCAACTCGACCCTGGTCTTCGTGGTCGACATCCTGGACGCCGGTATCGGCGGCGGCAGCGGCTGAGACACAATGTCCGGGTGATCGGCCGCGGGGCAACTCGCGGCCGGGCCTGACTTCGACGGGCGGCAGCCGGTCGTACCGTGGTTCCGAAAGGACCTCGGCGCGGGCGGCTGCCGCCGCGTCATGTCTCTATCAGCGAACGAGAAGAGTCTGTTGTGAGCATCAGCAAGCCGGAGATCGACTTCCCGGGCGGCGAGCCGCCGAAGGAGCTGCAGATCCGCGACATCGTGGTCGGCGACGGCGCGGAGGCCAAGGCCGGCGCGATGGTCGAGGTCCACTACGTCGGCGTCACCTTCGAGTCCGGCGAGGAGTTCGACGCCTCCTGGAACCGCGGGCAGACCTTCCGCTTCCCGCTCGGTGGCGGCCGCGTCATCAAGGGCTGGGACCAGGGCGTCCAGGGCATGAAGGTCGGCGGCCGCCGCGAGCTGGTCATCCCGGCCCACCTGGCCTACGGCAACCAGTCGCCCAGCCCGCTCATCCCGGCCGGTTCGACCCTGATCTTCGTGGTCGACCTGCTCGGCGTCTGAGCCCCGCCCGCAGGGGCCGCCACCCGCTCCGGCGGGGGCGGCCCCTGCGGCGTATCCGGACTCGGCTTTTGCGCAGCGTGCCCGTACCGGTACGGTCAGGTCCGCCGGATCAAGAATGTCCCGCCGAGACTCCCAGGAAGGTCCGCGATGGCGATCGCCAAGGCAGAGCGGCTGATGAACCTTGCGCTGTGCCTGATGAACACCAGACGCCCGCTCTCCAAGAAGGAGCTCCGGGAGTCCGTCGAGGCCTACCGCGAGGCCTGGCAGCAGGGCAGCGAGGACGCCTTCAACCGGATGTTCGAGCGCGACAAGGACGACCTGCGCGAGCTCGGCCTGATCATCGACGTGGACGAGAACGCCCTGGACGGCGAGATCGGCTACCTGGCCCGCCGTGACCGCAACCGGCTGCCGGAGATCGCCCTGGACGCCGAGGAGGCCGCCGCGCTCAGCCTGGCCGCCCGGGTCTGGCAGCAGGCCAAGATGTCCGGTGCGGCCAGCGGCGCGCTGCAGAAGCTGCGCGCGGCCGGCGTGCCGTTCGCCGAGGAGGCCGAGCACAGCGCGCTGGAGCCGCGGATCCCGGCCCGCGAGGCCGCGTTCGAGCCGCTGCTCACCGCCGCCCGCGACCGCCGCCCGGTCGGATTCGAGTACCGCAAGGCCGGCTCCGCCGTGCCCGAGCAGCGCGCCGTCGAGCCGTGGGCACTGGAGTGCTGGCGCGGCCACTGGTACCTGGCCGGCTACGACCGGGACCGGCAGGACGCCCGGGTCTTCCGGCTCAGCCGGATCACCGGCAAGGTCCGCTCCCGCTCCGGCGCCTTCACCGGCGCGGTGCCCGAGCACGTGGACGTCCGGGCGTACGTCGCCCGGTTCGCCGGCGAGGGCGCCACCAGCACGGCCACCGTCCGGCTGCGCCGCGGCGCCGCCTTCCCGCTGCGCACCAAGGCGCTGGCCAGCGTCCGGGTCGACGAGCAGTGGGACGAGCTGGAGATCCCGTACGGCTACGGGCTGGGCGCCGACCTGGCCGAGTTCGGGCCGGACGTCGTGGTGCTGGGCCCGGACGACCTGCGGGCCGACGTCATCGACCGGCTGCGCGCGGTGGCCGGCCTCGCCGAGGGGGAGTAAGGCCATGAGCAACGCGATCGACCAGACCCGGCGGATGCTCTCCCTGGTCACCTATCTGCGCGAGCGCCCGGGCGCCGAGGTGGCCGAGGTCGCCCGCGCCTTCGGCATCACCGAGCGCGAGCTGATCGGCGACCTGAACGTGCTGCCGATGTGCGGCACCAGCTTCCGCGGCGGCGACCTGCTCGACATCGACACCGACGGCGAGCGGATCTGGTGGCACAACGTCGACGACGTGGCCCAGCCGCTGCGGCTGGCCGCCGACGAGGCGACCGCGCTGCTGGTCGCCGCCCGCGCGGTGGCCGGGCTGCCGGGGCTGCGCGAGCGCGACCGGCAGGCACTGACCCGCGCCGTCGCCAAGCTGGAGGACGCGGCCGGCGAGAGCGCCGAGTCCAGCACCCGGGTCGGCGTCACCTTCGAGGCCGAGGGCCAGGTGTTCGCCGACATCGACCGGGCGCTCAGCGAGGGCCGGCGGATCTGGCTGCGCTACTGGTCGCACGGGCGCGGCGGGATGACCGAGCGCGAGGTCGACCCGATCCGGCTGGTCACCGAGGGCCACACCTACCTCGAGGGCTGGTGCCGGGTCTCCGAGGACCGGCGGACCTTCCGGCTGGACCGGATGGCTGAGATCAAGGTGCTGGACGAGGCCGCCGACGCCCCCCGGCTGCAGCCGCGCGACCTGTCGGCCGGCCTGGTCAACCCGGCCGCCGACGACCCCGAGGTGGTGGTCGAGGTCGGCCCCGGCGGGCGCTGGGTCGCCGAGTACTACACCCACGACTCGGCCGAGGAACTGCCCGACGGCGGGCTGCGGATCACCCTGCGCAGCGCCGACCCCTCCGGGCTGCGCCCGCTCGCGCTGCGGCTGGGCCGGGACGGCCGGATCGTCTCCCCGGCCGAGCCGGCCGAGCAGGCCAGGGCCGCCGCACTGGCCGCGCTGGACGCCTACCGGGACGGGCAGGTCTGAGCCGGAGTGGGGGAGGGCACCAGATTCAAGGTCTACTGCTCGCAGTGCCGGGAGAAGGTGGAGCTGCCGGTCACCGAGTTCCGGCTGGCCCTGGGGGCCACCGCGGAGCGGACCTTCTACAGCTTCACCTGCCCGGAGTGCGGCGCGTCGGTGCGCAAGACCGCGGGGGAGAAGATCGTCGCCGCGCTGAGCGCGGCCGGGGTACGGACCATGCGGCTGCTGCCGGTGGACGGATAGGGTCGGCGCCATGGAGTGGATCGTCATCGCGGCCGTACTGACGGCCACCGCGGGCCTGCTCGTGCTCGGCGTGCTCGCCTGCCGGCTCTGGCTGGGGGTGCGGGCGCTGGCCGAGCAGGTCGACACCGCCTCCCGGGCGCTGGCCGAGGCGGCCGGAGCTCTCGCCGGACAGCGGCGCTAGCGGGTTACCCTCTAGGGCAGGCCCCTGCTGTGCGGGAGGGGCCGTCCGCCCCGGCCACCGGGCGGTTGCCGGGCCGACATCGGCAGCGGCTACCATCGCCCGCAGCAGGGCAGTACCCGGATGGGCTGAGCTGACGGACGCTCAGTACGGGGGCCCGCCGCCCGGCGGGTTTCGTCGCACGAGTTCGAGGACCGGGGTTGAGCAAGTCTTCCAAAGCACCCAAGGATCCCGAGGGCCGGATGGCCCTGGCGGATCACCTGCGCGAGCTGCGCAGCCGGCTGGTGAAGTCGGTCCTGGCGATCCTGCTGTTCACGATCATCGCCGCGTACTTCAACAAGCCGCTGATCGACTTCCTGACGGCGCCGCTGCCGCACTGCGGCGCGGACGGCAAGCCGCTGCCGGGTGACACCAACTGCGCCGACGTGGTCAACATCGGCCTGCTGACCCCGTTCACGCTGGTACTGAAGGTCAGCCTCACGGCCGGACTGGTGGCGGCCACCCCGGTGTGGCTGTACCAGCTGTGGAAGTTCGTCTCGCCGGGCCTGCACAAGCACGAGCGCCGGTACTCGCTGACCTTCCTCGGCGCCGGCACCCCGCTGTTCCTGGCGGGCGCGGCCTTCGCGTACCTGGTCATGCCGCTGACCGCGCAGATGCTGATCTCCTTCACGGCCGACCACGTCTCCAACATCCTGCCGGTCGAGGACTACCTCGACGTGGTGACCCGGATGGTGGTGGTGTTCGGCCTGGGGTTCGAGTTCCCGCTGTTCCTGGTGATGCTGAACGTGATCGGTGTGCTCACCGGCAAGCGGCTGCTCGGCTGGTGGCGGGCGATGGTGATGGCGATCACCGTGTTCGCGGCCTTCGCCACCCCGAGCGCCGACCCGCTGACCATGCTGGCGCTGGCCGCACCGATGTGGGGCCTGTACTTCCTGGCCGTCGGCATCTCGGTGCTGAACGACCGCCGCCGGCTGCGCCGCAACCCGGACGCCGGGCTGGACGACGACGAGGCCTCCTCGGTGGACCTCTCGGTGGACGAGGTGGACGGCGCCGAGTCGGTGGCGGCCTCGGCCGCGCCCGCCGCCCCGGCCCCGGTGCCGGCGGCCCGGCACGAGCAGATGGACGACATCACCTGATCGAGTCCGCCCCGCGCGTACCGAGGCCCCGTTCCGCCCTGTGGCGGGCGGGGCCTTCGCCGTACCCGTAGTCCGGTCCGGTCCGGCGGGCCACCTTGGCAGCTTCATCGCCATGTGACATATTACTGCCGTGTCCATGCGATCCCCCCACGATGTCGTGGTGATCGGCGCCGGTGTCGTCGGCGCCGCCTGCGCCTACTACGCCACCCTCGCCGGCCTGCGGGTCGCCGTGGTCGACCGCGGTCCGGTGGCCGGCGGCACCACCGGCGCCGGTGAAGGCAACCTGCTGGTCTCCGACAAGGAGCCCGGCCCCGAGCTGGACCTCGCGCTGCTCTCCACTCGGCTCTGGCGCGAGCTGGCCGACACCGCCGGCCCCGGCGCCCCGGGCCCTGGCACCCTCGGCGCCGCCACCGAGTACGAGCCCAAGGGCGGCCTGGTGGTCGCCCGCGACCCCGCCGGGATGGAGCTGCTCCGCCGGTTCGCCGCCGAGCAGGCCACCGCCGGGGTCGAGGCCGCCGAGGTCAAGGGCGGCGAGCTGGGCGAGCTGGAACCGCACCTCGCCGCCGACCTGGCCGGCGGCTTCCACTACCCGCAGGACGCCCAGGTCCAGCCCGCACTGGCCGCCGCCCACCTGCTGCGGGCCGCCCGCGCCGGCGGCGCCGAGCTGATCCTCGGCGAGGCCGTCCGGGCCGTGCGCACCCGGTCCGACGGCTCGGTGCTCGGCGTCACCACCGAGCGCCGGCGGCTGGACGCGCCCGCCGTGGTCAACGCCGCCGGCACCTGGGGCGGCGAGGTCGCCCGGCTCGCCGGCGTCGAGCTGCCGGTGCTGCCCCGGCGCGGCTTCGTCCTGGTCACCGAGCCGCTGCCGCGGATCGTCCGGCACAAGGTGTACGCCGCCGACTACGTGGCCGACGTGGCCAGCGGATCCGCCGCGCTGCAGAGCTCCGCCGTGGTCGAGGGAACCCCCGGCGGCCCGGTGCTGATCGGCGCCAGCCGGGAGCGGGTCGGCTTCGACCGGACGCTCTCCGTCGAGGTGCTGCGCCGGCTGGCCGGGAACGCCGCCGCGCTCTTCCCGGTGCTGCGCACGGTCGCCGTGCAGCGCGCCTACCGGGGCTTTCGCCCGTACCTGCCGGACCACCTGCCGGCGATCGGCGCCGACCCGCGCGCCCCCGGTCTGTACCACGCCTGCGGCCACGAGGGCGCGGGCATCGGGCTGGCCCCGGCCACCGGGCGGCTGATTGCCGCGCAGCTCACCGGCGCCGTGCCGGAGCTCGACCCGAGCCCGTTCCGCCCCGACCGCTTCGGCGGCCGGCCCGCCCCCGAGGGAGAGGCATGAGTACCCGACGCACCCCCGCCGAGCTGGTCGGGGCCGAGCCCGGACCCGGCCACACCATCGAGTTCGACGGCCGCCCGGTGGCGGCCCTGCCGGGCCAGACCATCGCCGCCGCGCTCTGGGCGGACGGGGTGCTGGCCTGGCGCACCACCCGGGTCGGCGGCCGGCCGCGCGGCGCGTTCTGCGGGATCGGCGTCTGCTTCGACTGCCTGGCCACCGTCAACGGCGAGCCCAACCGGCGCACCTGCCTGCTCCCGGCCCGCCCCGGCGACCGCGTCACCACCCAGGAGGGCCACGGCCGTGCCGACCTCGCCGTCTGACCGCACCGGGTCCGAGCCCGGCCACGACCTCGCCGTGATCGGGGCCGGCCCCGGTGGGCTGGCCGCCGCCGTCACCGCCGCCGACCTGGGCCTGCGGGTGCTGCTGCTGGACGCCGGCGCGCGCCCCGGGGGCCAGTACTACCGCCATCCCGCCCCCGGCCTGCGCGCGGCCCGGCCCGAGCGGCTGCACCACGGCTGGTCCGCCTTCGCCGACCTCTCGCGGCGCCTGCGCGAGCACACCGGCCACCGGCGGATCGGCTACCTGACCGGCCACCACGTCTGGGCCGCGGAGCCCGCCGGGGCCGACGGCCTCTGGCGCCTGCACGCCACCACCGGCCCCGGCGCGGGGGACGCGGTGGTGCTGCGGGCCCGCGCCGTGCTGCTCGCCACCGGCGGGTACGAGCGCCAGCTGCCGTTCCCCGGCTGGACGCTGCCCGGCGTGGTCACCGCCGGCGGGGCGCAGGCCATGCTCAAGTCCTCGCTGGTGCTGCCCGGGCGCCGGATCGTGGTGGCGGGCAGCGGACCGCTGCTGCTGGCCGCCGCCTCCTCGCTGGTCACCGCCGGGGCCGAGGTGCCGGCGATCGTCGAGGCCGGCAGCTACCTCGGGTACGCCCGCGGGCTGCCCACCCTGCTCGCCAACCCCGCCAAGCTGGTCGAGGGGGCGGGCCACGCGGCCGCCCTGCTGCGCCACCGGGTCCGGCTGCGGCGCAGCAGCGCGGTGGTCGAGGTGCACGGCAGCGACCGGGTGACCGGGGTGACGGTGGCCCGGCTGGACGCCCGGTGGCGTCCGGTGGCCGGTACCGCGCGCCGGATCGACTGCGACGCGGTGGCGGTCGGGCACGGCTTGGTGCCGCAGATCGAGCTGGCGACCGAGCTGGGCGCGGACACCCGGGTGACCCCGGACGGCACGGTCGCGCTGCGGGTCGACGCCCGCCAGCGCACCAGCCTGCCCGGTCTGTGGGCGGTGGGGGAGACCTGCGGGGTGGGCGGGGCCGACCTGGCGCTGGCCGAGGGCGTGCTCGCCGCGCACGCCGTCGCCGGGCGCCCGGCCCCGCCGGGGGCGCGCCGCCGCCGCGAGCGCCGCCGGGCGTTCGCCGAGCTGATGGCCGCCGCGCACCGCCCCGGGGCGGACTGGGCGCACTGGCTGACCCCGGAGACCGAGGTCTGCCGCTGCGAGGAGGTGCCGGCCGGGCGGATCCGCGAGGCGGTGGAGGAGCTCGGGGCCACCGACGCGCGGACCGTCAAGCTGCTCACCCGGGCCGGGATGGGCTGGTGCCAGGGCCGGATGTGCGGGGCCGCCGTGGCCTGCCTGTCCGGCGACCCGGTGGCCCGGGCGGACAGCCGGCCGCTGGCCTGTCCGGTGCCGCTGGCCCAGCTGGAGCGGCTGCCGGAGGCGTCGGCGTAGCCCGTACCCGCCGGACGGGCGCCGGAGCGCTCGGCGGAATTCTGCGGGGCGCTCTTGTGGCCACCCCGTCAAATCTAATAAAATGTCACACCTCACCACTCAGGGAGAATCCCCCGTGTCCCACGCACCGCATGACCCCACCCGTCCCTGGCGCGGCATCATGGTCGCCACCGCACTCCCGCTGCGTGACGACCTCTCCGTCGACTACGACGCCTACGCCGAGCACGTCCGCTGGCTGATCGACAACGGCTGCGACGGCGTCGTCCCGAACGGCTCGCTCGGCGAGTACCAGACCCTCACCGACGAGGAGCGCGCCCGCGTCGTCACGGTCGCCGTCGAGGCGGCCGGCGACGGTGCCCGGGTGATGCCCGGCGTCGCCGCGTACGGCAGCGCCGAGGCGCGCCGCTGGGCCGAGCAGGCGGGCGAGGCCGGCGCCGGTTCGGTGCTGCTGCTGCCGCCGAACGCCTTCCGGGCCGACGCGGCCGCCGTCCGGGCGCACTACGCCGAGGTCGCCGGGGCCGGCGTGCCGGTCGTGGCGTACAACAACCCGATCGACACCAAGGTCGACCTGGTGCCCGAGCTGCTCGCGCAGCTGCACGCGGACGGCTCGATCGTCGCGGTCAAGGAGTTCAGCGGGGACGTCCGCCGGGCGTACGAGATCGCCGAGCTGGCTCCCGGGCTGGACCTGCTGATCGGCGCCGACGACGTGCTGCTGGAGCTGGCCCTGGCCGGGGCCGTCGGCTGGATCGCCGGCTACCCGAACGCGCTGCCGCAGTCCTGCGCCACCCTGTACCACGCCGCTGTGGCGGGTGACCTGGCCACCGCGCTGCCGTTGTACCGGTCGCTGCACCCGCTGCTGCGCTGGGACTCCAAGGTGGAGTTCGTCCAGGCCATCAAGCTGTCCATGGACATCGCCGGCCGCGCCGGCGGTCCGGTCCGCCCGCCGCGCTTCCCGCTCTCCGCCGGGATCGAGGCCGCCGTCCGGTCCGCCACCGAGAAGTCGCTCGCCGAGGGGCTGAAGTAACGCAACGCCAGCGGGGCCGGCTGCGGGGACAGCCGGCCCGCCCCGGTCCGTACGAGGGAGTATCGAACCCATGCGCAGCCGTCACGTCTTCCACGCCGTCGACTCGCACACCGAGGGCATGCCGACCCGGGTGATCACCGGCGGATTCGGCACCATCCCCGGCAGCACCATGGCCGAGCGGCGGGTGCACTTCCAGCAGCACCTGGACCACTTCCGCACCCTGCTGATGTACGAGCCGCGCGGCCACGCCGCGATGAGCGGGGCGATCCTCCAGCCGCCGACCCGACCGGACGCCGACTTCGGGGTGCTCTACATCGAGGTCTCCGGGCTGCTGCCGATGTGCGGCCACGGCACGATCGGGGTCGCCACCGTGCTGGTGGAGACCGGCATGGTGGAGGTGGTCGAGCCGGTCACCACCGTGCGCCTCGACACCCCGGCCGGTCTGGTGGTCGCCGAGGTGGCCGTCCAGGACGGCGCCGCCCGGTCGGTCACCATCCGCAACGTGGCCTCGTACGCGGTGGCGCTGGACCGGAAGGTCGAGGTGCCCGGGTACGGCACGGTCGGCTACGACCTGGCGTACGGCGGGAACTTCTACGCGGTGCTGCCGCTGGCCGAGCTGGGGCTGCCGTTCGAGCGCGAGCGCGGGCAGGACATCCTGACCGCCGGCCTCGCGCTGATGGACGCCATCAACGCGGCGGAGCGCCCGGTGCACCCGCAGGACCCGTCGATCCACGGCTGCCACCACGTGCAGCTGCTGGCGCCGGGCTCCACCGCGCAGCACTCGCGGCACGCGATGGCCATCCACCCGGGCTGGTTCGACCGCTCGCCCTGCGGCACCGGCACCTCCGCCCGGATGGCCCAGCTGCACGCCCGCGGCGAACTCCCGCTGCACCAGGACTTCCGCAACGACTCCTTCATCGGCACCACCTTCACCGGCCGCCTGGTCGAGGAGACCACCGTGGCCGGGCTGCCCGCGGTGGTGCCCACGGTGACCGGCCGGGCCTGGATCACCGGCACCGCGCAGTACTTCCTCGACCCGGACGACCCGTTCCCGGCCGGCTTCCTGCTCTGACCCCGGCGCTCCCCGCCCACCGGTACGACCGACCGACGGCGCCCGCCGGACCGCACACGAAAGGCTTCCGCACCATGAGCATCGACTCGTACAACCCGGCCGACCCGGGCGATCTGGTGATCCGGGTCGAGGCCCCCGGCGCGGCCGGCACCGCCGCCGCCGTGGAGCGGGCCCGGGCCGCCGGGGCCGGCTGGCTCGGCCTCGGCGCGGCGGGCCGCTCGGCCGCGCTCGGCCGGGCCGCGGCCGCGCTCGAGGCGCACGCCGAGGAGCTCGCCGCGCTGGTGGTCCGCGAGGTCGGCAAGCCGATCGCGGAGGCCCGCGGCGAGGTCGCCAGGACCGTCGCGATCTGGCGGTACTACGCGCAGGCACCGTACGCCCCGGTCGGCGAGGTGCACGAACCGGCCGCCGGGCAGGGCCTGTTGATGACCCGGCGGCGCCCGTACGGGGTGGCCGGGCTGATCACGCCGTGGAACTTCCCGCTGGCCATCCCGACCTGGAAGGCGGCACCTGCGCTCGCGGTCGGGAACACGGTGGTGCTCAAGCCCGCGCCGGAGGCGACCGCCTGCGCGCTGCGGCTGGCCGAACTCGCCGGGCTGCCCGAGGGCGTGCTCACCGTGCTGCCCGGCGGGGCCGAGGAGGGCGCCGCGCTGGTGGACGCCGCCGACGTGGTCTCCTTCACCGGCTCGACCGGGGTCGGCCGGGCGGTGATCGCCGCCACCGGGGCGCGCGGCGTGCCGGTGCAGGCCGAGATGGGCGGCCTGAACGCCGCGCTGGTGCTGCCCGATGCCGACATCGAGCAGGCCGCCGCCCACCTGGCCTCGGCCGTCGCGGGCTACGCCGGGCAGAAGTGCACCGCCACCAGCCGGGTGATCGCGGTCGGCGAGGCCTACCGGCCGCTGCGCGAGGCGCTCGCCAAGGCGCTGACCGCGACCGCCGCCGCGGCGCCCGGGGAGGCGGACACCGTCTGCGGCCCGGTGATCAGCGAGGCCGCGCTCGACCGGCTGACCGGCGCGCTCGACTCGGCGGTCGCCGCCGGCGCCACCGTGGTGGCGGGCGGGGCCCGGGCGGAGCGGACCGGCTGGTACCTGGAGCCGACCCTGCTGGAGGACGTCCCGGCCGACCACCCGCTGCTGGCCGAGGAGTTCTTCGGCCCGCTCGCCGTGCTGGTCCGCGCCGCCGACCTGGACGAGGCGATCGCCCTGGCCAACGCCACCCGGCACTCGCTCGCCACCTCGGTGCACAGCCGCGACCTGGACACCGCGCTGGCCGCCGCGGACCGGCTGGAGGCGGGCATGATCCGGGTCAACGCGCCGTCCAGCGGCGTCGACTTCCACCTCCCGTTCTCCGGCGCCAAGTCCGCCAGTTACGGCAGCCGGGAGCAGGGGCAGGCCGCGCTGGAGTTCTTCACCTCCAGCCGGACCGTCACGCTGCTGCCTGCCGGGACGCCGCGGTGAACCCGATCAGCACCGTCGACTACCACACGGCCGGCGAGCCGTTCCGGATCGTCACCGGCGGCCTGCCGCCCGTCCCCGGGGACACGGTCGCCGAGCGCCGGGCCGTCGTGCTGGGCCCCGGCGGCAGTGCCACCGCCCCGCGCCCCGGCGCGCTCGACGAGGTGCGCCGGCTGCTGTCGCGCGAACCGCGCGGCCACGCCGGCATGTACGGGGGTTTCGTGGTGCCGCCCGACGACAGCGAGGCGCACTTCGGGGTGCTGTTCTGGCACAAGGACGGCTACTCGACCGCCTGCGGCCACGGGACGATCGCGCTCGGCGCCTGGGCGGTGGACTCCGGCCTGGTCGCCGCGCCCGCCGACGGCACCGTCCGGGTGCGGATCGACGTGCCCTCCGGCCGGGTCTCGGCGGCCGTCCACCGCGAGGGGGGCCGCACCACCGCGGTCACCTTCCGCAACGTGCCGACCCAGGTCACCGCCCGCAAGGTGCCGGTGCCCACCTCGCGCGGCACCGTCGAGGTCGACCTGGCGCACTCCGGGGCCTGCTACGCCTCGGTCCGCGCCGCGGACCTCGGGCTGAGCGTGCGCACCGACCGGCTGGACGAACTGACCGCCGTGGGGCGGGAGATCCGCGCCGCGCTGGAGGGCGGTCCGGGCACCCGGCACCCGAGCGACCCGCGGCTGTCCGGGGTCTACGGGGTGATCCTCCACGAGGAGCTGCCGGACACCCCGGACGGGCCGAGCCAGCGCAACGTCACCGTCTTCGCCGACGGCCAGATCGACCGCTCGCCGTGCGGCTCCGGCACCTCCGCCCGGCTGGCGCTGCTCGCCGCCGACGGGCGGCTCGCCCCCGGCGAGTCGCTGCGGCACGAGTCGGTGATCGGCACGGTGTTCACCGGACGGGTGGTGGGCGAGCGCCCGGACGGGGTGGTCACCGAGGTCACCGGCACCGCGCACCGCACCGGCGAGCACCGCTTCGTCCTCGATCCGCTCGACGGGCTCGGGACGGGGTTCCAGCTCTGATGGCCGACCAGCCGACCGGCCTCGCGCCGACCCTGGAACTGACCCTGTCGCCGGCCCGGGCCGTCGAGGCGCTGGAGCGGGAGCTGCGCGCCGGCCTGGACGTGGAGCACTGCCCGGCCCGCACCAACATCCCTGTCCCGGCCGGGGAGTTGCTGCTGATGCCGGCCGCGACCGGGCGGTACGTCGGGGTGAAGATCGCGGGCGTCGCCCCGGCCAACCCGGCCCGCGGGCTGCCCCGGATCACCGGCAGCTACCTGCTGCTGGACGGGCCGACCCTGCGGCCGCTCGCCCTGCTCGACGGCGCCGCGCTGACCGCGCTGCGGACCCCGGCGGTCACCGCGCTGGCGCTCGACCGGCTGGCCGCGCCCGGGGCCGAGCACCTGGTGCTGTTCGGGACCGGCCCGCAGGCGTACGGGCACCTGGAGGCGCTGGTGGCGATCCGCCCGCTGACCCGGCTCACGGTGGTGGGCCGCGGCGCGGCGCGGGCCGAGGAGTTGTGCGCCCGGGCCCGCGCGCTGGGGCTGGCGGCCACGGCCGGCGGGCCGGGGGCGGTCGCCGACGCCGACCTGGTGGTCTGCTGCACCACGGCCCGCACCCCGCTGTTCGACGGCGCGCTGGTGCCCGACCGGGCGGCGGTGGCGGCGGTCGGTTCGCACGAACCCGGGGCGCGCGAGGTGGATGGCGCGCTGGTGCGGCGCTCCGCGCTCTACACCGAATCCCGGGCCACCGCGCTGCGCGAGGCGGGCGACCTGCTGATGGCATTCCGGGAGGCCGGGGAAGCCGTTCCGACCAGCCTTGCGAACCTCTCAGAACTGGTGAACGATGAGGCAGTTGTCCCGGCCGACCGACCGCGCTTCTTCAAGAGCGTCGGGATGGCCTGGCAGGATCTGGCAGTCGCTGCCAGCCAATACGAATGTCACCCGCATTGCGTTTGAATCTTCCACAATTTGAGTAACGTGACATTGTACAATGGTGTCCTGCAAACTCCCGGAGGAACACCATGGCGGACCGAAAGCCCCGCACCCTCATCTCGGTACAGGAGCGGCTGCGCGACCAGGTCGCCCACGCCCTGCGCGCCGGGCTCATCTCCGGTGAGCTGCGCCCCGGCGTGGTCTACTCCGCGCCCGCCCTGGCCGCCGACTTCGGGGTCTCCGCCACCCCCGTCCGCGAGGCCATGCTCGACCTCGCCCGCGAGGGCCTGGTCGAAGCCGTCCGCAACAAGGGCTTCCGGGTCACCGAGCTCAGCGAGCGGGACCTCGACGAGTACACCGAGATCCGCGCGCTGATCGAGGTGCCCACCGTCGGCCGGGTCGCCCGCACCGCCACCCCCGAGCAGCTGGAGGCGCTGCGCCCGGAGGCCCAGGCCATCGTGGTCGCCGCCCGCGAGCACGACCTGATCGGCTACCTGGAGGCGGACCGGCAGTTCCACCTCGACCTGCTCGGTCTGGCCGGCAACGCCCGCCTGGTCGAGACCGTCGGCGACCTGCGCAAGCGCTCCCGCCTGTACGGCCTCAACCGGCTGGACCAGCGCGGCGAGCTGGTCACCTCGGCCGAGGAGCACCTGGAGCTGCTCGACCTGATGATCTCCGGCCGGGCCGACGAGGCCGAGGAGTGCATGGCCCGCCACCTCGGCCACATCCGCTCGCTCTGGGCCTCCGGCGCGGAGAACGCGGTCGAGGAGCGTCCGGCGCTGCGCCTCGGCGCCCGCTGACCCCGGTCCGGTCGCGGGCGCCGATCCCTCGGCCGTCGGCCGTCGGCCTCAGGCCAGCCGGCCGTCGTGCATCTCCACCACCCGGTCCACCCGGCCGAGCAGATCGCGGTCATGGGTGACCATCACCGTCGCCGTGCCGTGGGTGCGGGTGACCTCGGCGAGCAGGTCGACGATCAGGGCGCCGCGCTCGTGGTCCAGTGCCGAGGTCGGCTCGTCCACCAGCAGCACCGACGGCCGGCCGAACAGCGCCCGCGCGATGTTCACCCGCTGGCGCTCCCCGCCGGACAGCTGGTGCGGACGGCGGCGCTGCTTGGCGCCGTCCAGCCCGACCGAGGCCAGCAGCTCCTGCGCTCGCGGGCGCGCCGCCGCCGGCCGCCCGCCACGCACCGATTCCAGCACCAGCAGCTGTTCCACCGCGGTCAGCGAGGCCAGCAGGTTCGACTGCTGGAAGACGATCCCGAGCCGCTCGCGCCGCAGCGCCGTACGGGCCCGCTCGCCGAGCGCGCCGACCTCCTGACCGTCGATCACCACCTCGCCCCGGTCCGGCCGTTGCAGGGTGGCGGCCACCGCCAGCAGGCTGGACTTGCCCGAGCCGGACGGGCCGACCACGGCGGTGAACTCGCCGGGCGCGACCGCCAGCGACACCGCGTCCAGCGCGGTCAACCGGCTCTCGCCGTCCGGGTAGCTGAGCGTCACCCCGCGCAACGCGAGGCCGGTACGGGTGAGTTGGGGGGTCGTGGTCATCGGGAGGCTCCCAGCGCGGCCAGCGGGTCGACGGAGGTGATGCGGCGGACCGCCAGCGCGGCCCCGGCCAGGCCCAGCAGGATCATCGCGGCCACCGGGACGGCCACCGTGGCCGGCCCGACCTCGAACGGCACCGCGGCCGAGGCCAGCAGCCCGCCCGCGCCACCGGCCGCGCCGCCCAGCAGCGCACCGCCCAGCAGGACGGCCGCCGCCTGCGCCAGCGCGTCCCGCACCAGGTAGCCGCTGCTCGCGCCGACCGCCTTGAGCACCGCGATGTCCGGGCGCCGCTGCACCGTCCACACCGTGAAGAAGGCGCCGACCACCAGCGCGCTCACCGCGAACAGGAACCCCTGGATCAGCTGCAGGCTGCCCTGTTCGGCCGCGTAGCCGTTGATCCCGGCCAGCGCGTCGGCCGTCGGCACGGTCGTGGTGCTCTCCGCCCGGTCCAGCCCGGCGGCGTCGGCCGGCGCACCGCTCAGCGCCAGTGCGGTGGGCCGGCTCTGGCCGCTGATCCGCTCCCAGGTCGCCACCGTGGTCCAGACCGTCGGCGCGTGCGAGAACGAGCGCTCCTCGGTGATCGCGGCCACCGTCAGCGCGCTCGGGCCGAGCCCGACCCGCGCCCCGACCTCCAGGTGGTAGGTCCGCGCGGTGTCCGCGCCGACCGCCAGCTGGCCGTCCTGCGGGGCCGAGCCCCGGCGCAGCGGCGGCAGCAGCTCGGCGGGGGAGCCCAGCACGCTGACCGGGGTGGCGGCGTCGGCGGTGGTCAGCCTGGTCAGCGAGACGCCCAGCGGGTGGGCGGCGCGCACGCCCGGGGCGGCGGCGAACACGGCCTGCTGCTCGGCGGAGACGGTGGAGTTGCCGAAGGAGACCGTCGGGGCGGCCCCGGCCGGGGCGCCGAAGACGATCCGGTCGGCCGGCAGCCCGGCGACGGTCGAGGAGGCGGCGGCGGCCAGGCCGCCGGTGAGGCCGTAGAGGAACACGACCAGCGTGGTGATCAGGGTGACGACCGCGCCCATGAGCGCGAAGCGGCCCTTGGCGAAGCGGATGTCACGCAGTGCGACGAACACGGGGACCTTCCGGTGGAGGGGGCTGTCCGATGGCTCCACCCACCCTGGCCGCCCGGGGCGGCGCCGCCATCGTGGAGAGGAGGGCACCGCGCCTCCACCGTCGGGTGCAGCCGGGAATCCATCGAACGGTTGATGCCCGACCGGTCGGCCGCGGCCGCCGCAGCCCGTACCCTCGGAAGGCGTGACCCGTACCGAACCGCCCGCACCGGGCCACACCGTCCAGACCCCCGCCCTGCGGCTGATGCACCTGGCCCTGCACGGGCTGTTCTTCGCCCTGCTCGGCGTGCTGCTGGTGCGCGGCGTGGTCGGCGGCGACCTCGGGCCCGGCGCGCTGGCCACCGCGGCCGGGCTCGCCGCGGTGTACGCCGCCGGCGGGCTGGTCGGGCGGATCCGCGACAGCAGGCGCCGGGCCGGCCTGTGGCTGGGGGCGGTGGTGCTGCTCTGGGTCGCGCTGACCCTCCAGCACCCCGAGTTCTGCTACCTCGCCTTCCCGCTGTACTTCCTGTGCCTGCACCTGCTGCCGGTCCGCCGGGCGGTGGCCGCCGTCGCCGGGCTCACCGCGATCGTGGTCGCCGCGCAGTCCGGCACCGCCGGCGGCCTCACCACCGCCAAGGTGCTCGGCCCGGTCGCCGGCACAGCCGTCGCCCTGCTCACCGCGTACGGCTACGCCGCGCTCTACCGGGAGAGCCGCGAGCGCCAGCGGCTGATCGACGACCTCATGCGCACCCGGGACCAGCTCGCCGCCAGCCAGCGGGAGGCCGGCCGGCTCGCCGAGCGGCAGCGGCTGGCCCGCGAGATCCACGACACCCTGGCACAGGGCCTGTCCTCGATCGTGCTGCTCGCCCGGGCCGCCGGCTCGGCGCTGCCCGCCGACCCGGCCGCCGCCGCGGGCCGGATCCACGAGGTCGGGCTGACCGCCTCCGCCAACCTCGCCGAGGCCCGCCGGTTCGTGCACGCGCTCACCCCGCCCGCCCTCGACGACGCCACCCTCACCGAGGCGCTGCGCCGGCTGGCCCAGGGGGCGGGCGCCGACTTCCACCTGGACGGCGAGCCGCACCCGCTGCCGGTCGAGGCCGAGGTCGCGCTGCTGCGGCTCACCCAGGAGGCCCTGGGCAACGCCGTCCGGCACGCGGGGGCGGGACGGATCGCCGTCACCCTCGCCTACCTCGACGACGAGGTGACCCTGGACGTCTTCGACGACGGGGTGGGCTTCGACCCGCAGGCCAGGCCGGGCGGGGAGCGCCGCACCTTCGGGCTGCACGGGATGCGGGAGCGGATCGCGGACCTCGGCGGCAGCCTCACCGTGGAGTCCGCGCCGGGCGAGGGCACGGCGGTGGCGGCGGCCCTGCCGCTGCGGGCGACCGTGCCGGCCGAGGCGGGTGCCCGGTGATCCGGGTCCTGCTGGTGGACGACCACCCGGTGGTGCGGCGCGGGCTGCGGGCGATGGTCGACGACTTCCCGGACGTGACGGCCGTCGGCGAGGCCGCGGACGGCGCCGAGGCGCTGCTGCGGCTGGCGGAGCTCGAGCAGCAGCCCGACGTGGTGCTGATGGACCTCCAGATGGGCACCGGGATGCACGGCGTCGAGGCGACCCGGCGGATCACCGCGCTGCCCGACCCGCCCGCCGTGCTGATCCTGACCACCTACAGCACCGACGCGGACATCCTCGCCGCAGTCGAGGCCGGCGCCACCGGCTACCTGCTCAAGGACGCCCCGCCGCAGGAGGTGGCGGCCGCCGTGCACGCCGCCGCCCGGGGCGAGACGGTGCTCGCCCCGCCGGTGGCCGCCCGGCTGCTCGGCCGGGTCCGGGCCGGCCGGCCGAGCCTGTCGCCGCGCGAGACGGAGATCCTGCAGCTGCTCGCGGAGGGGCTGGCGAACCGGCAGATCTCCCGGCGGCTGTTCATCAGCGAGGCCACCGTCAAGACCCACCTGGTGCACGTCTACGACAAGCTCGGCGTGGACAGCCGCACCGGGGCGATCGCCGCCGGCCTCGCCTCGGGGCTGATCCGGCCCGCCTGAGCCCGGGCGAGCTAAGGCGGGCGCGGGCGGTGGTCAGAGCACCGGGATGTCCACCTTCAGGACGAAGGCGTGCGGCGCCGGGTCGGCCGGGGCCTCGTAGGTGAGGGTGGCGGTGACCGTGCTGCCGTGCGCCGCGGTGGGGCTGACCCGCACCGCGAAGCCCCGGTTGAGCCAGGACCAGGTGTTGCTGACCGTGTCGGGGCAGATCGCGGTGGTGCGGTCGACCGAGTACTCGCACGGCGACCGGTCCGGCGCCGAGCTCAGGAAGGTGGATCCGGGCGGCAGTTGGGCGACCAGGCGGCCGCGCCACGGGTAGTCGGTGGAGGGGCCGAGGTTGCGCTCCTCGACCTCGAAGTCGGCCGGGTCGCCGGGGGCGGTCGGCAGCGGGGGCCGGGCCAGGGCGAGGTACGCCCGGGTGACGGGGGCGGCGATCTCGGAGGTCCAGGTGGCCAGGTTGTCGGCGGGGTTCTGCTCGCCCTCCCAGGTGACCTCGGCGGTGCCGCCGGGGTAGCTCCTGGGCCCGGCCAGCCCGCTGATGGTGCGTGAGCGCAGCGCGGTGTAGCTGCACGCGCCCGGGGCCAGGCCCTCGGCGACCGGCAGCCGGATCCAGTTCCAGCCGCCGTCGGTGGCCTGGCCGGATCCGGGGCCGATCTCCATGCCTTCGTCCGGCGGGCCGTTGACGACCAGCGTGGCGGCGTTCTGCGGGGTCTCGGTGCCGTGGTTGCACACCACCACGGTGAACGGCACGGTGGCGCCGGGCGGGGCCGCCGGGTCGGGTGCGGCCACCGTCACCGCGAGGTCGCGGGCGTACGGCGGGGTCGGCTGCGGGGGCTGGACGGCCTGGGCGCCGACCGGGACGAGCGCGGCCGCGACGGCGGCGGCGAGAACGGCGGGGATCCTCAACGGGGTCTCCATCAGGACGGTGGCGGGCGGCCGGATCGGCGCCTGCGTTCGTCCACGAAGTTATCGCCGCCGGTCCGGGGGAGCAGGAAGGCCGGGCCGGAACGCCGCCCGGCCGGGTGACCTGACAGGCCTTCGGCCGGCCGGGCGGCCGCGCGCATAGGGTGGAGGCGCGCAGCAGCGTGGCGGACGGCCTCGGAGGAGTGGCACATGGCTGTGGATCTGACCGGCCTCGCGGCGCCCGTGGTGGTGGCGCCGATGGCGGGCGGGGCCTCGACCCCGCAGCTGGTCGCGGCCGTGGGCGAGGCGGGCGGCTTCGGCCTGCTGGCCGCCGGGTACCGGACGGCCGCCGCGGTGGCGGAGCAGATCCGGGCCACCCGGCAGCTGACCGGCCGGCCGTTCGGCCTGAACCTGTTCGTGCCCGCCGCCCCGGGCGATCCGGCGGCGGTGGCCGGCTACCGCGAGCGGCTGCGGCCCGAGGCCGAGCGGTACGGCGTCGAGCTGCCGGTGACGATCGCGCCGGACCGGGACGACTGGGACGCCAAGATCGAGCTGCTGCTGGCCGATCCGGTGCCAGTGGTCTCGTACACCTTCGGCCTGCCCGCCCCGGCGGAGGCCGAGGCGCTGCGGGCGGCCGGGATCCTCCAGATCGGTACGGTGACCGGCCCGGCCGAGGCGCGGGCCGCCGCCGAGGCGGGGATGGACGTGCTGACCGTGCAGGGGCCGGAGGCCGGCGGGCACCGGGCCACCCACCGGGTGGACGCCGAGCCCGGCACCGAGCCGCTGATCGACCTGCTGGCGGCCGTCCGCGCCGAGGTCGGCCTGCCGTTGATCGCGGCCGGCGGGATCGCGGACGGCCAGGGCCTGGCCGCCGTCCTGCGGGCCGGCGCGGTGGCCGGCCAGCTGGGCACCGCCTTCCTGCGCTGCGAGGAGTCGGGTGCCTCGGCCGCGCACCGGGCCGCCCTGGTCGATCCGGGCTTCCGGGAGACCGTGGTCACCCGGTCCTTCACCGGCCGCCCGGCGCGCGGACTGCGCAACGCCTTCATCGACCGCTACGAGCCGTACGCGCCGGCCGCGTACCCGGAGGTGCACCACCTCACCCAGCCGCTGCGGGCGGCCGCGGCGAAGCGGGGTGACCTGGCGGCGATGCACCTGTGGGCCGGCACCGGCCACCGGTCGGCCGGGACCGGCCCGGCGGCGGCGATCGTCCGGGGGCTGCTCGGGTAGCGGGCCGGGCCCGGCGGCCCGGCGGCCGGTGCGGTCAGCCGAGCAGGGTGCCCATCCACTCCTCGATCCCGGCGACCGTGCGCGGCAGGGCGCCGGACATCAGCCGGGCGCCGTCCGAGGTGATCACCAGGTCGTCCTCGATCCGGACGCCGATGCCGCGCAGCTCGACCGGCAGCGTCTCGTCGTCGGGCTGGAGGTACAGGCCGGGTTCGACGGTGAGCACCATGCCCTCCTCCAGCACGCCGTCCAGGTAGGTCTCGGCCCGGGCCTTGGCGCAGTCGTGCACGTCGAGGCCGAGCATGTGGCCGCTGCTGCACAGGGTGTAGCGCCGGAACAGACCGCTGTCCTCGCGCAGCGCCTCGTCGGCGGGGATCCGCAGCACGCCCCAGTCGGCCAGGCCCTCGGCGATCACCCGCATCCCGGCGCGGTGGAAGTCGCGGAAGCTCGCGCCCGGGCGCAGGGTCGCGATGGCGGCGTCCTGGGCGGCCAGCACCAGTTCGTAGACCTGGCGCTGGACGGGGGAGAAGGTGCCGCCGAGCGGGAGGGTGCGGGTGACGTCGGCGGTGTAGAGGGTGTCGGTCTCCACGCCGGCGTCCAGCAGCAGCAGTTCGCGGGGGTCGAGCGCGCCGTCGTTGCGGATCCAGTGCAGCACGCAGGCGTGGGCGCCGGAGGCGACGATGGTGTCGTACCCGGTCCCGTTGCCCTCGGCGCGGGCGCGCAGGTTGAAGGTGCCCTCCAGCCAGCGCTCGCCGCGGCCGTGGCGCAGCGCGGCGGGCAGGGCGCGGACCACGTCCTCGAAGCCGGTGGTGGTGAGGTCGACGGAGTGCTGGAGCTGGGCCACCTCCCAGGGGTCCTTGATCAGGCGCAGCTCGGAGAGGGCGGCGGCGAGCGCGGTGTCGGCCTGCTGGGCGGCGGCGTCGGGCCGCCCGGCGAGCGCGTCGAGCACCGGGTCGACGCCGGTGAGGACCCGGGTGACGGGCTGCGCGCCGGTGAACAGCTTGGCCAGGTCGTCCAGGTGGGCGGTGCGCACGCCGGTGAGCCGGGCAGCCTCGTCCAGGTCGGGCCGCCGGCCGACCCAGAACTCGCCGTAGCGGCGGTCGCGGTAGAACTCGCCGCCGTACGGGCCGGGGCCGCCGCGCGGCGAGCGCGGGCGCAGGTGGAGCACCGGTTCGCCGGAGGGCTCGATCACCAGCACGTGGCCGACCTGGTCCTCGCCGGTCAGGCCGGTGAGCCAGGCGTAGGCGCTGTGCGGGCGGAACCGTTGGTCGCAGTCGTTGCTGCGGACCTTCAACTGCCCTGCGGGGACGACCAGTCGCTCGCCCGGGAAGGCGGCGGCCAGCCGGCTGCGCCGGGCGCCGGTCGCGTCGTACCCGGCCACCCGCCGGTCGGCGGGCAGCGGGGTGGCCGCCCAGCCGGTGCCCATGAAGGCGTCGAGGGCGGGCGAGACGGGCAGATCGTGGCTGCCGGTGTTCAGGCGTGGGGTGGGCTCGGCGGTCACTGCTGCGACTCCTCTGACCTGGGGCGGGGGTGCGGGGGTTGGCGGGTGGCTCGCGTTCCGGCAGGACACGGCTCGGTAACGGGCCGCAACATCTCTTGCCAGTGCAATTTCACATTACTATGTTACGGGTCACATCCCGGAGGGGCTAGACCCCTGGTCGCCCCTCCGGAGTGGGCCCCGGATCAGCCCCGGGGCGGACTGGGCCTCAACACCGGCCCCCCATCTCGGAGTTCAACATGAACAGGCGCACGCACGTCGCCCTGGCGGCGACCATCGCAGCAACCCTCACCCTCGGTCTCGGGGCCTGCAGCAGCAACGGCAACGGCGACGGCGACGGCGCCGGGGACCACGCGGGGGTCACCACCGAGGGCAACGGCATCATCGGCGGCACGCCGGTCAAGGGCGGCACCCTCACCATCCTGTCCAACCAGGACTTCGACCAGCTCGACCCGGCCCGCAACTGGACCATGCCGGTGATGGACGTCGGCGTCCGGATGCTCTACCGCACCCTGACCACCTTCAAGGCGGCCCCCGGCGCCGAGGGCCTGAAGATCGAGCCGGACCTCGCCACCGACCTCGGCACCCCGAGCGACGGCGCCAAGACCTGGACCTTCCACCTGAAGGACGGCCTCAAGTACGAGGACGGCACCCCGATCGTCGCCGACGACATCAAGTACAACGTCGAGCGCTCCTTCTCGCCCGAGCTGCCGGGCGGCCCCGACTACGCGGTGCGCTACCTCGACGCGCCCGACGGCTACCAGGGCCCGCTCGGCGGCCAGCGCCTGGGCAAGCAGGCGATCGAGGTCCCGGACGCCAAGACCATCATCTTCCACCTCAAGCGCCCGGTCGCCGAGTTCGGCTACACGGTGACCCTGCCGACCTTCGCCCCGGTGCCCAAGGCCAAGGAGGCCGGCGCCAACTACAGCAACCACCCGGTCTCCTCCGGCCCGTACAAGATCGAGGAGTACGACCGCGGCAAGCGCATGGTGCTGGTCCGCAACACCAACTGGGACGAGAAGACCGACCCGGTGCGCAAGGCCTACCCGGACAAGATCGTGGTCGAGCAGACCCTCAAGGGCGCCGGCATCGCCGACCGGCTGATCGCCGACCAGGGCGACGACAAGAACGCCATCTCCTACGTCGACCTGGTCCCCGCGAAGGTCGGCGAGGTGCTCACCAACCCGGACCTGAAGAAGCGTCTGATCAGCGAGAACTCCGGCTGCACCGCGATGCTGGTGACCAACACCAGCAAGCCGCCCTTCGACAACCAGAAGCTGCGCCTGGCGCTGCAGTACGCGGTGGACAAGGAGGCGTACGCGACCGCGGTCGGCGGTCCGGCCTTCAACGACGTCGCCACCACCTTCCTGCCGCCGGTGCTGACGGCCGGCGCGCCGATCGACCACTTCATGATCAAGCCGGCCGGCGACCCGGACAAGGCCAAGCAGCTGATGGCCGAGGCCGGTTTCGCGGACGGCCTGAAGACCGAGCTGGTCACCTCCACCGGCGGCAAGCCGCAGGCCGAGGCGGTCCAGGCCGCGCTGAAGAAGGTCAACATCGACGTCACCGTCACCACCGTCGACCCGACCGCCGTCAACTCCATCGTCGGCGACAAGGACAAGCAGCCCGGCCTGTCGCTCACCGGCTGGTGCCCGGACTACCCGTCCGCCGCGACCTTCCTGCCGATGATCTTCGACGGCCGGTCCATCAAGGACAAGGGCAACAACGGCAACAACAGCCGGTTCAACGACCCGGAGACCATCGCGGAGCTGGACCGCATCGCCGGCCTCGACGACCTGCAGAAGGCCAACACCGCCTGGCTCGCCCTCGACGCCAAGATCATGGACAAGTCGCCCGCCGTCCCGATGACCTGGCAGAAGAAGCCGCTGCTGGTCGGCTCCAACATCGCCGGCGCCTTCGCGCACCCGGTCTGGTCCGGCCAGATCGACTACGCCGTCATCGGCCTGAAGTCCGTCAAGTAGTCAGGAGCCTGACCTGTGACCGCCCCGCTCCCCGAGGCAGCAGCCCAGGGAGCGGGGGCGGTGGTCAGCGCCGCCGACCCCGCCCCCGCGCCCGCCGCGCCGCCCGCTCCCGACCCCACCGGCCCCGCTGCCGGCCCCGCCGACGCCGCTGCCGGCCCCGCCGGCCCGCCCGCCTCGCCCTGGCGGCTCGCCTGGCACCGCCTGCGCCGCCAGCGCCCCGCCATGGCCGGCCTCGGCATCATCGCCTTCTTCGTGCTCGGCTCGCTGCTCGCCCCCGTGCTCACCGCGATCAGCGGCTACGGCCCGGCCGACACCGACAAGAAGGCCCTCGACCTCTACCTCGGCGGCCTGCCCAAGGGCGCCCTCGGCGGCGCCGGCACCCGGCACTGGCTCGGCGTCGAACCGGGCCTGGGCCACGACGTGTTCGCCCGGCTCCTGTACGGCGGCCAGATCAGCCTGCTGGTCGCGTTCAGCGCCGCCCTGGTCACCACCGTGATCGGCGTGCTGCTGGGCATCACCGCCGGCTACTTCGGCGGCCGCACCGACACCGTGATCAGCCGCTTCATGGACATCATGATGTCCTTCCCCAGCCTGATCTTCATGATCGCGCTGCTCTCGGTGGCCCGGAACGCCAACCGGATCCTGCTGCTGATCCTGGTGATGAGCGTCTTCGGCTGGCCGTACATCGCCCGGCTGATCCGCGGTCAGACCCTCTCGCTCAAGCACCGCGAGTACGTCGAGGCCGCCCGCGCCTGCGGCACCTCCAGCGCCCGGATCCTGTTCACCGAGATCCTGCCCAACCTCACCGGCACCATCATCGTGTACGTCACGCTGGCCATCCCCGGCCTGATCGGGGCCGAGGCCGCGCTCACCTACCTCGGCGTCGGGGTCCGCCCGCCGACGCCCTCCTGGGGGCAGATGATCTCGGACGCGGTGCCCTACTACAAGGTCGACCCGATGTTCTTCCTGCTGCCCAGCCTCTGCCTGTTCCTGGTCGTGCTGGCCTTCACCCTGCTTGGCGACGCGCTGCGCGACGCCCTCGACCCGAAGGGCAGCCGGGCATGATCGCCTTCCTGATCCGGCGGGTGGCCGGCATCCTGCTCACCCTGGTGGTGATCGCCGCCATCACCTTCGCCGTCTTCTACCTGCTCCCCAGCGACCCGGCCGCGCAGTTCTGCGGCAAGGACTGCTCGGCCGACCGGATCCTGCTGGTGCGCCAGCAGATGGGCCTGGACGACCCGGTCACCGTCCAGTTCGGCCGCTACCTGGTCGGCATCTTCGCCGGCCAGACCCTGGGCAGCGGCAGCTACGCCGTGCACTGCGGCTTCCCCTGCTTCGGCTACTCCTACCAGAGCGCCCAGCCGGTCTGGGACCTGATGATGGACCGCCTGCCGGCCAGCGCCTCGCTCGCCGTCGGGGCCGCCTTCCTCTGGCTGGTGATGGGCCTGGCGGCCGGCGTGGTCTCGGCCCTGCGCCGGGGCACCTGGCTCGACCGCACCCTGATGGTCGGCACCATCGGCATCGCCGCCATGCCGGTCTACTTCACCGCGATGGTCCTGCTCTACTTCGTGGTCGGCCAGCTGAACCTGATCCCCTACCCGCGCTACATCGCGTTCGGCGAGCACCCGTTCCAGTGGATCCAGAACCTGATCCTGCCCTGGATCACGCTGGCGCTGATGTCCGCCGCCATGTACGCCCGGATGACCCGCAACTCGGTGATCGAGACGATGGCCGAGCCGTTCGTCCGCACCGCCCGCGCCAAGGGCCTGCGCGAACGCCGGGTGGTGGCCAAGCACGGCCTGCGCCCGGCCCTCACCCCGGTGGCCACCATGCTCGGCATGGACCTCGGCGGCCTGCTGGCCGGCGCGCTGATCACCGAGTCGCTGTTCGGACTGCCGGGCGTCGGCAAGCTGTTCGCCGACTCGCTGAACAAGGCCGACCAGCCCGTGATCATGGGTGTCACGCTGCTGGCCTCCTTCTTCATCGTCACCTCCAACCTGATCGTGGACGTGGTCTACGCCTGGATCGACCCGAGGGCGAGGCTGTCGTGACCCTGCTCGAAGTCAAGGACCTCGCGGTGGAGTTCACCACCGCGGAAGGGGTCGTCCGGGCCGTCCGCGGCGTGGACTTCACCGTCGAGGCCGGCCGCACGCTCGGCATCGTCGGCGAGTCCGGCTCCGGGAAGTCGGTCACCTCGCTCGCCGTGATGGGCCTGCACCGCGGCGCCGCCGTCACCGGATCGGTGCGCTTCCAGGGCACCGAGCTGATCGGCGCCCCCGAGGAGACCGTCCGGCAGCTGCGCGGGCGGCGGATGGCGATGGTGTTCCAGGACGCCCTCACCTCGCTGCACCCCTACTTCACCATCGGCGACCAGATCGCCGAGGCCCACCGGGCGCACTTCGGCACCGGCCGCAGGGCCGCCCTGGCCCGCGCCGTCGAGGTGCTCGGCGACGTCGGCATCCCCGAACCGGCCCGCCGGGCCGGGGAGTACCCGCACCAGTTCTCCGGCGGCATGCGGCAGCGGGCGATGATCGCCCTGGCGCTCTCCTGCGAACCCGACCTGATCATCGCCGACGAGCCCACCACCGCCCTCGACGTCACCGTCCAGGCCCAGGTGCTGGAACTGCTGATGAAGATCCAGCAGGACCGCGGCCTCGGCATCATCATGATCACGCACGACCTCGGCGTGATCGCCCGGGTGGCCGACGAGGTGCTGGTGATGTACGGCGGCGCGGCCGCCGAACAGGCCCCCGCCGAAACGCTGTTCAGCACGCCGCGGCACCCCTACACGCAGGGCCTGCTGGACTCGCTGCCCCGGCTCGACGCCGCCGACGGCGACCCGCTGCACGCCATCCCCGGCAGCCCGCCCTCGCTCCTGTCGCCACCGGCCGGCTGCGCCTTCCACCCGCGCTGCGCGCGGTACGCCGCCGCCCCCGAGGAGGTCCGCGCGGTCTGCACCGACGGGCGACCGCCGCTGCGCCTGGTCGCCGAACAGCACCGCTCCGCCTGCCTGCTGGACCCGCCGTCCGCCGGCCGCACCACCCACCAGGAGGTGACCGCATGACGGCCCCGCTGCTCACCGTGCAGGACCTGGGGATGACCTTCCCCGGCGGCAACGGCACCTTCCGCCGGCGCGCGGGCATCCGGGCGGTCGACGGGGTGAGCTTCGACGTCCGGCCCGGCGAGACGCTCGGGCTGGTCGGCGAGTCCGGCTGCGGGAAGTCCACCACCGGACGGATGCTGGTCCGGCTGCTCGACCCGACGGCCGGCCGGGTCGGCTTCCACGGGCGGGACATCACCCGGATCGGCCAGCGGGAGCTGCGGCCGCTGCGCAGCAAGCTCCAGATCATCTTCCAGGACCCGTTCGCCTCGCTCAACCCGCGGCAGACCGTCCAGCAGATCGTCTCCGCGCCGCTGCGGGCCCAGGGCACCGAGCCGAAGCGGATCGCCGCCGAGGTCCGCGACCTGATCCGGCTGGTCGGGCTCGCCCCGGAGCACCTGGAGCGCTACCCGCACCAGTTCTCCGGCGGCCAGGCCCAGCGGATCGGCATCGCCCGCGCGCTGGCCACCCGCCCCGAACTGGTGGTGGCGGACGAGCCGGTCTCCGCCCTCGACGTCTCCATCCAGGCCCAGATCGTCGGCCTGATGGAGCGGTTGCAGCGGGAGCTGGGCGTCGCGTACGTCTTCATCGCGCACGACCTCGCCGTGGTGCGGCACATCAGCCACCGGGTGGCGGTGATGTACCTCGGCCGGATCGTCGAGATCGGCGACAAGCGCGAGGTGTACGAGCGCCCGGCGCACCCCTACACCAAGGCGCTGCTGTCCGCCGTGCCGCTGCCCGACCCGCTCGCCGAACGGCGGCGGGAGCGGATCGTGCTGCTCGGCGACCCGCCGAGCCCCGCCAACCCACCGAGCGGCTGCACCTTCCACCCCAGGTGCCCCAAGGCGCAGCAGATCTGCCGCACCGAGGCCCCGCTGCTGAGGATCACCTCCGCGGACTCCGCCCGGCAGGCGGCCTGCCACTTCCCGGAGGGCTGACCGCTCCCCGGGCCCAGACCCCCGGCCGGGCGTCGGCGGGGAACCGTAACAGCGGGCCGCGCCCGGCCGGGCTCCGCGCCGACCGCCGCCCCGGACACCCGTCCCGGGGCTGCGGTCGGCGTTCGCCGGTCAGACCTCCAGCTCGGCCTCGATCCGCTTCAGCTGGTGCCGGGCCATCGCCAGGTTGGCCCGGCCCTTGTCGAGCGCCAGGTACAGGAACAGGCCCTTGCCGGAACGGCCGGTGAGCGGCCGGATCAGGTGGTACTGGCTGCTGAGCGAGATCAGGATGTCCTCGATCGCCTCCTTGAGGCCGAGCAGCTCGATCGCCCGGACCTTGGCGCGGACCACGTCGGTATTGCCGGCCGCCGCCACGTTCAGGTCGAGATCGGGCGAGCCGCCGAGGATGCCCAGAGCCATACCGCTGTTGTAATCGACCAGAGCGACACCGATGGTGCCGTCGATCGAGTTCATGATGTCCTTGAGCGCGCTGTCGGTGTTGGCCATGGTGTCCTCTTTCATCCGGGTACGAAGGGTTGTCGGATCGTGCATCGGTGACGCGGTGACGCGGTAATTCGGTAACTCGGGCACTCGGGCAATCACATGGGGCGGTGGCCCGTGGTCGGCGGTCCGGCCGGTCGGTCGCGCTGGTCCTGGCGCTCCAGGGCGGCGTCCGCGATCGAGGAGATCCGGCCGCCGGCGCGGCGGGCCTCCAGGTGCAGCCGCCCGATGTTGGCCTCGGGGCCGGCCAGCAGGGTCAGCACCACGAAGGCGCCGGCCGCGTAGGTGGCCGTGTAGCCGAACTCGCCGCGGGTCAGCAGCTCGCGGAACCCGCCCTGGCCGGTCGCCTCCGCCAGCCGGGCGCCCACCCCGAGGGCGGCCGCCGTCAGCGCCGCGACCCCCGCCGGCTCCAGGTCGGTGGTGTCGTGCGCGACCACCAGACCGTCGGTGGTGGCGACCAGACTGCCGGTCAGGTGCGGCACCCGGGCCCGCAGGCCGCGCAACTCGGTGAGCACCTCCGGCTCGGACAGCAGCTCGGGATCGATCAGCACGGGGGGCCGGCGGCCGGTGAACTGTCGCAAGGTGCGCTTCATGACTCGGTCGGGCGGGCGGTAAGGACGGGCGGAACAACACTCACAGTCGGGCCTCCAGGCCGGCTCGGATCCTGAGCAGCAGGGCGACGTGCGGATCTGACGGATCGTGGAACAGGACGGGTGCGGTGGGATGCGGCCGGGACGGGAGCAGCACCTGAGGGGCAGCGGGGGACGGCTCCGGGGCGGCGCGCGGTGGCGGCACCGTCACCGGTGGGAACGACGGTGCCGGTGCGGGCTCGGGCACCGGTGCCGCCGACTCGATCAGACCGCCGGCCGCCAGGTGCCTGATGTCGAGCACGGTGCCGAAGGTCGAGCGGCCGAGCAGCCGGGCGATCTCGGCCGGGGTGCGCAGTCCGTCGGCGGCCTCCAGCACCGCCCGCCGCCGCCGGGTGCAGGCCCGCGGTACCGCGCCGGGCCGGCGCCGTACGGTCGCGGTGTCCAGCTGGGGGCAGGGCCAGACCCGGTCGAGCAGGGCCCGCCGCCGGCCGGCCGCGGCGCGCAGCTCGCGCACGCTCATCGGACGGGCCAGGGTGAACCGCGGTTCGACGGCAGCCGAGAAGTGGATCTCGCCCTCGGCCTGCCCGAGCGCGAAGAACGCCGCGTCCAGGACGGCGGTCAGGTGGCACAGGTGCAGCTCGCTGGCGCTCACCCGGCCGGAACCGACCAACTGCTCGGCCAGCGGCCGGCCGTCGGTCCGGTGGCCCTCCAGGTGTCCGGCCCACTCGGCGGGGGTGAGCCGCCCGCAGCCGGTGAGCAGCGACCCGACCCCGGGGGCGGACGGGCTCTCGGCGTGCACCACGGAGCCGTCGTGCAGGTACAGCGAGCCGTCGGTGCCGGTGATGACGCCGGTGGCGCGCTGCGCGGCCAGGTCGGTCAGCGCGGTCTCGAAGACGGTGGCCGGTGAGCAGCCGGAGCGGCGCCGGCGGGGCAGGCGCAGGACGGGTGCGTGCAGGGTCGGCACGCCGAGTGCGGCGGTGGTCATCAGTCGAGCACCAACTGTTCGGCGATGGCGGCGAGTCTGAGTCGGGCGAGGGCGAGGTTCGCCCGGTCCCGGTCGAGCCGCAGGTAGAGGATCAGGTTGCTGTCGAAGTCCGTTTCCAGGAAGCGGACCAGGTGGTAGGCGCCCGCCGAGCTGAGGATCAGGTCCTCGGCGGGAGCCGTCCCGGCGGCCGGGTCCGCGAAGGACGCGCTCTGGGTCACCGCTCTCGCCAGCTCGGTCGCGTCGGCGGCCCCGGCCTCGTGGTCACCGCCCGGACCTTCCCCGGCGGTGCCCAGCGCCAGCCCGCTGGTCCAGTCGACCAGGCTGACGCCGAGCGCGCCCGGCACGCCCATGGCCTCGTCAAGGCAGTCATCGATCCCCGGCACCGACACGCACCCCTCCTGCGGCGCCCATCGAGGGGCCCCGCGTGTGGCACCGCGCTCACTAGCGGTAACCTCGTCGGAGCGTAACGCTAACCCCCGTGGTTCGACCGTGGGTCGGAATCCGTCATATTCGTCGGGCATATGCCCGAATCTGTTAGGGTCACCACCCCTTCAGGGCAACGGAACTGACGGAGGATCGGCCGCGCGCCGCCCTGCGCGGGCCCGCCGGCAGTCCTGCGGGCCTCGCTGCCGGCCTTGGTACCGGTCTCACCGCCGGTCCAGGTACGCCCGGACGGCGGGCCCGGCCGCGGGGCCGGCCGGCACGGTCAGCGCCACGTGGTTGTCGGGCCGCACCAGCACCAGCGCGTCCCCGGTCACCCCGTAGGCGCGGCGCGCGTGCCCGCCGTGGTCGACCAGCGAGCCCGCGCCGGCCTCGACCGCCACCGCCCGGACGTGCGCCGGCAGGTCCGCCAGCGCCGAGCGGGCGGCCGGGCCGAAGCCGAGCAGGGTGTAGTGGCTGCCCGCGAAGGCCTCGAAGAGCCGCACCGGTTCGCCGTCCGGGCCGGTGCAGGGGGCGTCCGGTGCACGGTCGCCGGCGCGCAGCGGGCCGCCGAGCCGGTCCTCGGCCAGCGAGCTCCAGCGGTAGTCCAGGCCCAGCCCGGTGGTGTCGGTGAGCCGGCCGGCCTCCACCCCCACGCCCGGGGTGCGCACGCCTTCGATCACCGCCGCCATCCCCTCGCTGCTGACGCCCAGCGTCCAGGCCGCGATCGGCAGCCGCTCCTCCTGGTAGGTGTCCAGCAGTCCGGGCCCGGCCAGGCCGGTCAGCACGTGACCGAGCTTCCAGCCCAGGTTCCAGGCGTCCTGGATGCCGGTGTTCATGCCCAGCCCGCCCGCGATCGGGTGCACGTGCGCGCAGTCCCCGGCGAGCAGCACCCGGTCCACCCGGTAGCGGTCCACCATCCGGACGTTGACCCGCCAGGTGGACAGCCAGGTGGCCTCCGACAGCCGGATGTCGCTGCGCCCGGTGCGCAGCTCGACCAGCCGCTGGAAGCTCTCCAGCGAGGGCGGCAGCGGCACGCCGTCCGCGTCGAACTCCGGGGAGGCCTGGAGCTGCCAGCTGCGCTCGCCCGGGAACGGGCAGAGCATCAGCGCGCCCTCCGGGCCGAACCACTGGTGCCAGGCGTCCGGCTCCAGGCCCGCCACCTCGACGTCGCCGCACACCAGCGCGAACTCCGGGTCGCTGCTGCCCTCCAGCGGGATCCCGAGCCGCTTGCGCACCGTGCTGCGGCCGCCGTCGCAGGCCACCAGGTAGTCGCCGGTGACCGCCCGGCCGTCGGCCAGCAGCACCCGCACCGCGTCCGGGCCCTGCTCGAACCGCTCGACCCGGCTGTCGAGTTCGACCCGCCCGCCGAGCTCGCCGAGCAGCTCGCGCAGCGCCCTCTCGACCCGCCACTGCGGCAGGAACAGGCCGGCCTCGTACGGGGCGGCGGGGGTCGGCCGGACGCCCGCGTAGGGGTCGGTGTCCTCGACGAACTCGCCGGCGAAGTACTTGCGGAACGGCAGCCGGGACCGGCCGTGCGGGGTCAGCCGGTCGAGGATCCCCAGGTCGGCCAGCACCTCCAGGCTGCGCGGGTTGAGCGTCTTGCCGCGCGAGCCGGAGGCGTACTCCGTCGCCTGCTCCAGCACCCGCACCTGGACGCCCTGGCGGGCCAGGCTGCAGGCCAGTGTCAGTCCGGTCGGTCCGGCCCCCACGATCACCACGGTCGGCATCTGCTTCTCCCTCTGCTCGGTCGGCTCCCTCCAGGGAATCGCAACCGAGGCAGAAATACAACCGAGTCACAAAAGTATCCGGGTTATGATTGAGCTATGACCGATGAGCCCGAGGGACTACGAGCCCTGAAGAAGCAGCGCACCCGGCAGGCGATCGCCGACACCGCGATCGGGCTGTTCCTTGCGCACGGGTTCGACCGGGTGTCGGTGGCCGAGGTCGCCGCCGCCGCCGAGGTCTCCAAGCCGACGCTGTTCCGCTACTTCGCCACCAAGGAGGAGCTGGTCCTGCACCGGATCGCCGACCACCTGGGCGAGGCGGCCCGGGTGGTGCGCGAGCGCCCCGCCCCGCTCACCCCGCTGGCCGCGCTGGAGCGCCACCAGCTGGAGCGGCTGGCCGCGCACGACCCGAACACCGGGCTGAACGACGAGTCCGAGGTGCTCGCCTTCATGCGGCTGATCTACGACACCCCGAGCCTGTCCTCGCACCTGCTGGACTACATCGCGCGCGACACCGACGACCTGGCGGCCGCGCTCGCCGAGGCGCTGCCCGGCGCGGGCGGGCTGGCGCCGCAGCTGGTGGCGGTGCAGTTCATCGGCGTGCGGCAGGAGCTGGCCCGGCTCAACTGGCAGCGGCTGGACGGCGGCACCCCGATCGGGGAGGCCCACCGGCTGGCCACGGCCGAGTTCGCCGAGGCCGTCGCCCTGCTGCGCGGCGGCGCGGGCGGCCGCGGGTTCTGACCGGGCCGCGGCGGGCCGGTGCCCGTTCCCCGGTGGTGGCCGGACAGGCCGGAAGGGGCGCCGGGGATCCCCGGCGCCCCTCCTCGGGGTAGCGTCGCCCTGCGCCTCGATCAGGCGGCCGGGCCGACCTTGATGGTGGTCAGCTTGCCGCCCTGGGTCTCCCGGACGACCTCGATCTTCGTGTTGGTGTTCGGCACCTTCACGCCCAGCTGCGGTGCGGCCGGGTTGTAGTAGTCACCGGTGCGGTCGTTGAAGGCCGGCACGGCGGGCTTCGCCGGGAACTTGGTCACCGCGCTGACGTTGTGCAGCTGGAACGCCGTGGTGGGCTGCAGCGAGAACGGCGCGTCGTAGCTCTGCATCCGGCCGTTGACCGCGGTGCCGCCGTTGAAGTAGTTCACCTCGGGGTGCGCGTCCACCGGCAGGATCAGGCCGCCGCCGAGGTGGTCCTTGGTGTTGTTGTCCTCGTAGGCGGTGTCCCACAGCCACACCAGGACGCCCTCCTGGTACGGGTAGGTGTCGATGATGTTGGCCTTGCCCCAGATGCCGGAGTACCCGAAGTTGTAGGGCCCGGTCTTCAGGTAGGTGCCGTAGCCGACGTAGCGGCGGTTCTCGACCAGGTAGGCGCGCGGGTGGTCCTTGACGGCGTCCTTGCCCTTGATGACCGAGAAGCCGGTCAGTGCCCAGTCCTGGCCGCCGGTCTCGGCGCCGTCCTCGACGATCCGCACGCCGTCGGCGGTCACCTTGACCGCGTCGATCAGTGCGCCGCGGCCGTGCGTGTTGCCGTCCGAGGTGACGTGGAAGCGGACCTGCACCTGGCGGCCCAGGTAGGCGTCCAGCGGGATGTGCAGCTGCGTCCAGGCGTTGGAGGTGCCGGTCAGGCCGGGGGTGAGCGCGGTGGTGTCGCCGATCGGCGCCCCGTTCACCGTGCCGTGCAGCGCCGTCCAGCTGCGGCCGCCGTCGGTGGAGGCCTCGACCGAGAGGAAGTCGTAGTCCTGCTCGATGTCGTACCAGGCCGAGGCGTCCAGCGCGGCGGAGGTCGAGCGGCCGCGCAGGTCCAGGGTGCGGGTCAGCGAGGCGTCCATGTTGTCGCCGGTGTCGCTCCACCACTGGGCCGCGCCCTCGGCGGGCACCGCCAGCGAGGTGGTGGTCTGCGACGGGGGCAGGTGCACCAGCACGGCCTGGGCCTGGTCGGTGTTGTAGCCGCTGACCCCGAGCGCGTGGCTGGAACGGGTGGCGGCCTGCGCCTCGTCGTAGTTGAGCCAGCCGAGTTGCAGCTTGCTCCAGGCGTCCAGGTCGCCGGGGAACTCGCCGGTGGTGTTCTTGCCCTTGCCCAGGTAGGACGCGGAGGACATCAGCGACCAGAAGTTGACCGCGTTGTCGCCGCCGTTGGTCGGGTAGAGGTCCGGCAGGCCGAGGTTGTGGCCGTACTCGTGCGAGAAGAGGCCGACGCCGCTGTTCTCGCCCGCCTGGACGTAGTCGTAGACGTACAGGCCGGTGTCGCCGACCGGTGCGCCGCCGATCCGGTTGCCGTCCGGGCCGCTCTGGCCGGTCGGGTCCGGGAGGTCCCAACTGCGGTGCGCCCACAGTGCGTCGGCGCCCTGGGCGCCGCCGCCCCAGGTCTCGTCGACGCCGGCGTGCACCACGATCACGTTGTCCAGGTAGCCGTCCGGCTCGTTGAAGTCGCCGTCCTTGTCGTGGTCGTAGCGGTCCTGCACGTCGTACTGGGCCAGCTCGGCCTTCACGTCGGCGGGGGTGCGGCCCTTGGCGATCTCGCCGTCGAACCACGCCTTGGTCGCGTCCCGGACGAACTCCTGCGCCTGGGTCCAGGCGCCGCTGCCCTGCGGGCCCTTGTTGCTGCCGTAGCGGGCCTCGTTGTACGGGACGGTCACCCAGTCGCTGACGGTGCCCTCGATGTCGTACCGGCCCGAGGACTGGGTGCGGTAGAAGTTGCGCATCGAGTTGGCGCCGGGGGAGTCGTCGAAGAACATCTGCTGGTAGAACGCGCGGCTGAAGTCGTTCTTCCAGAAGGTGTGGGTGTCGTCCTTGCCCGGCTGCGGGATGGTGTTGTGCTGCGGCCCGGGGGTGCCGCCGTAGCGCGGCTGGCCGTTGTAGAGCGTCGAGTTGTCGACCTCGTCGCCGAACTGGGCGAGGATCACGAAGACCTTGTCCTTGCGCTGCTGCGCGAGCTGGACGTAGTCGTTGCCGATCTTCACCTTGGCCGGGGTGGTGCCGGCCGCGGTCTTCGCCACGGCGCCGCTGTTGACCTGCTCCAGGGCGAGGCCGCGCAGTGCCTGGCGCTTGCGCTCCTGGGGCGAGAGCTCCTGCTGCGGGCCCTCCTGTCCGTCGGCGGCGGGCGCGCCGACGGCGGCCTGCTGGCCGGTGACGCTCACGGGTACGGCGGGGCGGGCGTAGGCGGGGGTCCCCAGCATGGTGGCCGCTATCGCACCGGTGCTGAGTGCGGCCGCGAGGGCCGCAGAGATTCTGCGCAACTGACCGGTCCTTTCCGGACGGGGGTGGTCGGGTGAGCGGGCGTAATATTTCACATGTCATCGGTCACATGGAAGACCTCGGGCGCTCGTCACCCGCGGTGCCCGGGCCCTGACGGTGGGCCCTCAGCCGAGCGCGCCGCGCAGGAAGTCGAGTTCCAGGGCCGCGAGTTGCTCCATCACCCCGCCCGCCGTCAGGTGGCTGACCCCGGGCAGGGCGAGCAGGCTGTGCGGGCGCCCGGCCCGGGTGAGCGCCTCGGAGAGCAGCAGGGTGTGCGCGGGGTGCACGTTGTCGTCCGCCAGGCCGTGGATCAGCAGCAGCGGGCGGCGCAGCGCGGGAGCGTCCTCGATCAGGCAGTCGGCCCGGTAGCCCTCCGGGTTGTCCTGCGGCAGGCCCAGGTAGCGCTCGGTGTAGGCGGTGTCGTAGAGCCGGAAGTCGGTGGGCGGGGCGCCGGCGCTCGCGGCGTGGAACACGTCCGGCCGGCGCAGCACGGCGAGCGCGGCCAGGTAGCCGCCGTACGACCAGCCGCGCACGCCGACCCGTTCGAGGTCGAGGTCCGGGTGGTCCGGGGCGAGCGCCCGCAACGCGGCGACCTGGTCCTCGATCGCTACCTGGGAGAACCGCCGGAAGATCGCCCGGGTGAAGGCGGGGGAGACGAACGGCGTGCCGCGGTTGTCGGTGGTGACCACCGCGAAGCCCTGGTCGGCCCACCACTGGCGGACCTGCCAGCGCCGGGGCTCGCTGGCCACCGCCTGCGCGCCCGGGCCGCCGTAGACGTCCAGCAGGACCGGCAGTCGCTCTCCGGCGACGTGGCCGCGCGGGTACACCACGGCGGTGGGCAGGCCGAGTTCGGTGACCCGGGCGAGCTGCGGACGGACCCGGTACGGCAGCGGCTCGGCGTGGTCGGCGAGCGGGATCCGCTCGCCCCGGAAGTGCACCGTGCGGTGGATGCCGTCCGGGGTGGCCGAGGTGAGCAGCAGCGTGCCGCCGGCGGCGGTGGCCGAGTGCACGCCGGCGCCCTCGGTGAGCCGCTCCGGCACGCCGCCGTCCGGGTCGAGCAGGTAGACGTGCTGGTCGGCGGGTTGGTCCTCGTTGGCCTCGATCAGCAGCCGGCCGTCGAGGCGGCCCACCACCCGGCGGACCTGGAGCCGCTCGTCGCTGAGGATCCGGCCGTCCAGGGCGAGCCCGCGGGCCCCGCCGTCCGGGGTGTCGGCGGCGGTCAGCATCCGTCCGTCGGCCAGCCGGGCGGGCGTGCCCGGCACCTCGTCCACCCAGAACTCGTCGGTGGTGCGGGAGAGTTCGCGGGTCTCGCCGGTGGCGGGGTCGGCGCTGAGCAGCAGCACGCACTGCTGGAGCCGGTCGGCCACGGTGAGCAGGATCTCGCCGTTGCCCTCCCAGCCGGCCGCGGTCAGGTACGGGTGCGCGGCGGTGTCCCAGCGCAGCCGTACCCGGTGGCCGTCGAGCGCCAGCACCCAGAGCTGGACGTCCGCGTTGGGGCCGCCGGCCTGCGGGTACGCGAAGGTGTCGGGGGCCTGCTCGGGGTGCGCCGGGTCGGCGAAGTGCCGTAGCGGCAGGGCGGATTCGTCGACCCGGGTGGCCAGCACCGCGCGGCCGTCCGGCGACCACCAGTGCCCGCGGTGGCGGCCGAGCTCCTCGGCGGCGGCGAACTCGGCGGTGCCCCAGAGCGCGCCGTCCGGCGGGCTGAGCGGGGCGAGCGGACCGCCGGGGTGCAGCGCGGGCGCCGGGGTGAGGTGCAGGGCGCCGCCGGTGAGGTAGGCCACCCGCTGCCCGGTGGCGTCCGGCCGGGGGTCGAACGCCGGTCCCGCGGTGGGCAGTTCGGTGGTCACGGCGGTGTCGGTGACGGTCCGGTGCAGCCGGCCGTCCAGGGTGAAGACCGCGACCGCGAGGTCGGCGGTGGCGGCGAAGGAGCCGATGCCCGGGGCCCACAGGCGGGTCCGCTCGCGCAGCCGGCGCTCGGCCACGGGCAGGTCGGCCGGGTCGCCGGTGCGCTGCGGGGCGATCGCGACCGGGTCGGCGACCAGCCGCTCGGTCCGGGTGGTCAGGTCGAGCAGCCAGAGCCGCTCGACCGGGTCCAGGGGGCCGGTGGAGCGCAGGAACAGCACCCGGGTGCCGTCCTCGGACAGGGTGGCGGCGCGCGGCGAGCCGAAACCGAAACGGCCGGTGCGGGCGCTGAGCGAGAGGAAGGGGTCGGTGTGGGTCACGGGCACAGATGCTTGCCCCGGGCGTGGTCCCTCGGCTAGAACTATGCAGTGTGAAATGTCACACATCAGACGATGCCCGATGAGCGCGCCGGCCGGCGGCCTCCCCGAACCGGTGCCGGGCGCCCGCGGGCTGTTCACCCTCGACCCCGCGGTGGCCCACCTCAACCACGGCTCGTACGGGGCGGTCCCGGCACCGGTGCAGCGGATCCAGGCCCGGCTGCGGGCCGAGCAGGAGCAGGACCCCGACGGATTCTTCGCCGACCTGCCGGACCGGATCGCCCGCGCCCGGGCCCGGGTCGCCGCCGCGCTCGGCGCCGAACCGGACCGGCTCGCCCTGCTCACCAACGTCACCGAGGGCATGGCGGTGGTGCTGGACTCCGTCCCGCTCGCCGAGGGGGACGAGATCCTGGTGACCGACCACGGCTACGGCGTGGTCACCGAGGCGGCCCGCCGCCGCGCCGCCGAGACCGGTGCCCGGGTGCGCACGGTACGGCTGTCGCTGCACACCCCGGACGAGGCGGCGGTCCGGGCGCAGGTGCTCGCCGCGGTGGGCGCGCGCACCCGGATCGCCGTACTGGACCTGGTCACCTCGCCGACCGCGCGCGAGATCGCCGGGGCACCGCTGCTGGCCGAACTGGCCGCGCGCGGGGTGGTCACGGTGGTGGACGCCGCCCACGCACCGGGCATGCTGCCGGTGCGCCTGGGCAACGGCGCCGGCGGCGCGGACTTCTGGCTCGGCAACCTCCACAAATGGGCCTTCGCCCCCAGGGCCACCGCCGTGCTCGCGGTGGGCGGCTCCTGGCGGCCGCGGATCCGGCCGCTGACCCTGTCCTGGGAGCACGACCGGGGCTTCCCCGGCCGGGTGGAGTGGCGCGGCACCGCCGACTACACGCCGTGGCTGGCCGCCCCGGCCGGGTTCACCCTGCTGGAACAGCTCGGCGCGGAGCGGGTCCGCGCCCACAACGAGGCACTGGTCGGGTACGGCGCCCGGCAGCTGGCGGACCGGGCGGGGCTGCGGCCGCTGGCCGTGATGCCGGGGGTGGCGATGCGGGCCCTGCGGCTGCCGCCCGGCGTGGCCGAGAGCGACCACGCCGCGAAGGCGCTGATGGTGGCGGTGGCCCGGCGGTTGCAGGCCCGGGTGGCGGTCCGGCCCTGGCCGGGCGGCGGGGTGCTGCGGATCAGTGCCCAGCTCTACAACCGGCCCGAGGAGTACCGGGAGCTGGGCTGCGGCCTGCGCGACCTGCTCGGCCGGTGACGCCCGGGGGCGGTCGGGCACCGACGAGGCGGGGATGCTGGGAGCGCCGGGCCCCGGTCAGTCGGCCGCCCGCAGCTCGGCCAGCAGCATCCCCTGGTCGGCCAGCAGCTCGGTGAGGATCCGCCGCGCCGCCCGGAGCAGGTCGGCGACATCGGCGCCGGCCAGCGCGTACACCACGGTCGACCCCTCCCGGGTGGCGGTCACCAGTCCGGACCGGCGCAGCTGCGCCAGCTGCTGGGAGAGGCTGGACGGCTCGATCTCCAGCTCGGCGAGCAGCTCGCGGACCGGTGTCGGCCCGGCCTGCAGGAGCTCCAGCACCCGGATCCGGATCGGGTGGCCGAGCATCCGGAACAGCTCGGCCTTGGCCTGGTGCAGCGGCACCGGCATCCGGGCCTCCCCTCTCCGATGCCCGTCGGGTGGCTGCCGTTCAGACCTCGAGCGAGGCTTCGATCCGCTTCAGCTGGTGCCGGGCCATCGCGAGGTTGGCGCGGCTGCGGCTGAGCGCCAGGTAGAGGAACAGGCCCCGGCCGGACTGCACGGTGAGCGGGCGGATCAGGTGGTACTGGCTGCTCAGGGTGATCAGCATGTCCTCGATCTCGTTGTCGTGCAGGTTGAGCATCTCCATCGTGCGCATCTTGGCCCGGACCACGTCCGTGTTGCCGGCCGCGGCCACGTTGAGGTCGAGCTCGGTGTTGTCGCCGAGGGTGCCGAGTGCCATGCCGCTGCCGTAGTCGACCAGGGCGATGCCGATGGCGCCCTCGATGGTCATGGCATCCTTGAGCGCGGTCTCCAGAGTCGCCATCGCGAATCCTCCTGCCGGTGAATCCCGCGCCGCGGTGGCGGGGTGAGTGGTCCGACTGTAGGAAGCGGGGGGTCCGGCCCGGCGGGATGATCGGAACTGACCGGAGCTGCCCGTTCCGTGGTCACCTAGCGGTGATATCCGGCCGTATGAAGACTTTTGAAACTCCGGATCTGATTGAGACCGGACCGACGACCGGAGCGACGGGCGGACCGGCCGCCGGCTCCGGGCTCCGCCTCATCCCTGCGCCACCAGCCCGGCCGCCAGCTTCAGCGACTCCTCCTCCCCGCGCCGGGCGGCCTGCAGCAGCTCGGCGTTGCGGTCCATCAGGTTCCGCTGGTACGCCGACTCGACCGCGTACCAGATGCCCACCAGGTTGGTCCGGCGCTTGCACCCGACGTCCGCCACGGCCGCCGCGATCCCGGCCGGCCCGGCGAACTGGTCCGGCGCCAGGCCCAGTTCGGCTTGCGGGCTGACCGGGTTGCGGGCGTGATAGCCCTGCTCGGCCATGCAGGCGCTCCACTGCTCGGTGGCCTTGACCACCCGGCTGTCCTGCCGCGACCGGTCGTAGGCGTCGGCGTCCAGCTCCTGCACCTTCATCGGGTCGCCGGCGGCCGCCGTCGGGGCCCACAGCCGCAGGTACGCCTCCCGGCGGCAGCCGCCGATCGGCACCTTCAGCCCGTTCACCTCGCCGTCCCCGGCGCCCGACCGTTCGGCCTCCTGCTGGTTCTTGGGCATCGTCCTGGCGTCCACCCGCCCGGTGCCGCCCAGCACCAGCGACGCGGCCGGCTCCAGCGAGGGCATCGGCGGCTTCTGCGGCCGGTCCTCCTCGTGCGTGCTGTACCCCGAGGCGGCCGCCGCCTGCGGGTCGTAGAGGCCGTAGCGCCGGGCGTTCTCCCCTTCGCCGGACGGGCTCTGCGGGAGTTCGGGCACCAGGAAGGCGAAGCCGTACCGGTGCATGCACTGGTCGGTGAGGATCCGTTGGGCGCGGTCCAGCCGGTTCAGCTGCTCGGCGTCCGGGATGTAGTCCTGGAGCGGCAACCGCAGCGTGGCGGCGTTCGGCGGCGTCGGCACGGCCGCCACCGCGGGCTCACCGCCGTCGCCACCGCTCCCGCACCCCGCCAGCAGCAGGGCGGCCGCGGTGGCGAGCAGCGCGGGGAAGACGGGGAGGGCGGGCAGGGCGGCGCGGCTGGTCTGCGGCCGGCTCGGCACATCGGGCTCCGGGGGTCGGTGGTGGTCGGGCTCGCCGGACAGGGGCCGGCGCGGCGGAACGCGAGTGCCGCCCGGCACCCGGCCGGGCGGCACCGCGAGCGGCGGATCAGCCGGTGTAGTACGCGGAGGAGACCTGGTGCCGGAAGGTGCTGGAGGCGTCCGAGATCACGCCGGGATTGACCCAGCCGTGCCGCCCGCCGCGGTTCGCGTCGGTGTAGACGTGCCAGGTGAAGCTGTCGTTGTTCCAGTACGACTCGTTGCGGTCGTTCGGGTTCCCGCCGTACAGCGGCCAGCTGAGGTAGCCCAGGTTGTCCTTGGACGTGTAGAGGTCGAGCACCATGGCCGTCGTACCCGGGCCGCTGTACAGCGAGAACTCACCGTTGTCCGTATAGCCGTTCAGCTCGGCGGCCCCGGCCGTGGCGCTGCCGGTCAGGCCGAGCACGGCGACGGCGGCGGTGGCGATCAGGGCGGAGATCAGGCGGTGCGGGAGCCGGTGGCGGTTGGCCAGCATGCGGCTTGCCTCTCTGGGAGTGGTCGCGGGGGCGGCGGTGGGAGTCCTGTGCCTGGAACCTCGTACCGGGACAGTGGACCAGCCCTGTGACGCACTGCACAGGCTCGATTGCGTCAGGTTGCCATCGGGCTGGCCGAATTCCTGTCGACAAACCGCTAAAAACCCACCAAGGCCCGCCATGCCCCCACACCCCCGAAAAACGGTGCTATCGATGTCAGTCCCGGCGGGTAATCTCTGGCTGAGATGCTCGATCACCACACCACCCACCACGTCCGCTGCGCCCCGACGGCCCCCATCGCCGCGGCTCCGCAGCCGCAGGCGTCGCCGTCTGCGCCCCCGTCTCGCCCCTCGGGGCCGTCCGCCCGCGGGAAGAAAAGGTGACGCCGATGAACAGCGCCATGCCGGGCCGCAGTGACCAGCAGCTCACGGATCAGGACCAGCTCAGCCCCTCCGAGGCCTACCGGGCCGCGCGCCGCCGGGCCGAGGAGCAGGCCACCGCGCTCTACGGGTTCCAGCAGCTCTACGACTTCCCGCTCGACCCCTTCCAGCTGGAGGCCTGCGAGGCCGTGGAGGCCGGTGAAGGGGTGCTGGTCGCGGCCCCGACCGGCTCGGGCAAGACCATCGTGGGCGAGTTCGCCGTCCATATGGCCCTGGCCGGCGGCCGCAAGTGCTTCTACACCACGCCGATCAAGGCCCTGTCGAACCAGAAGTTCGGCGACCTGGTCAAGCGCTACGGCGCCGACAAGGTCGGCCTGCTGACCGGCGACAACTCGGTCAACGGCGACGCGCCCGTGGTGGTCATGACCACCGAGGTGCTGCGCAACATGCTCTACGCCGGCTCCCGGGCCCTGGACGGCCTCGGCTACGTGGTGATGGACGAGGTCCACTACCTCGCCGACCGCTTCCGCGGCGCGGTCTGGGAAGAGGTGATCATCCACCTCCCCGAGTCCGTCGCCCTGGTCTCGCTGTCCGCCACCGTCTCCAACGCCGAGGAGTTCGGCGACTGGCTGGACACCGTGCGCGGCGGCACCAAGGTGATCGTCTCCGAGCACCGCCCGGTGCCGCTCTGGCAGCACGTGATGGCCGGCAACCGGATGTACGACCTGTTCGCCAGCCCGGACCGCGACGGACGCCCCAAGGACGCCCCGCGCAACCCGGCCAAGGCGGTCAACCCGGAGCTGGTCCGGCTGGCCCGCTCCGAGCAGGACCGCGGCGGCCGGGACAGGTTCGCCAAGGGCCGCGGCCGCTCCATGCCCACCGGCCGCCCCACCCGGATCTGGACGCCCGGCCGGGTCGACGTGATCGAGCGCCTCGACGCCGAGGGGCTGCTGCCCGCGATCACCTTCATCTTCAGCCGGGCCGGCTGCGAGGCCGCCGTCCAGCAGTGCCTCACCTCCGGCCTGCGGCTCAACCGCGAGGCCGACCGGGCCGTGGTCCGCGAGATCGTCGAGCAGCGCTGCGCCGACATCCCCGACGAGGACCTGCACGTGCTCGGCTACTTCGAGTGGCTGGACGGCCTGGAGCGCGGCATCGCCGCCCACCACGCCGGCATGCTGCCGAGGTTCAAGGAGGTCGTCGAGGAGCTCTTCGTCAAGGGCCTGGTCAAGGCGGTCTTCGCGACCGAGACCCTGGCCCTCGGCATCAACATGCCCGCCCGCTCGGTGGTCATGGAGAAGCTGGTCAAGTGGAACGGCGAGACCCACGCCGACATCACCCCCGGCGAGTACACCCAGCTCACCGGCCGGGCCGGGCGCCGCGGCATCGACGTCGAGGGCCACGCGGTGGTGCTCTGGCAGCGCGGCCTCGACCCGGAGGCGCTGGCGGGCCTCGCCGGCACCCGCACCTACCCGCTGCGGTCCTCCTTCCGGCCGTCCTACAACATGGCCGTCAACCTGGTCGGCCAGTTCGGCCGGCACCGCTCCCGGGAGCTGCTGGAGACCTCCTTCGCGCAGTTCCAGGCGGACCGCTCGGTGGTCGGCATCGCCCGCCAGGTCCAGCGCAACGAGGAGGGGCTGGACGGCTACCGCGAGTCGATGACCTGCCACCTCGGCGACTTCGACGAGTACATGGGGCTGCGCCGGGCGCTCAAGGACCGGGAGAACGAGCTCGCCCGCGAAGGCACCAGCCAGCGCCGGGCCGCGGCCGTGGAGTCGATCGAACACCTCAAGCCGGGGGACGTCATCCACGTCCCGACCGGCAAGTTCGCCGGTCTCGCCCTGGTCCTCGACCCGGGCCTGCCGCCGGTCAGCCGCTCGCCGCGGACCAGCCGCCACCCCGACTACCAGGACGGGCCCCGCCCGGTGGTGCTCACCGCCGAGCGGCAGGTCAAGCGGCTCGCGATGATCGACTTCCCGTACCCGGTGCAGGCGCTGGAGCGGGTCAAGATCCCGAAGTCCTTCAACCCGCGCAGCCCGCAGTCCCGCCGCGACCTGGCCTCCGCCCTGCGGACCAAGGCCGGCCACCTGGAGCCCGAGCGCTACCGCAAGGGGCGGGCGGCCGCGGCCGACGACGACGTGATCGGACGGCTGCGCGCCGAGCTGCGGCAGCACCCGTGCCACGGCTGCGACGAGCGCGAGGACCACGCCCGCTGGGCCGAGCGCTACCACCGCCTGCACCGCGACACCGAGCTGCTGGAACGGCGGATGCGCTCGCGCACCCACACCATCGCCCGCACCTTCGACCGGGTCTGCGGCCTGCTCACCGACCTCGGCTACCTGCGCGCCGACACCGTCACCGACGACGGCAAGCGGCTCGGCCGGCTGTACGGCGAGCTCGACCTGCTGGCCTCCGAGTGCATCCGCGAAGGCGTCTGGTCCGACCTCGCCGCCGCGGAACTCGCGGCCTGCGCCTCGGCGCTGGTCTACGAGTCGCGGCAGTCGGACGACGCGACCGCTCCCCGGGTGCCCGAGGGGGCGGCCAAGGACGCGCTCGGCAAGATGGTCCGGATCTGGGGGCACCTGGACGCGCTGGAGGAGCAGCACCGCATCTCCACCGCCGAGGGCGTCGGCCAGCGCGAGCCCGATCTCGGCTTCGCCTGGGCCGCCTACCGCTGGTCGCTCGGCCACAACCTCGACTCGGTCCTGCGGGACGCCGACATGCCGGCCGGCGACTTCGTCCGCTGGACCAAGCAGCTGATCGACGTCCTCGGCCAGATCCAGGACGCGGCCGGCGAGGACGCCACCCTCCGCACCACCGCCCGCAAGGCCGTCGACTCCCTCCGCCGAGGCATCATCGCGTACTCCTCGGTGGGGTGACGGCTCCGCCAGGGGGGCTGCTGAGTAACCGCCCTGGTGCCCTCAGGGGCGCGAGGAACTGCGCGAGGTCGGAAGAGTGCGACGTCTGCCCTCCCGCCGTGCGCAGTTCCCCGCGCCCCTGAAAATCAGGAACGCTGCAGGGCGGTGAGGACGCGGTCCAGGGAGCTGCCCAGGTTCCAGCGGGTGGAGAGGTCTTCCAGGGTCATCGGGTCGAGCGGTTCGGTGGGGAGCGCGGGGTCGAACGCGGGGAGCGGGCAGTCGGCGGCGACCCGGACGACCGTGGGGGCGACGTCCAGGTAGGGCGCGCCCTCGACCAGGTTGCGCCGGCGGGCCGGGGTCAGCTTGGAGGTCGGGTCCAGCGCGGCGGCCCGGATCCCGGCCAGGTCCCCGTACGCCTGCAGGAGCTGGGCCGCGGTCTTCTCGCCGATCCCCTTGACCCCGGGCAGCCCGTCGCTGGCGTCCCCCCGCAGGGCGGTCAGGTCCGCTTACGAGGCGCCGTCCACGCCGTACGTCTCCCGCAGCAGCGCGTTGTCGGTGATCTGCAGGCTGCCGACCCCCTTGAGGGGTTAGAGCACGGTGATCTCCCGGCCGTCGTCGACCAGCTGGAACAGGTCCCGGTCGCGGGAGACAGAAGTTTCCCAACACGCGAAACCGGGTCTGACCTGCGAGGATCCGAACATGCTCAGAGCCGTCGTCGGTGCACGCGTCAGCGTGGTCAAGGGGGCCGAGAAGGTCTCCTAACCTGGTGCAGAAGGAAGCCGGCCAACGCTACGCCGACCGGTCGGGCTGGGAGGTCGTCGGCTACTTCCAGGACCTGGACGTGTCTGCCGAGGTCCGTCCGTTCGACCGCCCCGACCTCGGCCCGTGGCTGGGGGAGAAGGCAAGCCTGTGGGACGCGATGATCTTCTCGAAGGTGGACCGCGTCTTCCGCTCGGCGAAGGACTGCGCGGACGTGGCGCACTGAGCGGAGGCCAACCGCAAGATCCTCGTCTTCTCGTACGACGGCATCGTCCTGAACTTCCGGGACGAGGGCAAGGACTCGATGTCGGCGATGATGAGCAAGGTCTTCCTGATGCTCGCCTCGCTCTTCGCGGAGATGGAACTCAAGCGGACGAGGGACCGAGTTCTCGGGGCCCACCGATTCCTGCGGAAGACGGTGCGCTGGCCGGGCGGATACGCGCCCTACGGCTATGAGGTGGTGGATCACCCGGAAGGCGGAAAGACGCTCAGTCTGGAGCCACACACCGTGGGGGTGGCGCGCGAGATGGCCGAGTGGTACATCGCCGGATGGTCGTTCCGTGAAATCGCAGGGGAACTGAATCGCCGCAACGAGCCGACGAACCTGGTACGCCATCTGAGGGCCCAGGGAAAGACCGAGACCTCGAAGGGGAAGAGCGTCGACGGGATCGAGTGGGCGACCAGCGTCGTCGCCGACCTGCTCAGGACCCCGTCGCTGCGAGGGTACAAACTCCACCGTGGCAAGGAGACCCGAGGCGCCGACGGGCTGCCGATCAGGATCGCCGGACCGGTCTTCGACCGAGAGCTGTGGGCCAGGCTGGAGCCCGCGCTCGCGGCCAGATCCACGAAGAAGACTCGGACCTTTTCCACGTCCGCGCTGCTCGGTGTCGCATTCTGTGACGCGTGCAACGGGCCGCTCTATCAGAAGAACGCTCCGAAGAAGTCGAGCGGGAATGTCTACAGCTACTACCACTGCCCGAGCGGGAGCGCGAAGGGGAGGGCGAACTGCGGAACGTCTCAGCCCTCCCAGCAACTGGAGGACCTGATTGAGGAGACCTTCATCGCGAAGGTCGGCGACAAGCACGTTCCAGTGCGTCGGTACATCCCGGGGGAGGACCACTCGGAGGATCTGGCCGCGGTCAAGCGGGCGATCAAGGGCCTTCGCGAGGAGAAGGACGAAGGCCTGATCGTCGGTCGCGAGGACGAGGACGAGTGGAAGGAACGCATGCGGGCGCTGCTCCACCGGCGAGAGGAGCTCGAAGCCCTGCCGCAGCGGCCGGCGCAGTGGGTGCTGGAGGACTCCGACGAAACGTACGCGACGGCTTGGCAGGCCCGGGACACCGCAGGGCGTCGGCAGCTTCTGCTGGACAGCGGAATCAGGCTGGTGGTCAAGCCCGCACCGGCTCTCCAAGCTCGGGTCGAGGTCCCGGAGGACTTGGCTGCCCGGCTCAGGGACGCGGTCACTCGGAGCGGATCGACTCCGCATTTGGGTGGCGGGCTTCCTGCCGCCCAGGCGGAGGAGGCCGACACGTTCGACTGAGAGTTGTGGGTTTGTCCTACCGCACTGCTGCCGACGGCGGGGCCAGAGCGATTCCGGCCCCGCCATGACCGCTCAGCGGGACGCAGTGCCCGAGCTGTGTGCATTGGCGGCGGGTGCGCGCGTGGTGCCCGTTCTTGCTATCCGCCGTATCGGGCGTCGCTGAGTGCGTTCGCCGCGCTGCGGGCTTCGGCGGCGGCTGCCTGCAGTGCCTTGGCTTGGCCTTCTAGATTCTGCAAGCCGGTCACAGCCTGGGCCAAGATATTTGCGCTGTCTTGGAGATGGGAGAGGGACTGCGCGGAGTCGTTCAAGGCCCACAGTGCGTCTTCCGAGATGCCGAAGCCGTGCACCCGCGGGTCTGCGAGCTCGTTGGTGACGAGCCGCAGCAGGGACGCGAGGTCCGGTGCGGTCTTGGCGAACTCGTCCAGGGCCGGTCCGAGGCGGTCGAGAAGTTCGGTCTGGGCCTCGGCGATCATCTCGCCGAGGTCGGCCTTGGTGAGATCACCCAGGCCCTCCAGCGCGTCGAGGCCGTCGGCCTCCCTGGCGCTCTTCCAACGGATCAACAGCTTGACCGAGAACTCGGCACTGCGCGGGCCATCGATCACCTTGTGGTGCGGGGTGCACAGCAGGATCAGGTTGGAGAACTGGTTGCGCTCGTCCACCGACCAGGTCGGGTCGAACCGCGGACCGTTCTCCTCGAAGGCTCGAATGTGGGCGATCTGGAGGTTCTGAACGGGCTCACCATCGACCATCCGGACGGTCGGCTCACCGCAGTCCGGCCAGTAGCACGCGCCGCGGGCCAGGGTGAGGAGTCCGGCGATGGTACCGCTACCGTAGCTACGGCGTGGCTTTGAAGTCACCTTTAGAAACCGATCGTTGACGGACAGTCATTCAACGGTAGCCGTCGCGCACGACAACAGGGGCAGCTTTCCCGAGGTCGAGTAGGTAATGGCTCGGGCCCGCCGATTCGGGCGCGTCAGCGAGGGCGGATCATGGCAGTGAGGCGGGGCGAGTCAGGGGACGGCTGCTGGCTGTTGATGGCTTCGTAGCCCCAGGACTCGTACAGGGCCTGGACCTTGCCGTCCCCGGCGAGCGGGTTGACCATCAGGGTGACGCGATCCTCGGCGCGGTGGGCGAGGAGTTCGTCGTGGATGCGGCGAGCGGTGTCGGTGCCGCGCCAGGGGGTGCGGACGCCGATCTCCTTGATGACCAGTACGGGGACGTTGGTGAAGCCGTCGGGCAGGGGTTCGGCCATGCGCTTCCAGTACCGGTCGCCGGCGTCGGCGGTGTTGCCGTAGGCGTAGCCGATCGGCACATCGCCGTCGTAGCCGAGGACGAGTTCGAAGCCGTGTTCGGTGGCGTGCCGGTCGAGGCGCTCGGCGAAGGTCTGGACGCGGTAGTTGGCCAGGTGCAGCAGGGGCGCCCGTACGTCGGCGTAGACGTCCAGCAGGTCCTGGCGGGCCTGCGGGGTGAGGTCGATGTGGTGGCGGAGCTCGATCGTCACGCGGTGGTCCTCCTGCTGTTGTGTGCGTACTCGGCCCAGGTGCGGGCCAGGTTGCTGCCATCGGCCAGGTCGCCCAGTTTGGTGTCGAAGGCGTTCAGCATGCCGGTGACGCGGGGGTGGGCGGAGACCTCCGCCGGGACCGACATGGCGGTGGCGACGGCGGGTTCGAGGTCGCCCCGGCCGAGCTGGGCATGGGCGAGGCGGACCGTGGTGATCGCGTGTGAGCGCTGCATGGCGCCCCGGCGAAGCGCCATGCAGCGGTGCGCGTGAGCTTCAGCTTCCTCCCAACTTCCGGCCGAGAGATAGGCGGCCAGGGCCAGGGAGCCGAGTTCGGCCTGGTCGTAGAAGGCTGTTATCCAGAGCGGGCGGGAGACGCCGGAGTCGGCTCGGTCAAGGGCCTCCTGGGCGTGCCCGAGGGAGCGTCGCACCGCATTGGTGTCTCCGGTCAGACCGTGGATGGCCGCGTGGCGGGCGTGTCCGAGGGAGGCGAACAGCGGGTCTCGCCGGGCGATGGGCAGGTTGCGGGCCACGTCGTTGGCCGCGAGCGCGTCACCGGGCCGGCCGAGATGGCGGTAGAGGCTGCCGGCGTGGGACCAGATACGGAACTGGATGGACGAGTCACCGGACATGGCGGCCAGGGAGGCAGCCTTCTGGTGGTACTGGAGAGCAGCGGCGAAGCGACGGCCGTCGATGGCGGCCCACATCGCGCTCGACATGAAGGAGGCCGCGCTGGCGTACAGCTGAGCCCTGATCCGCTGCGTGGCAGTGCTGCGCTCCTGGAGGGCGAGGGCTTCGTCGGCCAGCTGGCCGGCCCGGGTCTCGATGCTGAGGCGACCGCCGTGGCGGTGGTCGCTGGCAACGACCTCGGCGAAGCGGGCCTGCAAGTGTTGGACGTCGCTGATCCCGATCCGACGTGGTCCGGCCGCGGCGCCCGTGAGCGCGGCCACGGTGGTGCCTCCGGCGGCTGCTATGAAGTCGCGTCGCTTCACGTCTTCCTCCGTTGCGCTGCTTTGGGCTCGTCCTGTGGGGACGAAGCCCAGTTCCTCGGACGGGCAGTCGAACACTGCCGTGAGCGCAAGGCGGATCTTCGCCGGAGGCCAACGGGTTTGACCAGTCAGCCAGTTGTGGACCGTGCGCTCTGATACCGTGCCGAGCTTCCCGGTGAGGGTCTTGACCTCGGCGTTCACTTCGCGGGCTAACTCTGCCTTCGTCATGCGGCGTTCGGCTATCCGGAGGCGGAGTGCGGCGTTGGCCACCATGCGGTCAACGTAGCTGTGGCGTGACGTGCTGTGCAGGGGGTCGGGTAATGAGGCGGTCAAGTTTTCCGGTCGAGCGCGGACCAGAGGCACTCGTACTTTGCCTCACCAGCCGGTAGCTGACGGTCGTTCACTGGTTACGCAAAGCCGTCCTCCTCTCGGGGACGGCATCTGCTGCCAGACCCGTCCTGCGTTCCAGGCCGGGCACCCGGCCAACCCTCAACCGCACCCACCAGGAGTTCCGCCATGGCCTTCACCGCAGGCATGCCTTCGGGAGTCGAGCCGACGGCCGCCGAGACCCCAGCCGCCAGCGGTACCGAGTCGGTCGGCCTGGAGTTGCCCTACCGGTCCGAGTCCGTGTCCGCCGCTCGTCGGCTGGTGCGCGTCCAGCTGGCGCTCTGGGGCCTGGACCACCTCGTCGAGGACGCCCAGGTGATCGTCTCGGAGCTGGCGACCAACGCGGCCAAGACCGGGTGCCGACTGCGGATGCGAGTCGAGATCGAACGGCTCACCGAGCAGGCGGTCCAGATCCGTGTCACCGACGGCTGCCGCGTCCTGCCGGTCATGGTCGAGGCCGATGGGCAGGACGAGGGCGGCCGGGGCATCGCTCTGATCCACCACCTCACTGGCGGCCATTGGGGCGCTGACCAACTGCCGAACGGCAAGACCGTCCACGCCGAACTGGGGGCTGTGGCATGAGCGCCCAGCACCGCGGCCCCGACCGCGAGCTGCTGGGCGACGCCATGAAGGCCCTGGTGCTGTCCGGTCACCTCGTCGTGCTCGGTCTGCTCGGCTACCTGGTCGAGCACCAACCGCCTCAGTACCAGTCGCGCGCTTCAGCCAGCGCGCCGGACACCGACCCGGGTACCGAATCCCTCTGACCGCGCGAGGAGCCAGCACGATGCAGAACCTGGTCCGCTACCGGCGCCGCATCGCCCGCCGTCCGAACACGGTGGTCGTGCAGCCCGACGGCTTCTGCAACCTCAACTGCACCTACTGCTACCTGCCCGACCGAGGCCGGCGCACACCAATGCCGGTGGCGGTCGCCGAGGCGGTGGCCCGCTCGATCGCCGAGTTCGCCGACACCGCGACCTCCTCGCCCATCGAGGTCCTGTGGCACGCGGGCGAGCCGCTGGCCGTGGGGCGGCGGCGGTTGGCCGAACTGCTGGCCCCGTTCGAGCCGCTTCGGAAGGCTGGCTTGGTCGAGCACTCGGTGCAGACCAACGCGGTGCTGATCAACCCGGCCTGGTGCGACTTCCTGACCGAGTACGGGTTCCGGATCGGGGTGAGCATCGACGGCCCGGCCACCCTCAACCGCCAGCGCGTCGACTGGGCCGGCCGCCCGGCCTTCGACCGGATCATGAAGGGCATTCGTTGCCTTCGAGAGCACGAGGTCCGGTTCTCCGTGATCGCAGTCGTCAGCGCGGAGAGCATCCTCGACCCGGAAGGGTTGCTGGACTTCATCGCGGGCCTGGGCTGCCACAGCGTCGGGCTGAACATGGAAGAGACCGAGGGCGTCGACACTGGCCGGGCGGTGCCCACCGTCGAACAGGCCCGCGAGTTCTGGCGTCGCACCATCGCCTGGTCGAGGCGACACCGCGAGCTGACCGTTCGCGAGGTCGACCGGCTCGGCAGCTATCTGCGGTCCGCCCGTGCAACGGGTCTGGCTGCGTGGGACGACGCGCTGATCGACCCGATCCCGACCGTCTCCGCCGCTGGGGACGTGGTCCTGCTCTCGCCCGAGCTGGCGGGCATCAGCGACCCGGCATACAACGACTTCCGGGCCGGCAACGTCCTGGAGCTGACCATCGGCTCCATGCTGGACCGCGCGCACCACCTGCGGTACGTGCGTGAGTTCCTGACCGGCCTGGACGAGTGCGAGGCCCGGTGCGAGTTCTTCGGCTTCTGCCGAGGAGCCCAAGCCGGCAATCGCTACTTCGAGAACGGGAGCCTGGACACCACCGAAACCAACTACTGCCGCGTGTCCAGGCAGGCCCTCGTCACCGCACTGTCCGATACCGTCCGAGAGGAGCAACCAGCATGACCATCCTCGAGCTGTTGGCCGTTACCGATTCCCCCGTGGTGGCCGACCTGACGTCTGGTCACCCGGTCACGGTCGCCAAGTTCGACAACCGACCGACGTGGGACAACGTCGGCTCGTCGTTCGACAACCGGCCCACCTGGGACAACAAGACCAGCAAGTAGCACCACCTGAGCACCCGGGCCCGCACTGCGCGGTGTGGGCCCGGCCCGGCAGAGCGGAGCCCCACCCGTGGACAGCATCACCTTCGGCCGCGTCACCGTCACTCCGCCCGCCCTGGACGAGCCCGGCCTCTACCTGTCCAACGTCACCTCCCTGGACTCCGCCCGGGGCATCGTCCAGGACTTCCAGTACGGCGACGCCGACCTGCGAGACCTGGACCTGGCCGACATCAGCCTCATCACCGGCCGCGTCAGGGGGCTGCGGGCCGATCGCGTCCAGATCGACAAGGTCCGCCTGGACTCCGTTGAGTTCGACACCTGCGACCTGGCCACCGCCCGCATCGCCGACAGCAAGCTGTCCCGCGTCGTCTTCCGCAACTGCAAGATCATGGGTGCCGGCCTCACCGGCGTGGCTCTGGACAATGTGCTCTTCGAGAACTGCAAGCTCGACTACGCGAGCTTCGAGCAGGTCCGGGCCATCGGACCGGTCGTGTTCTCCAAGTGCGTGCTCACCGAAGCATCGTTCACCGGCTGCGACCTGACCGGGGCGGTCCTGGATGCGTGCACGCTGCGGATGGCCGACTTCGGGCGAGGCAAGTACCAGGGCCTGGACCTGCGCGGCAACGACCTGACCTCGCTGCGGGGTGTCGCCCACCTCGCCAAGGTGGTCATCGACCGGGCCCAGCAGTCCGAGCTCGCCGAAGCCCTGATCGCGGAGCTGGACGTGACCTTCGGCAACACCATGAACCAGCGCCGATGACCCGAACCGGGAGGAGCCCGGAGTGAACCTCGCCATCGCCCACACCGACCCCGCCGCCCTCATCGCCCGCTGCGAGACCACCGAAGTCCGCATCGCCGGCAGTGAGCCGGAGTACGAGCCAGGGGCCGTCCTTCCGGCCGGCCCCTGGCAACCGCTGACGGCCGACCTGGCCGCACGGCTCAAGCCCAGCGCCCGGACCGCCGACGACACGTTGGTCGAGCTGGTCAAGCTCCCCGACGGCCCGGTGCCTGCGAGCTTGGCAGCCTTGGCTAACCCGCTCGGAGATCCGGACGCCGTCCATCTCGGCCAGGCCGCCAGCCCCGCCAAGGCCCTGACCACCACTCCCAACTATCAGGACGGCCGCCGCATCGGACTGCACGTCGACAACTGGGACCGCCTGGACTACGAGTCCAAGCACACCGGCCGACGGCGCCTCTGCTTCAACCTCGGCCCCGGAACCCGTTACCTCCTGCTCGCCGACGTCGACATCCGCACCATCTGCCGCACCCTCTACGCCGACCCCGCCGGCCGCTACCCGCACACCGACGACCTGCGGGCCTACGTCGCCGGTCGACAGCCGCTGCGGGTCTTCCGCATCCGGCTGGCCCCGGGAGAGGGTTACATCGCTCCCACCGAACTGCTGCCCCACGACGGCTCGACGGAGGACCAACCCGAGCCGTCCACGGCAGCGTTCTGGCTCGGCCATTGGCCGCGCGGCAGTCTCCGCTCTGCGGTCTGATCTCCGGTGGATGGAACCGCGTAAGCCGGGGGCATGCCCTTCCTGTTCGGCTCGCCGGAGGCGCCCTGCGCCGCTGCGTAGGTCGACCGCTATGCGGCGTAGGTGACTCCGTCGAACGTGAACGCCCCACTGCGCGAGATCGGTACGGCGATGGGCTCGGCGACGCCGGCCGTGGAGTCGACCACTCCGAAGCCCATCGCTGGGCGGAAGGACGAAGCTGTCGACGTTGCAGTGCGCCGAAGCGTTCCGATCTCGAAGCCCCAGAGCGTGTCAGCCGTCGGGTCGTCGGCCGGGATCTCTCCGATCAGTGCGAGGCCGCTGGTTCCGCTGCAGATGACGGAGCGTCCGAACCCGCGAGCGAGCAGGATGGCGAGCGCGCCCGGATAGCGACTGGGGCCGGGGCCGGTCGCGGTGAGGCTCAGCCAGCCCGGTTCGACCGGTTGGATTCCGGCGACGACGGCAAGGCCCAGGTCGGAGATGACTGCGGGCCAGCATGGACAGGGGCCGGCTATGTGGCAGTCTCCGCCTGCTCCGGCCCCGGCCTGGATGACGACGTCTCCTGAGTAGACGGCGCGTAGCTGGGCGAGGGCACGCGTGGTGCACTCGGAGCCCTTACGAGTCGAACTGGGTTGGCTGGTGCTCATGACAACCACCCGGTCCGGCTGCCAGTCACGAACGAACCGGATCAGGTTCATCACGGCGCGCGGATGGCAGCTGGGTGTCAGCAAGTCTGCGACGACGACCACCCGCTCGCCGACGGTCGGCGGCACGTAGCCAGGGCGCGAGCGGAGCAGTTGCGCGAGTGGCGCGTCGGCGTGACCAGTACGAGGTTCACGGGTCATCACAGGGGGGCGGCATCCCAGGGAGTCGATGGGGATCGGTTCCGTTGCTCCGCAGCAGCCGGGAGCAACTTTGATCAGGAGAGCGAGCGGCCCTTTCTGGCCGTGACTCTAGCTACAAAAACCCAGCTCGGAAACCCCTTGTCTTCACGACTGAAAATCCCTGAGGAGCAACGATAAATATCGAGACATGAATGACAGGAAACCGTCCCTTCGTCGCCGCGAGTCCATCGACTCTGCAGGTCAGAGGTGACGAGTCGAGGCTGCTCGGCATCACCATCCGCTCCGCTCGAAGATATCCAGACACCTCTTGCAGATATTCTGAGCATGGTCCGCTGCGCGGGGCTAAAGTGCTCACATGGCATTTGATGAGGCAGGTGAATCGGCGGCTCGAATAGCTGCTGTGCTTACCCTCATCCAGGTTTCGGAAAGCTGGGGGTGGTCGCGTTGATGACCATCCACAAGCTCACTGCCGGCAACGGCTACACCTACCTGACGCGCCAGGTCGCGGGCGGCGACGTACAGCGTCAGCGGGGTCAGTCCGCCGAGGAGTACTACACCCAGAAGGGCAACCCGGCGGGCGTCTGGCTCGGCCGCGGCGCCCCCTGCTCGGACTCGACGGGACCACCGTGACCGAGCAGCAGATGAAGCACCTGTTCGGCCTCGGGCAGCACCCGGACGCCCAGCGCATCATCGACGAGCACCTGGCCGCCAACGTGCGCGCCGACATGGACGACGATCAGCTCAAGGCCGTCCAGGCCGCCGCGATCAAGGCCGCCACCCTCGGCCGCAAGTACCCCGAGTACGAGCCTCTGGACCCGTTCGCCGAGCGCGTCGAGCGGCGCCTGGCCGTCATCGAGAAGGAGACCCGGCGCACCCCCACCAGCGCCGAGATCAAGAAGGTCCAGCACGAGGAGTCCCGCCGCCAGCGGGCCGCCGTCGCCGGGTTCGACCTGGTCTTCGCCCCGGTGAAGAGTGCTGCGGTGCTGTGGGCGCTGGACGAGCGCCTGGAGGTCCGCGCCGCCGCCCGCGACGCCGCGCTGGAGCTGCTGGAGCAGAACGCCGCGCACACCCGCACCGGCAGCACCGGCCAGGCCCAGATCGACACCAAGGGCCTGATCGCCGTCGCCTTCGACCACTTCGACTCCCGGGCCGGCGACCCCAACCTGCACACCCACGTCGTCGTCGCCAACAAGATCCAGGGCGTCGACGGGAAGTGGCGTTCGCTGGACGCCCGCGGCCTGCTGGCGATGACCGTCGCCGCCTCCGAGTTCTACAACTCGCGGTTCGAGACCGAGCTGACCGCCCGGCTCGGCGTGACCTTCGAGGCCCGCGAGGACTCCGTCACCAAGCGCCAGCCGGTGCGCGAGATCGTCGGCGTCCCGGTCGAGGCGATCACGCATTTCTCCTCCCGCCGGACCGAGATCGAGGCCCGCTACGAGCAGCTGCTGCGTGAGTACCGGCGCGAGCACGGGCACGACCCCTCCCGCGGCATGACCCGCCAGCTCGCCCGCCAGGCCAACCTCGACACCCGCGAGGGCAAGAAGGCCGCCCGATCTCTGGAGGAGATGCGCGCCGACTGGACCAGCACCGTCACCACCGCCCACGGCCAGGACATTGTCGGGCGCGTGATGGCGGCCGTCCCCGCGCCCGGAAGCACCCCGGCTAGCGCCCAGCGGGAGGAGGCGAAGCCGGTCGAGATCCCCGCCCTGGCCGCCGCCGTGATCACTGCCGTCGGCGAGGAGCGGGCGGTGTGGACGGTGTGGAACCTGCGCGCCCACGCCGAGCGCCTGGCCCGCTCCGAGCACCCCACCACCGACGCCGCCGAGCACCGGCAGCTGGTCGAGGCGATCGTCACCGAGGCCGTCTCCCCGGCCCACAGCGTCCGCGTCGACGCCCCCGCGCTGCTGGACGAGCCGGAGGAGCTGCGCCGCGCCAACGGCGACAGCGTGTTCGTCCGGCACGCCTCCGACCGCTACACCAGCACCGCCATCCTGGACGCCGAGCGCCGCCTGGTCGACGCCGCCCTCACCCCCGCCAACCAGGGACTCAACCGGGCCTTCGTCGGCACCGCGATCGACGGTTTCGAGGCCCGCAACCGCCCTCTGGACGAGGGCCAGCGCGCCCTCGTCACCGCCTTCGCCACCGACACCCGGCTGGTCTCCCTCGGCCTCGGCCCGGCCGGCTCCGGCAAGACCACCGCGATGCAGGCATACGTCCACGTCGCCAACCAGGCCGGCCAGCGCGTCGTCCCGCTCGCCACCTCCGCGGCCTCCGCCGCCGTCCTCGCCCGCGACCTCAAGCAGCCCGCCGAGAATCTCCACAAGTTCCTCTGGGAGTACACCGGCGGCAAGCACATGGGCGCTCTGCGCAATGGCCAGAACGTGCCCGAGAACCGCGCGGGCTTCAAGTTGAACCCGGGCGACGTCGTCCTGGTGGACGAGGCCGGCATGGCCGGCACCCTCAACCTGGACAACCTCGTCCGCATCGCCGCCGACCGCGGCGCGAGCGTGCGCCTGCTCGGCGACTACCGCCAGCTCAGCAGCGTCGAAGCGGGCGGCGCGCTGCGGCTGATCGCCGCCGAAGCCGGCGCCGTCGAACTCACCACCCTCCACCGCTTCACCGACAAGCACGAGGCCGCCGCCACCCTCAAGATCCGCACCGGCGACACCGCCGCACTGGACTTCTACTTCGCCAACCAGCGGGTCGTCAGCGGCTCGCGCACCGCCATGGTCGAAGCCGCGTACGAGGGCTGGAAGGCCGACATGCTCGTCGGCCGCACCACCCTGATCAGCACCCGCACCGGCGCCGACGTCACCGCCCTGTCCGCCCGCGCCCGCGAGGACCGCGTGGCCGCCGGCCAGGTCGAGGCCGACGGCGTCCTGCTGCGCGACGGCAACCGCGCGGGCCGCGGCGACTGGATCGTCACCCGCGAGAACAACCGCAAGATCACCACCAACCGGGGCTGCGACTTCGTCAAGAACGGCGACGCCTGGGAAATTCTCAAGCGCCACCAGGACGGCTCCCTGAAGGTCCGCCACCTTGGGCACCGCGGACGCCTCACCCTGCCCGCCGAGTACGTCGCCGCCGACGTCCAGCTGCTCTACGCCTCCACCGTCCACCGCTCCCAGGGCGGCACCGTCGACACCGCCCACCCCCTGGTCACCGACGACACCACCCGCGAGGAGCTGTACGTCCAGCTCACCCGCGCCCGCCACACCACCACCCTCTACACCGCCACCCACGACCTCCTCCCGTTCGACACCGACGAGCAGCTCGACAAGCCCAAGAATGACCCCGACTCCTTCGCCGCCCGCGAGGTGCTGGAGCGCGTCCTGGGCCGCGAGGGTGCCCAGCTCTCCGCCACCGAGACCATCCGAGGCGCCCAGGAGGACGCCGTCTCCCTGGCCACCCTGGCGCCCCGCCACCAGCACGCCGTCGAGACCCTCACCGCCCCCTACTACCACCAGCTGATCCACCGCCTGTTCGGCCCCGCCCTCGCCGAGCAGATCACCAGCGACGACGCGATGACCGCCGTCACCCGCGCCCTCCGCGATGCCGAAGCCTCCGGCTGGCAGCCCGAACGACTGCTCGCCGCCGCCACCTGGCGCGGCGACCTGACCACCGCCGACTCCCCAGCCCAGGCCCTCGCCTGGCGCCTGAACACCATCACCGACGACCGCCCCGCACCCGCCCACCTCAACGCACCCACCACCGCCGACACCACCCGCTACGCCACCCTGGTCGCGCAGCTCACCGGGCAGCCCGCCCACCGCTTCGACCCCGAGAGCGCCACCGAGCAGCCGGCCGCCCTGCACATCGCGCCCGCCGCCGCCCAGGCCCCGGACGCGCACCCGCACGTGGCCACCGACACCCTCAACCACTACGCCGCCACCGCCGCCACCGCGCTCAACACCACCACCGACAAGGTCACCGCCCACCCGCAGTGGCCCCATCTCGCAGGCGCCCTGGCCGCCGCCGAGCGCACCGACCGCGACACCACCACCCTGCTCACCACCGCCGCGAACCAGACCACCGGCGCGAGCGACCCGGTCACCGCCCTGACCCGCGCAGCCCGCACCACCCTGGCCGCCGACGGCATCCCCGAACACCACCAGCAGGCCCCCGAAGCCCTCCGCCGCCAGGCCCTCGCCGCCGATGTCCTCGGCACCCAGCACGCCGCCCGCGCGCTGGGCGAGAGCACCTGGCTCGCCCTTACCGCCGCCCTGCGTCGTGCCGAGACCGCCGGCCACGAACCCGCCGTACTGCTGCGCCAGGTCGCCGAGAGCCGCCCGCTCAACGGCGCCGACAGCCTCAGCCAGGTTCTGGCCTGGCGCATCGGCCGCCACCTCGCCGCCGACGCCCCGACCGTCTCCGCCCAGCAGAACGATCGCGCCGAAGCGGAGCTGTGGCGCACCCTCGCCTGGACCCTCAAGGCCATCGAGAACACCGGCACCACCGCGGAGGCCGCCCTCTCCGAGGCGACCGGCCGCACCGCCCTGCCCGAACTCCTCCAGCACGCCCAGCAGCAGGCCCTCGCCCACACCCGCGCCGCCTCCGGCCGCGCCGACCTGCCCGCGTGGATCAACCCGGTACCGCCCTCCACCGCGGCCAACCCGCGCCACCACGACTACCTGACCGAGAGCACCGCGCTGATCGCCAACCGCGTCTCGGTCCTCGCCGAGCGCACCGCGGAGAGTCGCCCGGAGCCTCGGCGAAGCCCCCGCCGACCCCGTCCTGCGTACCGAGTGGCAGCAGCAACTCGCCGTCGTCGCCGCCTACCGCGACCAGTACCGCGTCACCAACGACAACGCCGCCCAGCCCGCCGGCCCCTACATCGAGGAAGGCCGAACCGGCCACCACGCCTACTGGACGGCCACCGAAGCCGCCATCGCCGCCCGCCGCATCGCCACCACCCTGAACACCCCGGCGGCGGCCACCGCGGACAGCGACCAGCAGGCCCTCCACCGACTCGCCGCCGACGTCTACCGCACGCTGTCCGAGGCCGATCAGGCCGAGATCCTGCGTACCGTCGCCGCCCGGACCGGCGCCACCTGGCTCGCCGGCCGACCGCGCCTGGACGATGCAGCCCTGGCCCAGCAGTACATCGCCGAACACGTCAGCACGGCCCTCGCCGAACGCCGCCAACTCACCACCGAGGCCACCCAGCCCGAGCAGCAGCAGACCGAGGAGCGTCGCCAGCCGACCCTCGCCGAACGACGCCGAGCCGGCCGCCAAGCCGAGCGCCAAGCCCACCGCGACCAGCTCCAGCAGCGCGGCGGACAGCCCACCACCCGCACCGCCCGGCCTGCGCCGAACCGCCGAGTCGAGCCCGCCGACCAGCGCCAGGCCCCGACCCAGCGCCCGGCTGAGCAGCGGCAGCCGCTCCAGCCACGTCCGCAGCAGATCCAGCACCAAGACCAGCAAGGACCACGCCTCCGCTAAACCCCGGGAGCACCGTTCTTGTTCACCAACTTCTCAGCCAGCCTCATATGCGCATGGGTTGGAGAGCTGTCATTGCGGAGGCAGGCATTTGTGAAGGATTGGCAACGGGTGCCCGTCACAACCGTTGCCACGTTCTGTCGCCCGATGGTCTACTTGGCCGATCCTCAACGGATCATCTAAGGGGTGGTGTTGGTGCGTCGTCGGCCAGCGCAGCCAATGGCTGTCTCGACGTGGCCTCCTGCAGTATGGCGGAGTACGAATGTCTTCGGCGCCAGCTGACGGCGGGCGCCGGAGCCGGCGCGGCTTCGCGTACCAGGACGCGGTTACCCTCCTCGACTGCCTTGACATGCATGAAGGCATGTGGACGCAAGTCTCCTGGGAAGACTTGGAAGACATCGTCTGCGTCGACGGAGACGCGCCGGTCTACCGCCAGGTGAAGACCATCGAAGAAGCTGGCAAGCGCCACAGCGTCGCCAGCGTGTGCGCAGCTGACATAGACAAGAAGCCGGAGAGCAGCTACTTGGGAAAGCTGTTCCTCGGCAAACCCCTTTCCGACAACGCCCGCTTCACCTTCATCATCAACGAGAGCCCGCACGCCAACTTCCACGTGTTCGTGACCGAACGCGGCAAGCCACGGGGTCCTGTCCCGCAGGACATCCGGGAGGACATCGTCAAGCGACTTCGTGGCGTCGTCCTGCCGAACGAGCGGGACATCGGCTGGTGCGTAGACCGCCTTGAGGTCCTGGTGGAGGGCAGGACCATCGAGGAGGTGGAAGACCGAGCGATACGGCGGCTCGGCCCCATCGTGGGCAGTCACCTCGGACAGGCACCGCTGAGCACCGAGGTCGAGGACATCATGGTGCGGCTCCTGATGCGCATCGCCCGCAGCGCGATGGCCCCGCAGCCCTGTGCCGTATCGGCCATGGATTTTCGCGAAATGCTTTTGCTGGCCATCACGCAGTCCACGGGCAGACAGCAGGACGGCACCACCGCTCCGTTGACGAAACTCGCGGACAAGCTCGCGGTCGCTGGGGTGTCGGCCGAGGAGGCAGAGGCTCATAAGGAGAAGGTCTTCAGGTACCGCAGGGCTCAGCGGGCCAGCGTCAGTTCGGCACGTGAGCAGATGGAAGTTTTTGCTGATGAGGTGTTCGCAGTCTGCACCCGGGTCATGGCCGAGCGCCGGGCCGGACGAATTCCTGCAGGATCGGACGCATACTTCGAAACCCTCGCCCGGGTCGAGAACCTCCCGGCGGTGAGCAGCGGGGCGGTAACCCTCGCCCGAGCTCACGCGGTCCTCGCGGACATCACCGCCCGCTGCCAGAACCGGTACGCCGATGCCTCATAGAATCGGCAGGAGCGCCATCCCGCCGCTCCATCGGCCCTGGGACCCGGACGACTCGCCCGACTTCCACGCCTCTCGGCTGCTCCTCCTACTCGCCGAATGCGGTAGCCAGCCCGGACCGCACATCGCCGGCCGCACCAAGCTCGCCAAGCTCGACTTCTTCCTCCGCTACCCCATCTTCCTGGAACGCGCACACCGAGCACTCGCGGACGAGGTCCACCACGAAACGGCTTTCCGTGCGTCCATGCCGGAGGAGGTCGAGGCGCCGATGATCCGTTACCGCTTCGGCCCCTGGGATCCCCGCTACCGGCAGTTCCTGGCGTTCCTCGCAGCCCGCGAACTCATCACCGTCACCACGAGCCATAAACCGGAACGGGTCCGCCTGACGGCCAAGGGGAAGCAGGCCGCCGCCACCTTGGCGGCGATGGACGAGTTCCGCCCCATAGTCATGCGTTGCCATGCCATGCGCGGCAACCTCGCGGACTGGTCCGGCACCGACTTGAAGGACCTCGTCTACCGACTCTTCCCCGCTGAGGTCGCAGAACTCGCCTACCACCAGGAGATCAGGCCATGACCGAGCCCACGGCACCCTCCCGACCCGGGCTCCGGGTCAGCGCCGTTACCCTGGTCCACACCTCGGGCGAGATCGACAGGTACGACTTCAACACGGTCGGCCTGAACATCATCCAGGGCGTCAGGAACAGCTCGAAGACCACCACGCTCAGGGCCATCGACTACTGCCTCGGCAACCCGGACAGCCCCGCCGACGCCCTGAAGGCGGCGGTCGCCGATGAGTACGTCGAGATCATCACCGAGCTGACCGTCAACGGGAATCCGACCGAGATCCGCCGGAACCTGGAGTACGGACACCGGGGCAAGGTCACGGTGAACGGCAACGAATTCCCCGTCGCCGAGTTCTCCGACCGGATCCTGTACGTACTCGGCTGGCCGAGGATCAACGTCCCCAAGGGCATCCGTGCTGCGACCGCCACCGAGCTCGTACCCCTCAGCTTCCGTAGCGTGCTGCGCCACATCCACCGCAACGAGGACTCCTGGATCCGGTTCGCGGACAAAGAGCAGGAGTACCTTCGGCGAGCGGTGATCAGTTACCTCCTCGGGTTCGCCCCCACGCGCTACGACAACAACGATTTCGCCCTCGCGGCAGCAGAGCGCAACCTCCTCCAAGCGCAAGCGGCTGAGCGGGAAGTTCACGACAGCACGGACCGGGCCGTCGCTGCTGTGTGTGAGAACCTGCAGATCCCCATCGCCCGGACCCAGCACCAGGTCGACTCCGTCCGGGCCGACCTCAGAGCCGAACTCGACTCCGTCCACGAGCAGCGCCGCCGGCTCACCGGCGAGATAGAACTCCTCTTGGCCCCCAGCCGCCCCGAGGGCACGACACCGGGCTACGACGCCACGCTCTCCAGCCAGTATGAGCGGGCGACCCAAGAACTCGCCCAGACAGCCGAGAGGATCGCCGACCTCGAACAGGTCCTCGCAGCTCACGTCCAGTCCCAGAACACCGTCAAGGCCGAGATCTCCCGCATGGACCGGCTGATTGCCTCGGTGGACGTCTTCGGCAGCCTGCCGGTACGGCTCTGCCCCGCTTGCGAACAGAAGATCGACATTCACCGGGACCACCCGGAGGGAACGTGCTACGTCTGCACGCAGCCCGTGACCGACGACCAGCGCCAGCGCCGCGGGGAACTGGAGCAGCGATCACTGACCGCCGAGGACGAAGACCTCGAAGAGGCCATCACCCGCACCCGCCAAGACCTCGGACAAGCCAGGACGGATCGTCAGCAGGCCCAGAACCGCCACCACGAACTCGCAGCCCGGCTGAACACCGAGCGGGCCGCCCGTCTCGCACCGTTCGTGACGACACTCGAAGAGATGGCGGCCCGAATCGCCCGACTGCAGCAGAAGCTCACGGCGCTGCCTGCCTTGGACGAGATGATCGCCCGCAAGGCCGCCGCCACCGAAGCAACTGCGGCGGCAGCCCGACGCCTTGAGCACCACCAGCGTCAGGCTGATGACGCACCCCGCCCCGGCAAGACACCACTCGACCGCTGCGCCCTGTTCGCCGAGAGGATGAACGAGTTCCTCGACCGTCACCGCGCCGACGTGTGGGTGGACGGCAACGTGGCGATCAGCGCCGACGACTTGACCTTCTACGTGGGCACTCGGCCCTGGCACCAAGCCCTCGGGGCAGAAGCCACGGTGCTCTTCTTCCTCGCCTACAGCAGGGCTCTGCTCTTCCTCGCCAAGGACATGGACGGCGACTGCCCGTATCCCGGACTGCTGATGCTGGACAACCCGTTCCAGCAGGGCATTGCCAATGAGGTTGTTCACGCCGTCCTACGGGACATTGCGAAAGCTGCCGAGGAGACAGGTGCCCAGGTGATCTCCACCCAGGCAGTGGCAGTTCCCGGGGCCACGAAAACGATCAAGCAAATTCTGATGCGAACGGCCTACACCGGAGAGTCTTCCTCCTGATCCCGGTCCCGCGGATCGAACAGGTTGTTCCTCTCGAACTCGGTGCTAAGGCAGACGAAAGTAGCTTAGGAAGTGTTTTGGCGATCAAACTGTGCCGGCGGGTATGGATGAGATATCGATCGCAAGATAGCCCGAGTCGGTTCCTGCGATGATCAGTCCACAGTGTTCCGTTAGTGCGTATATCTGATCTTCCAGGGGCAACATGTGGGTTGTTCCAGTAGCTGGGTTCCAGATCCGCACCGTCTTGTCATCGCCAGTAGTGGCGAGGCGAGGGGTTCCGTCGGCGACGGTGAACGCCACCACCTGGACTCCGCCGTTGTGGCCGGTGAGGGCAGGTCCGTCCTGCGCGCCGGTGGCGGGGTTCCAGATTCGCACCGTCGTGTCATCGCCAGTGGTGGCGAGGCGGGGGGTGCCGTCGGGGGCGGTGAATGACGCCACGGTCATTATCGCCCGGGTGTGGCCGGTCAGGGGAGGCCCGTCTTGGGTGCCGGTGGCGGGGTTCCAGATCCGCACGGTCCGGTCGTAGCCGGCCGAAGCGAGGCGGGGGGTGCCGTCCGGAGAGACGAACGCCCCCACCGCCAGCACCCCATCGGTATGGCCAGTGAGGGCAGGTCCGTCTTGGGTGCCGGTGGCGGGATTCCAAATTCGCACGGTCTGGTCATCTCCGGCCGAGGCGAGGCGGGGGGTCCCGTCGGCGGCGGTGAACGCCCTCACCACCCGGACCCAGTTGGTGTGGCCGACAAGGGGCTGGCCTTCCTGGGTGCCGGTGGCGGGATTCCACACCCGCACCGTCTTGTCCCGGCCAGCCGAGGCGAGGCGGGGGGTCCCGTCGGCGGCGGTGAACGCCCCCACCACCCGGACCCTCCCGGTATGGCCGATGAGAGGAGGGCCGTCTGGGGTGCCAGTGGCAGGGTTCCAGATCCGCACGGTCCGGTCGTTGCCAGTGGTGGCGAGGCGGGGGGTCCCGTCGGCGGCGGTGAACGCCCCCACCACCCGGACCCTGCCGGTGCGGTCGACAAGAGGCTGGCCTTCCTGGGTGCTGGTGGCGGGGTTCCAGATCCGCACGGTCTGGTCATCTCCGGCCGAGGCGAGGCGGGGAGTGCCATCGGCGGCGGTGAACGCCCTCACCACCCGGACCCAGTTGGTGTGGCCGACAAGGGGCTGGCCTTCCTGGGTGCTTGTAGCGGGATTCCACACCCGCACCGTCTTGTCGTAGCTCGCCGAAGCGAGGCGGGGGGTGCCGTCGGGGGCGGTGAACGCCGCCACCGAGCGCACCCAGTCGGTGTGGTCGGTGAGTGGCCGTCCGTCTTGGGTGCCGGTGGCGGGGTTCCAGATCCGGACGGTCTTGTCGTCGCTGGCCGAAGCGAGGCGGGGGGTGCCGTCGGGGGCGGTGAACGCCGCCACCGAGTGCACCCCTGCGGCGTGGCCGGTGAGGGGAGGTCCGTCTTGGGTGCCGGTGGCGGGGTTCCAGATCCGGACGGTCTTGTCGTCGCTGGCCGAAGCGAGGCGGGGGGTGCCGTCGGTGGCGGTGAACGCCGCCACCGCCAGCACCCCCCGAGTGTGGCCGGTGAGGGGAGGTCCGTCTTGGGTGCCGGTGGCGGGGTTCCAGATCCGGATGGTCCGGTCGTCGCTGGTGGTGGCGAGGCGGGGGGTGCCGTCGGTGGCGGTGAACGCCGCCACCGAGTGCACCCCTGCGGCGTGGCCGGTGAGGGGAGGTCCGTCTTGGGTGCCGGTGGCGGGGTTCCAGATCCGGACCGTCCGGTCATAACCGGCTGTGGCGAGGCGGGGGGTGCCGTCGGTGGCGGTGAACGCCGCCACCGCCAGCACCCCCCGAGTGTGGCCGGTGAGGGGAGGTCCGTCTTGGGTGCCAGTAGCGGGGTTCCAGATCCGGACCGTCCGGTCGTCGCTGGTGGTGGCGAGGCGGGGGGTGCCGTCCGGAGCCGTGAACGCCGCCACCGAGTGTACGTAGCCGACGTGGCCGGTGAGTTGCAGGTGGAGCTGCCGTCGCTTGACTGCGCCAGCGACCAGCGTGGGGGGCCACGTTGAGGGGTTGTGAGGACAGGTCTCGACGGAGGGCGGGGTGCCTTGGATGTAGGCAGTACCAAGTCTGCGCCACCACCTGCGCCATCCGATCGTGCCGTGATCCTGCTGATAGGGACCGGTCTCGTAGACATGGTTGTGAAAGAAGACGGTCCCGGCGATGGTGGGTGGCAGCTCGCCCGAGGCGAGGCCACGGTGCAGGGCGTTGGTGGTGATGCTGGAAAGGTCGAGGGTGTCGAGGACATCGGGGTGTTCGGCGAGGATCCTCAGGGCCCCCGCCTTGTGGCCGAGGCGTGCGTGGTCAGCGAGGTGGTGGCGGATGTAGGGGCTGAAGTCCTCATGCGGCGAGGTGTCGAGGTTGTAGCGGATGTGGCAGGCCAGGGCTGTCGTGACGGCGGCGTGCGCAGTGGGGACGTCAGGGGCAGCGGTGAAGTGTTCGCTGAAGGTGCGGTGGGCGAGGCGGTAGACGCTCTGGCCGTGTTCCTGGTCAAGGACGAGGTAAGGGGCGGCGTCCCGGACTAGGCCGGAGATACTACCGCCGGTGCCAACAGTGGTGGTGAGGGCGTCGGCGGCCTGTGCCCAGATGCCATCTTGGTCGGGCATGCCTCGCCCCTGGGCGAGGCCGAGGGCATGGAGGAGGGGTGTGTAGTGGGGGTCGGCGCGGTGGAGGCGTTCCAGGGCGCGGGTGAATAGCTGGCGGTGGGTGCGGCCGATCAGGGGTGAGGGGTCGGCGAGGAGGGCGGGGTCGTTGAGCAGTTCGTGGGCGGCGAGGCGGACGTATAGGAACTGCTGCGGTTCTGCGCCGCCCAGTTGATGGTGGGTAACCAGGCGGTGGATGGCATTTTCTATAGTCATGTCGTCGGCGTCGAGGGCGCCTCTGTATTGGGCGGTGTGGAGTTTGGCGCTCAGATATCCGGCGAGCGCATCCTGATTTTGGGTCACCTCGATGTACTGCAGGTGTGCTCCGTGAGCGCGTGGCCGGAGGGCGTCGAGGATGTCGGTGTCGTTGAGCGCCAGCTGGTCGGGGCCTTCACGGGTCGAGCGGCGGGTGCCAATGACGATGCGTACGGCCGGGAGGGCGGCGAGGTGGCGTAGGAGGGTGTCGGCGATGGTGTGGGGCTGTTCGGCCTCGTCGAGGGCGTCGAAGAGGAGGGTCAGCCGTTCGCGTCGGTCTTGGAGTCGTTCGAGGAGCCGGGCTGCGAGGTCGGCCGGGGGTTGGCTGGCGGTCGCTTCCTGTGCGAGGTCTGGCAGACCTGCTGCCTGGGCGACGAGGTGCAGGGTTCGGGCGAGGGTGAGGCCGGAGAGGTGGACGACGAGGTCGAACGGGTCGTCTGGGCAGGGGATGTCGGCCGGTAGTGGGGCAAGGTGACCGTGGCGAAGGAGGAGGACGCGCAGGCGGGTGTTGGTGTGAAGGAGGACGTGGCCGAGGAGGGCTGATTTGCCCGAACCTGCGGGGCCGGTGACAACGAGGGCGCCCCGAATGGCGGTGGCCAACCAGTGGAGGATCTGGTCGCGTTCCTGGGTGCGGCCGTGGAAGTACCAGGCGAGCTCGCCTAGTTCGGCCCCGCTGGCCTTGGGGAGGAAGTGGCGCTGCTCATCGGCGGGAAGCTGGTCGATAACTGCTTGGAGCTCGGCGAGCTGGTCTAGCGGTGCGGAGACGGCGGAGGCGACGTCTGGCAGGACGCGGACCAACTGGTCGCGGTGGTCGTCGACGGTATCAGCGCGGTAGCCGCGGAGTTCGCGAGCGAGCTGGCTTCCGAGTTCGGCCAGGCCGATGGCCCTCCTCCCAAAGAAGGTGATGGTCAGGGCGTTTTCCAAAGCTCGGGTGAAGGCGCCAAGCTCCGCGTAGCCCTCGGCGGCGGTGGACAGCAGCAGGAAGCGGTCGACGCCTCGATACTCGTTGATGAGTGTGGTGTGGACCTTGCGAGCGAAGTCCTGGGAGAAGCAGGCATCGAGGACGACGATCGTCCAGCTGTGCTCGCTGTCGGGGTGAAACCGTCTGCGGCCAATGGCGCGGGCAACCTCCTCTGGGGATACACCGTCGTCGATGGGTGTTGGGGTGAGATGGTGGGCGAGGTGCTCGGCATTGCCGTGGCCGGCCCAGTAGAGCACCGTGTTTCCGCGATGCGTGGCCGTGAGCCGTTTCCAGTCGCCGAGGCGGTTCTCGACCGCCTGCCGGTCCCGTTCGTCCTCCGGGACTACCCAGTGGTTGACGTTTAGGCCGTAGGGGGTAAGGAGTTCGGCGATTGCCAGTACGTGTTGCTCGGTGTCCAGGTCGTCATGGTGCCGGTAGGTCGTGAAGTTCACAGGGAACAGCTCGACCGCGCTTCCAGCGGCCGGGAAGTCCTCGACCGCGTCACCGGTCGGGGTCAGCCCTGCCTGGCCTGGGGCAGCGGCAGCAGGGGTCGGTCGGTAGGCGGGGGCGCTGGGGGTAGGCATGGGCGGATTTCCGCGTTCAGGCGTCGGGCGGGGTGACGAGGATGAGTTGGGTAATCGGCACGTCGGCCCCGGTGTCCAAGGTGACTCGGTACAGGTCTGGCGCGTCGGGGATGAATCGGCTGGCAAAGGCGCCGTCGGGGCGATCAATGTCGCGACGGAGGGTGAGGGGGTGGCCGAGGCGGCCGCTGGTCGCAGAGCGAACGGTTAGGCTCACCCCGGCCGGGTTGAGCAAGCCGGTGACGTGGAGGGTGAGCGGCTGCCCGACCGACCCGCCGAGATAGGGGGTCTCCAGGCCCGCTCCGGCTTTGTTGCTGTCGGCCATGCGGGCGCCCGAGGCGCGTTCGAGGGTGATGTTGCGGATCTGGCGCAGGACCTCGTCGTGGCGCATCAGGGTGCCGTGCTGGCCGAATACGTAGGTGACCGCGGTGATGCCGGCCTGAGCGGATGGGAGGTGCACAGTGCCATCTCCGCGTGTATCGCGCCGGGCGGGGACACCACTGGCCGGGTCGCGGACGAGTTCGCCGTCGTCGCCGACATCGAATGCGTGGCGGCGGCCCACGACGATTGCCTGCGGTAGCTCAGCCAGGGTCTGCACGGTGGCCTGGGCCTCGCCCACGACCGCCCGGTGGCCGGGCATCGCGAATGGCTGCTCCCAACGGCGGGTGTGCTCGTCCAACGAGCGGGCTGCCAGGTCCCGATCTCCGCCGAACCGAGCGACATCACTCGGAGTGAGCCGTGCGATATCCAGACCTATATCCAGGCAGCGGTATCCGGGAAGCAGGTCGTGCACGCCCGGCAGAGTCGCCGCCATTGCCTGCACCTGCCGAAGCAGCCACCTCGGCCTCGCCCCGGCGCATAGGAGGTTGAGCGTCAGGACCGTCTTCGCTGAGCCCAAGAAGGGGGTCCCCACGGTGACCACCGCCCGCGTGTCGGCCGCCAGTTCCGGGTCCTGCTCCATGGCGGCCCGCACCACCAGCCCACCCATCGAGTGTGCGGCGAATACCAGCCGCGGCTGCCGTTCGCCCGCCGCCCGCCACTCGGACCGGGAGGCGACCTGGTCTCGCCACCGAGTCAGATGCGCGCGGGCCGTACGGGCGAGCACTGCGCCGTTGTAGGCGACGGACAGGCGCCAGTCGTACGGAAAAGCGGCCACGGCCTCCGGTGCCAACACGACTTTCCGCAGGCTGTCGACTGTCTGGGTATAGGGATCCAAGCCTTCCAGTACGGGCAGCCACCACGGCTTCGCCAGCAGCCCGGTTGCTCGCACTCGGGTCAGCGGATTACGTCGGAAGGTGTCAGCGTCAGCGGCCCGCTCCAACTCGTCCGCTTGCAACACGCTAAACCGGTCGTCGTCGGCTGCAGTGCCGGTCAGCATCCTGAGGTCGACGCCCCATAGCGGGCGGCCCGTCGTAGTTTCCTGAAGGACGCTGCCCATGATGCCCGGTACTACCACACACGCGTCCCGGGTGCGATCCCTGAACACCGGCGGCATAGCCCCGTATGGCACCCTACGGCTCGCACTGTCATCTCCTACCGTCCCCATGTCACCCGACAATAGACAAGCGCGCCCATCCGCGTACGAGCTTCACTGCAGGAGGAATCCAGGCTGCGTACTAGAGATCGTCTTCAAAGATCAGATCCAGAGCAGGATCGAGGCGGTGGTGACGGTGGCCCCGGCGCCAAGGGAACATCGACATCAGGGGCCGTGGACAGCAAATACATGGGGAGGCCGCAGAATCCCCTTGCAGCCGCCATGACTGCCCGCGTGCAAGGCGATGACGGTAGCCACCGATCTCGCCTGCAGAGCTGCGGCTGCTGCACTGATGCAGCGGCCGCCACTCGACAGGGTTCGTCACTCTCTGTGCGGGCAGTGGCCGACCTGTCGCCCGCTTCCTCTGCTGACGCATAGTCATCTGCGAGTGTCGCCATTTCACACTCATTTCACATGAGGGAGAGGACGAGCGAGTAACAGCGAGAGCTTCTGAGAGGTGTTTTTGCAGGTCAGGGGCCATAAAATGAGGGCCTGGCCAGATGGCACTTGGAGGCCGGTTCAGAAGTCTTAGCACAGCTCGAACCTGTTGCGCCTGACTATTGGAGCCGTCGCATGGAAGGGGCACCGAGTCTCGGGACGTGCCGGGGAGCCAGCGCGGAGACGGACGCGGGCTCCGTTCTCAGCGGGTGGCTGTGAGGGTGTCGAGGAGGCGGGTGAGGGAGGTGCCGAGGCCCCAGCGGGCGGAGAGGTCTTCCAAGGCCATGGGGTCGAGGGGTTCGGTGGGGAGGACGGGGTCGAAGTCGGGGAGGGGGACGTCGGTGGCGACGCGGACGACGGTGGGGGCGACGTCGAGGTAGGGGGCGGCTTCGAGGATGTTCTTGCGGCGTGCGGGGGTGAGCTTGGAGAGCGGGTCGGCGGCGGCGGCGCGGATGCCGGGGAGGTCGCCGTACTCGCGGATGAGTTGGGCCGCCGTCTTCTCGCCGATGCCCTTGACGCCCGGGAGGCCGTCGCTGGGGTCGCCGCGCAGGGCGGCCATGTCGGCGTACTCGCTGCCGGTGACGCCGTACTTCTCGAGCAGGGCGGCCTCGTTGATGACCTCGGCGTTGCCGACGCCCTTGACCGGGTAGATGACCTGCACGCCGCGGGCGTCGTCCACCAGCTGGAAGAGGTCTCTGTCCCCCGTCACGATCAGGACCCGTGCGGGTTGGTAATCTGCAGTCTCCCGGTCGCCGGTGACGATCTGGACCGGCCCGGTGGCCCGCGCGGTGAGGGTGCCGATCACGTCGTCGGCCTCGTACCCGGGGCAGCCGACCCGGGCGATGCCGAGGGCGTCCAGCACCTGCTCGATCACCGGCACCTGCGGTGCCAGGGTGTCCGGGATCTCCTCCGCGTCGCCGGTGCTCCCGGCGTCCTCCTCGGCGAGCCGGTGGGTCTTGTAGGAGGGGATCAGGTCGACCCGCCACTGCGGGCGCCAGTCGGCGTCCATGCAGGCGACCAGGTGGTCGGGGTGGTGGTCCTGGACCAGCCGGGCCACGAAGTCCAGCAGGCCGCGGACGGCGTTCACCGGTTGCCCGTCGGGGGACTTCACGGACTCCGGCACGCCGAAGTAGGCGCGGAAGTAGAGGCTGGCGGTGTCGAGCAGCATCAGTCGGGGTGCGGTCACCCTCCGATCATGCCGCACGCCGCTGACGAACCGTCCGACCGATCGACCGCCGGCGGCCGGGTCAGGCGGCCGGGTCCGGCGGGCCACCGGCGTCAGTGCTCGTGCGGCCCGCTGCGGTGCACCGGCCCGTGCGCGTCGGCGCAGTGGTCCCACGGCTCGACGCCGGGGCCGGTGATCTGGAGCAGCGCCTGCGCCTCCTCCTCGCCGACGTGGTCGACCTGCAGGGTGCTGTGGCTGATCCGGTACTCCTCGCGCAGCCGGCGCTGGAGTTCGCGGCGGACGGCGTGGCAGTCCCCGCCCGGGCTGACCAGGATGTGCGCGGACAGCGCCGGCTGGCCCGAGGTGATCTCCCAGATGTGCAGGTCGTGGATCTCCTCGACGAGCGGCTCGGCGACCATCCGATCGGCCACCGTGTCCGGGTCGATGCCGGCCGGGGCGGCCTCCAGGAAGATCCGGCCGGAGTCCCGGACCAGTCCGACGCCGGCCTTCAGCATCAGCGCGACCACGATCAGCGAGGCGATCGCGTCCGCCTGGACGAAGCCGGTGGTGATCATCACCAGGCCGGCCACGGCGGTGGCGATGAAGGCGTACAGGTCGGTCAGCACGTGCTGGAAGGCGCCCTCGACGTTCAGCGAGCTGCGGTTGGCCTTGGACATGCACCAGGCCGCCGCGATGTTGACCGCGATCCCGACCAGCGCGGTGACCAGCACCAGCGCGCCGGTCACCTCGGGCGGGTGGATCAGCCGCTGCACGGCCTCGTAGCCGAGCCAGGCGGACAGCACCAGCAGGGTGACCCCGTTGGCCTGGGCGGAGAGGATCTCGGCCCGCTTGAGGCCGTAGGTGTAGCCGCCGCGGGCCGGCCGGGCGGACAGCCGCATGGCGATCAGCGCCAGCACGATGGACGCCGCGTCGGTGAGCATGTGGGCGGCGTCGGAGATCAGCGCCAGCGACTGGGCGGCGAAGCCGACCACCACCTCGCCGGCCATGAAGACCACGATCAGGGTGAGCGCGCTGAGCAGCCACCGCCGGTCGGCGTCGGCGGCCACCCCGTGCGAGTGCCCGCCGTGCCCGCCGTGGCCACCGGGTCCGCCGTGGTCGTGCTCGTCGTGCTGGTGGTCGTGGCCGCCCATCGAGATCCTCTCCCGCACGTTCCGTAGGCCGGGCCGCACTGCCCGTCCACGAAGTGAACCGCAGATCGGAGGAAGATCCAAAGACTGCACTGGTGACCGTTGTCGTTCCCGCCGAACGGCCCGCGCCGGTGCCGCCGAACGGCCTCAGCCGACCGGGACCAGCCGACCCGCCCGGGTCGCCGCCGCGGCGCCGACCAGGGCCTGCATCACCCGCGGGTCCTCGCCCTGCTCCGGGTGCCACTGCACGCCGAGGACGAAGCCCGCCCCGGTGCTGTCCTCGACCGCCTCGACGGTGCCGTCCTCGGCCAGGGCGCAGACCGTCAGCCGCTCGCCGATCCGGTCCACCGCCTGGTGGTGCGAGGTCGGCACCACCACGCTCGGTTCCGGCAGCAGCCCGCTGAGCATCGTCCCGGCCACCGGCCGCACGGCGTGCCGGCCGTAGCTGTTCGGGCCGCCGGCATGGCCCTCGTGCCGGACCAGGTCGGGCAGGTGCTGGTGCAGGGAGCCGCCGCGGACCACGTTCAGCAGCTGCATCCCCCGGCAGATGCCGAGCACCGGCATCCGGACCGCCAGGGCGGCGCGCAGCAGGGCGGCCTCCCAGGCGTCCCGCTCGGGGGCGACGGCCTCGGTGCTGGGGTGCGGCTGCTCGCCGTACAGGGCCGGGTCGACGTCCTCGCCGCCCGCGATCACCAGGGCGTCCAGCCGGGCGACGGCGGCCGGGGCGTGCTCGGGTGCGTCGGGGGGCAGCAGGACGGCCAGGCCGCCGCCGGCCCGGACCAGCGCCGGGTAGCGCTCGGGCAGCATGACCGCGAGCCGTTGGTCGAAGCGGCCCCAGGCCGCCGTGGTGAGGTAGCTGCTGATGCCGATGACGGGCCGTGGGGTCATGCGGCGAATTCTGCCGTCCGCGGGGCGGGAAGGGCTGCTGGGGCGGTCCGACGGGGCTGGCGTGTCTTTCTCATCCGAATCTCATCGGGGAAAGGCCGTTCTCAGGTCGAGCTGATTCCGTGCTTACCCGCGGGCGTTTAGATTTCTCCGGTGTGAGCGAGCAGATTCCCGCCGGGTGGTACCCGGACCCCAAGGAACTCACCGGTGACCCTCGGCCCGAGCGCTGGTGGGACGGCACCGGATGGACCACGGCCACCCGGCCCGCGCCGGCCGACGGGGCGGCGGCCGGGAGCACGGACGACCGGGTGCTGGAGGGCGAGGTGCTGGGCACCGGCCCGACGGTGCGCTACCCGGAGCTGCCGCCGGTGGCGTTCGGCCAGCCGGCCCCGCCGAAGGCGCGCCGCCGGCCGGGCCGGGCCGTCCTGGTGGCCGCCTCGGTGGCGGCACTGGTCGGCCTGGCGGTCGGCTCCGGGGTGACCTACCTGGCGATGGACGGCCGCTCCGGTGACAGCCGGGCGGCGGTGGACCGGCCCGGTCAGCGGTCCCAGGACTTCCGTGGCCCCGGCGGCGGCTTCGGCGGCAAGGGCGGCACGGCCCCGGGCGAGGGCCGCAACGGCGGCCAGGGCGGGAACGGCCAAGGCAACGGCCAGGGCAACGGCCAGGGCGGAGGCAGCCAGGACGGCACCCCGCCGGGCGGCGGCCTGCCCGGTGGCGGGGCCGGCGGCGGCCCGGCCGTGGACGCGGTGAACCGGATCAGCCTGCCCGTCCCGTCGGGCTGGCAGGGCGGCACCACCGACGACGGCTACGCGGCCCTCACCGTCGGCCAGTACACCTGCGTCGACGGCAAGGACACCTGCTCGCTGGGCGGGGCGGTGACCGGCAAGGTGGACGGCACCGACGCCAAGCAGGCGGCGCTGGCCGACATCGCGGCGGCGGCGAAGGACTCCTACGGCGAGGTGAACTCGCACGAGGAGCTGAAGTCCGAGGCTGTCAAGGTGGCCGGCCACGACGGCTACCTGGTCCGCTGGAAGGTGGATGCGGCGCAGGGCAACGACGGCTACGTGGAGACGGTGGTCTTCCCGACCGGCGACGGCAAGCAGCTGGCCTCCGTGCACCTGGGCTTCGACGTGGACACCAAGGCGCCCGACGTCAAGGTGATGGACACCATCGTCGCGGGCATCGCGGCCTACGACGGCCCGGCGCTCGGCGGCGGCTCGGGCGGCACCCGCACCTGAGCGGGCCCGAGCATCCCGAGGACCCGAAGACCGACCGACGACGGATCGGGCCCCCGGCACCCGCCGGGGGCCCGATCCGTCGTCGTGGTCAGAAGGTGACGTCCCCGGCCTGGTCGATCCGGCCGATCTGGACCACCGACTGGTGGAACGTGCCGCCGGTGATGGTGGCGTTCGCCGACCCCGCGCCGGGCTGCGGCCCGTGCTGCTGCAACTCGTCGAGCAGCGACCGCAGTTGGTCGGCCGCCGCCGGGTCGGCCGCCAGCGCGCGCCGCAGCCGGGCGGTCCACTCGGCCTCCGCACCGGCCATCGCGGCTTCACGGTCCTCGGCGGCGATCAGCTCCTCGCGGACCGCGTCCATGTCCTCGCAGACCGTCTCCCGGCGGCGCCCGAACAGGGCGCCGAAGCGCCCCCGGACCTCCGACCAGACCTCGGTCACCATCAGCCCGACCAGTGTGGTCGCCCCCGACGTCGCCAGTGCGACGAGCTCGGCCTCCATGGCTGCCCCCTTCCGACCCGCGAAATCCGACTGATCGTCAGCATAGGCCCCGGGTCGGACGGTCAGAGGAAGGTTTTCCCCTCACCCCGGTAGGTCGGCACGGTGCCGGTCACCCGGTCGCCCTCGACCAGGTGCAACTCCGGGAAGCGCTCGCAGAGTTCACCGGCCTTGGCGTGCCGGAACCAGACCCGGTCGCCGATCAGCAGGTCGTCGGCGGCCGAGCCGAGCAGCGGGGTCTGCACCTCGCCGGCACCCTCCTGCGGGTCGTAGCGCAGCCCGGCCGGCAGGTACGGCACGGGGGAGCGGTCCGGACCGGCCGCGCCCGAGGCCGGGTATCCGCCGCCGAGCACGGTCACCACGCCGACCCCCGGCCGCCGCACCACCGGCTGGGCGAACAGCGCCGCCGGACGCCCCTGGAACGAGCGGTAGTTGTCGAACAGCCGCGGCACGTACAGGCCCGAGCCCGCGGCCACCTCGGTCACCGCCCGCTCCGCCACCGTGCTCTCCACGCTGCCGGTGCCGCCGCCGTTGACGAACTCCAGGTCCGCCACCTGCCGCAGCCGCCGCACCACCGCGGCCCGCCGCTGCGCCAGCTCCGCCCGGGCCTTCGCCTGCATCAGCCGGATCGCCTGCGAGCGCAGCGGCCGCCCGGCGATCCGGTCCCCGACACCGGCGATGTGACCCTCGTACGCCATCAGGCCGACCACCTTGAACCCGGGCCGGGTGTGGACCAGTTCGGCGAAGGCGCCGAGCTGCTCCGGGGTCCGCATCGGGGCGCGGCGGGCGCCGACCCGGACCCGGCCGCCCAGCAGGTGCAGCGAGGTGTCCAGCTCCAGGCAGACCCGGACCTGCTCGGCGCCCTCGCGGGCCCGGTCGATCAGGTCGAGCTGCGCCGGGTCGTCGATCAGCACGGTGACGGCGCCGGCCAGCTTGGGGTCGGCGGTCAGCTCGGCGTAGCCGGCCCGGTCGGCGGACGGGTAGGCGAGCAGGACGTCCTCGAAGCCGGAGCGGGCCAGCCAGAGCGACTCGGCCAGCGTGAAGCTCATGATCCCGGCGAAGCCGTCCATCGCCAGCACCCGCTCCAGCAGGGCCCGACAGCGCACCGACTTGCTGGCGACCCGGATCGGCTTCCCGGCCGCCCGCCTGGCCAGATCGGCGGCGTTGGCGTCGAAGGCCGCCAGGTCGACCAGGGCCAGCGGTGCGTCGAGGTGCGCGGTGGCGCGGTCGTACCGCGCGCGGTCGGCGACGGTGCCCGGGGCGGGGTGCAGGTTGGCCATGGGCGCAGACTGCCACACGGCGCTACCGCTGGGTAGGTCCTGGGCCGGGGCTCCTGCGGGTGCCGGCCGGCCGGCACCGGTGGCATACCCTCACGGGGTGGAGCCCAAGAACATCCCGAACCCCGGATTCTCCGACGACGACGGCACCGCCGACCCGCGCCTGGCCTCGGCCCTCGCGGGCTGGCCGGAGGGCCGGACGGCCGAGGGCGAGCTGCTCGGCGCGCTGACCGCGAGCCGCCTGCTGGTGCCGATCGTGGCCCTGCTCGGCGAGGTGGAGACGGACGCGAACGGGCTCAGACACGAGAAGACCAGCGACATGGCGGTGCCGGTGATCGAGGCGGCGGACGGCCGCCGGGCGCTGCCCGCCTTCACCTCGCTGGAGTCGATGGCCCGCTGGCGGGCCGACGCCCGCCCGGCGCCGGTGGCCGCGCCGCAGGCCGCGATGGTGGCGTACTCCGAGCGCGCCGACACCCTGCTGGTGGACCCGGCCGGCCCGGTCACCGTCCCGCTGAGCGGGGCCCGGCTGCGCGCCGTGGCGGAGAACCGCGCCTACCTCGCGCCGCACGCCGACCCGGAGGTCCGGGCGGCGGTGCGGGCGCTGCTGGTGGCCGAGCCCGCCGTCGTCGCCGGGCACCTGCAGGCGGCCGAGGAGGCGGACGGCACGCTGGTGGTGGTGCTGGACGAGGGCCTCGCCGAGCCGCAGCCGCGCGCCGCGGTCGAACGGCTGGCGGGCGCGCTGACCGCCGACCCGGTGCTGCGGGTCAGGCTGGACCGCGGCCTCCAGCTCGCGGTGGTGCCGGCGGGCACCGCGCTGCCGCCGGAGCCGCTGTACCGCCGCTGAACACGCCGGCGCCCCCGGAGCGGCTCGCTCCGGGGGCGCCGGCGTGTCCGCGCGACGGGCTCAGGAGTAGACCGGCCCGGTGAACTTCTCGCCGGGGCCGGAGCCGGGGGCGTCCGGCACCAGCGACGCCTCGCGGAAGGCCAGCTGGAGCGAGCGCAGCCCGTCCCGCAGCGGCGCGGCGTGGAAGTTGCTGATCTCCGGGGCCCCGGCGGTGACCAGGCCGGCCAGCGCGGTGATCAGCTTGCGCGCCTCGTCCAGGTCCTTGTCCTTCTCGCCGCCCTCGGCGAGCCCGCACTTCACGGCGGCGGCGCTCATCAGGTGGACCGCGACGGTGGTGATCACCTCGACGGCCGGCACCTCCGCGATGTCGCGGGTCAGGTCGTCGAAGCCGATGGCCGCCTCGTCGCCGGTGTGCTCTTCGTGCTGCTCGGGCTGGCTGGTCAAGATGGCTCACTCCGTCGTGCCGGGTTGGGTACACAGCGAGCGTACCCAGGCCCGCCCGGCCCGGTGCGCCGCAGGTGGGCGGCCCCGGCCGGGGGAGGGGCGGAATACCGGTGAGACGGGAAAGGCTGTATGCTTCGAGACTGACCGGCCGGATTCCCGCATGGGTTCCTGGCCAGCAAGTGGAGGCTCCACCCAGGAGGCCCGAAAGGGCCACCCCGACAGTCTCCCACCCGCCTCGTCCTCACGGTCGACGGGTACGGTCCGCGACAGGCGCCCGCGAGGGTCGCAGGTCGCCAGTGGCGCCCTCACCGGCGCCTCGGATTGTGTGGAGCCCCGCCTGTCACCGTGCGGGGCTTTTTTCGTGCTTGCGGTGCTGTTCGCAGCGCAGCATGAATGAAGCCCCGCCCAGTGGTCGAAGCCACTACGTGCGACCGCCGTCCGACGGCCGCATCGAAAAAAGGTGCAACCGAGGAGGCCCCATCAGCACCGAGCCCCGCATCAACGACCGGATCCGCGTCCCCGAGGTGCGACTCGTCGGTCCCAGTGGCGAGCAGGTCGGCATCGTGCCGCTCGCGAAGGCGCTGGAGCTTGCCCAGGAGTACGACCTCGACCTGGTCGAGGTTGCCGCCACCGCGCGGCCTCCGGTCTGCAAGCTCATGGACTATGGCAAGTTCAAGTACGAGTCGGCCATGAAGGCCCGTGAGGCGCGCAAGAACCAGGCGCACACGGTCATCAAGGAGATGAAGCTCCGGCCGAAGATCGACCCGCACGACTACGACACCAAGAAGGGTCACGTCGTCCGGTTCCTCAAGCAGGGCGACAAGGTCAAGATCACGATCATGTTCCGCGGTCGTGAGCAGTCCCGCCCCGAGCTGGGCTTCCGACTGCTGCAGCGGCTCGCGGACGACGTCCAGGAGCTCGGCTTCGTGGAGTCCTCGGCCAAGCAGGACGGCCGAAACATGATCATGGTTCTCGGCCCGCACAAGAAGAAGACCGAGGCCATGGCCGAGGCCCGTGCCATCGCGGACGCCCGCAAGGCCGAGCGCCAGGGCCGGACCCCCGGTTCGATCGCCGAGGACGCCGAGGACGACGTCGAGGACGACGAGGCCCTGGACGTGATCGAGGACACCGAAGGTGACGAGGCCGTCGAGGCCCCCGCCGCCGAGGTCGAGCAGCCGGCCGAGACCGCCCAGGACGCCTGAGCCCCCGTGGCTCATGGCTCGTCCGGGTGATCGGCCCAGGTACCGGGGCATCCGCCCCGGTGACCTAGAACCGCCCTCCGTACCCGACACCGGGTGGGGAGGGGCCTGTGCCCCGGGCCCGCGCAGCAGTGTGCGGGCCAAGGGGCGGACGATGAGGAGAAACGGCGACATGCCGAAGCAAAAGACGCACAGCGGCGCCAGCAAGCGCTTCAAGATCAGCGGCTCCGGGAAGGTGCTGCGCGAGCGTGCCGGCCGTCGCCACCTGCTGGAGCACAAGCCCTCGACGCTGACCCGCAAGCTGGCCGGCACCGTCGTGATGGCCCCGGCCGACGCCAAGAAGATCAAGAAGCTTCTGGGCAAGTGATCGCCCGCCCGCGGCCCTGCTGCGGAACCGGCTGATCCTTCCCGACCCAATCGAATGACGGACCGCGTGAAGCAGTCCGCGGTCCAACCCAAGGAGTAATCAAGTGGCACGCGTCAAGCGGGCAGTGAACGCCCACAAGAAGCGCCGGGTCATCCTCGAGCGGGCCAGCGGTTACCGCGGCCAGCGGTCGCGCCTGTACCGCAAGGCCAAGGAGCAGGTCACCCACTCGCTGGTCTACAACTTCAACGACCGCAAGAAGCGCAAGGGCGACTTCCGCCAGCTCTGGATCCAGCGCATCAACGCTGCGGCCCGTGCCAACGGCATCACCTACAACCGCTTCGTGCAGGGCCTGAAGGCCGCCGGCGTCGAGATCGACCGCAAGATGCTGGCCGAGCTGGCCGTGCACGACGCCGGTGCGTTCGCCGTGCTCGTCGAGGTCGCCCAGAAGGCGCTGCCGGCCGACGTGAACGCGCCGAAGGTCGCCGCTGCCTGATCCCGAGCGGATCACAGCTGAGCTGTCCGGACCCGCAGGCCCCACGGCCTGCGGGTCCGATTCGTTGGCGGCCCGCCGCGTCCGGCCCCGGCCGTGCCCGGCCCACTCAGAGAACGAGAGCATGCAGAGCACCGACACCCCCCTGCTCACCTCCCTGCGCTCCCCGCGGGTGGTGGCCGCCCGCCGGCTCGCCAAGCGCAACCAGCGGAGCAAGGAGCGCCGCTTCCTGGCCGAGGGTCCGCAGGCCGTCCGCGAGGCCGTGGCGTTCGGGCGGCTGCCGGGCTCGGGCGAGCATGCCGTGGTGGAGATCTACCTGACCGCCGAGGCGGCCGAGCGGCACGCCGACATCGTGCGGGCGGCGCTGACCGAGGGGCTCGCGGTGCTCACCGCCACCGACGAGGTGATCGCGGAGATCTGCGACACCGTCACCCCGCAGGGCATCGTGGCGCTGTGCCGGTTCATCGACACCCCCTTCGAGGAGGTGCTGGCGGCCCGCCCGCAGCTGGTCGCGGTGCTCGCGCACGTCCGTGACCCCGGGAACGCCGGCACCGTGCTGCGGACCGCCGACGCGGCCGGGGCGGACGCCGTCATCCTCACCGACGCCTCGGTGGACCTCTACAACCCGAAGGCAGTCCGGGCCTCCGTCGGCAGCCTGTTCCACCTGCCGTTCGCCACCGGCGTGCCGATCGAGGTGGCCGTCGCCCGGCTGCGCGAGGCCGGTGTGCGGGTGCTGGCCGCGGACGGCGCGGGGGAGCGCGACCTCGACCAGGAGCTGGACGAGGGCACCCTCGGCGCGCCCGGTGCCTGGGTGTTCGGCAACGAGGCCTGGGGCCTGCCGGAGGAGACCCGCGCACTCGCCGACGAGGTGGTGCGCGTGCCCATCCACGGCCACGCCGAGAGCCTCAACCTGGCCACGGCCGCCGCCGTCTGCCTCTACGCCTCGGCCCGCGCACAGCGCTCGCCCGGAGGCTGTCGCGCACGGGGGTAGGGGCGCTAGGGTCTGCGTCGGGGCGGCAACACGCTGGGTAAGCGGGAGGGACACCCATGGTGGGCAGCGGTGCACGGCTCGACCCGGACGACCTTCCGGACGGGCTGGTGGTCGCCGACGCCCGCGGCCGGGTGACCGTCTTCAACAGCGCCGCCGCCCGGATCACCGGCCTCGCGCCGGCCGCGGTGCTCGGCCGGCCGCTGGAGCAGGCGCTCCCGCTGGAGGACCTGGACGGCCGGCGCTGGTGGCAGCTGACCGACCCGTACGGCGGTCTCGCGGTCCGCACCGGCCAGCCCGAACGCAACCTGCTGCTGCCCGGCGGCCGTGAGGTGCTGGCCTCCGCCCGGTACGTCCGGGAGCGGCCCCGCGGCCCCATCGAGCGGGTGGTGGTCTGCCTGCGCGGCACCGAGGCCCGCCGGCGCACCGAGCGCAGCCACGCCGAGCTGATCGCCACCGTGGCGCACGAGCTGCGCTCCCCGCTGACCAGCGTCAAGGGCTTCACCGCCACGCTGCTGGCCAAGTGGGAGCGGTTCAACGACGGGCAGAAGCGGGTGATGCTGGAGACCGTCGACGCCGACGCGGACCGGGTCACCCGGCTGATCGCCGAGCTGCTGGACATCTCCCGGATCGACGCCGGCCGGCTGGAGGTCCGCAAGCAGGTGATCGACCTGCCGGCCGCGGTGCGGCGGCACGTGGAGGGCAAGGTCGCGGCGGGCATCCCGGCCGACCGCTTCGACATCCGGGTGGGCGAGCTGTCCGGTCCGCTCTGGGCCGACCCCGACAAGATCGACCAGGTGCTGGGCAACCTGCTGGAAAATGCGGTGCGGCACGGCGAGGGCACTGTCACCATCGAGGTGGCGCCCGCCAAGGAAGTGGTCGAGGCGGCCGGCTGGGAGCCCCCGGGCACCCCGCCCCGGGTCCTGGAAGGAACGGCGGTCACCGTGAGCGACGAGGGCAGCGGCATCCCCGAGGAGTCGATGCCGCGCGTCTTCACCCGCTTCTGGCGCGGCTCCAAGCGCGGCGGCACCGGCCTCGGCCTCTACATCGTCAAGGGCATCGTCGAGGCCCACGGCGGCACCATCCGGATCAGCCGCGCCCCCGGCGGCGGCGCCCAGTTCCGATTTATCCTGCCCGCCGGGGTGCCGGACTTCATGCTCTGAGAGCCCCTGAAGCGGTCGCCCCGGCGGGCTTCGCCGTGCGAGGGCGCCGCGGACCTGCGGTCGGCCCTGTGCGCGCTACGACTACACTCGACCTTTGGCGTTGTGGTACGCCCCGCGCGGCCGAGCCGCGGACACCCCTCCCGTGAACAGCGGGAGCGGCTGCCCGCGACCAGGCCACGCCGGGCGTGACGCAAGGGCGAGCTGTGCCACCAGAACCCTTCACCAGCAGGAGCACGGGAAAGATAGAGATGTCCGCACCCAATAAGTCGTACGACCCGGTCGAGGTCGAGGCACTCAAGCCCGAGGTGGTGGAGCAGGCCCGGGACGAGGCCGTCGCGGCCTTCGCCGCGGCCGGCAGCCTCGACGAGCTCAAGGCCGCCAAGGTCGCCCACACCGGCGACCGCTCCCCGCTGTCGCTGGCCAACCGCGAGATCGGCGCGCTGCCGCCGCACGCCAAGGCCGCGGCCGGCAAGCTGATCGGTCAGGCCCGCGGCGCCGTCAACCAGGCCCTGGCGAAGCGTCAGGTCGAGCTGGAGGCGGAGCGCGACGCCCGCGTGCTGGTCGAGGAGGCGGTGGACGTCACGCTGCCGTACGACCGCGCCCCGCGCGGTGCCCGGCACCCGCTGACCACGCTGGCCGAGCGGATCGAGGACACCTTCGTGGCCATGGGCTACGAGGTCGCCGAGGGCCCCGAGGTCGAGGCCGAGTGGCTCAACTTCGACGCCCTCAACCTGCACCAGGACCACCCGGCCCGGTCGATGCAGGACACCTTCTTCGTGCGGGCCCCGGACGGCACCCCGGACTCCGGCGTGGTGCTGCGCACCCAGACCTCGCCGGTGCAGGCCCGCACCATGCTCGACCGCGAGCCGCCCATCTACGTGGTCTGCCCCGGCCGGGTGTACCGCACCGACGAGCTGGACGCCACCCACACCCCGGTGTTCCGGCAGGTCGAGGGCCTGGCGGTGGACGAGGGCATCACCTTCGCCGACCTCAAGGGCACCATCGAGCAGCTGGTCTCCAAGCTGATCGGCGACGGTCTGGAACTGCGCTGGCGGCCCTCGTACTTCCCGTTCACCGAGCCGAGCGCCGAGATCGACCTGCAGTGCTTCGTGTGCCGGGGCGAGAGCGTCGGCAACCCGGACCGCCCGTGCCGGACCTGCTCCTCCGAGGGCTGGATCGAGCTCGGCGGCTGCGGCGTGGTCAACCCCCGGGTGCTGGTCGCCTGCGGCGTCGACCCGAGCCGCTACAGCGGGTTCGCCTTCGGCCTCGGCCTGGAGCGAATCCTGATGAACCGCCACAACGTCGCCGACATGCGCGACATGGTCGAGGGTGACGTCCGGTTCACCCTCCCGTTCGGGATGGAGATCTGATGCGCGTCCCGCTCTCCTGGCTGCGCGAGTACGTCGACCTTCCGGCCGGTGAGACCGGCCGCGACGTGGCGGCCCGCCTGGTCCGGGCCGGCCTGGAGGTCGAGACCGTCGAGCAGCTCGGCGCCGACCTCAAGGGCCCGCTGGTGGTCGGCCAGGTGCTCTCCATCGAGACCCTGACCGGCTTCAAGAAGCCGATCCGGCACTGCTTCGTCAACGTCGGCGACGCCAACGGCACCGGCGAACCGCAGGAGATCGTCTGCGGCGCCACCAACTTCGCGGTCGGCGACAAGGTCGTCGTGGTGCTGCCGGGCGCCGTGCTGCCCGGCCCGTTCCCGATCTCCGCGCGGCAGACCTACGGCCACACCTCGGCCGGCATGATCTGCTCCGCCCGCGAGCTGGGCATGGGCGACGACCACGACGGCATCATCGTGCTCCCGCCGGAGTACGAGCCCGGCACCGACGCGATCGAGCTGCTCCAGCTGGTCGACGAGGTGCTGGACATCGCCGTCACCCCGGACCGCGGCTACTGCCTGTCCATGCGCGGCGTGGCCCGCGAGGCCGCCGCCGCGTACGGCCTGCCGCTGGCCGACCCGGCGCTGCTGGACGTGCCGCCGGCCAACTCCTACGGCTACCTGGTCAAGGTCGCCGACCCGGTCGGCTGCGACCGCTTCGTGGCCCGCACGGTGACCGGCGTGGACCCGTCCGCGCAGTCGCCGATCTGGCTCCGGCGCCGGCTGCAGAAGGCGGGCATCCGCCCGATCTCGCTGACCGTCGACATCACCAACTACGTGATGCTCGAGGTCGGCCAGCCGCTGCACGCCTACGACCGCGACCGGGTGGACGGCCCGATCCAGGTCCGCCGCGCGGCCGAGGGCGAGAGCCTCACCACGCTGGACGGCGTCGAGCGCAAGCTGTCCGCCGAGGACCTGCTGATCTGCGACAACAGCGGCCCGATCGGCCTGGCCGGTGTGATGGGCGGCGCCAGCACCGAGATCCTCGACCCGGCGCTCGACCCGGAGACCGGCGAGGTGACCGGCTCCACCGAGGTGATCATCGAGGCGGCGCACTTCGACCCGGTCGCGGTCGCCCGCTCCGCCAAGCGGCACAAGCTGCCCTCCGAGGCGTCCAAGCGCTTCGAGCGCGGCGTCGACCCGGAGGCCGCCCGCGCCGCCGCCCAGCGCGCGGTCGACCTGCTGGTCCTGATCGCCGGCGGCACCGCCGAGGCCGGGGTCACCGACATCGCCGCGCCGCACCCGCTGCGCACCATCGCGATCGACGCGGACCTGCCGGACCGGGTCGCCGGCACCGCGTACAGCCGCGAGACGGTCACCCGGCGGCTCCAGGAGATCGGCTGCACCGTGGTGGGCGCCGACATCCTGGAGGTCACCCCGCCGAGCTGGCGGCCCGACCTCACCGACCCGTACGACCTCGCGGAGGAGGTCATCCGGCTGGAGGGCTACGACAACGTCCCCGCCCGGATGCCCACCGTCCCGCCGGGCCGCGGCCTGACCGAGGCCCAGCGCTTCCACCGCCGGGCCGGGGTGGCGCTGGCCGGGGCCGGCTACGTCGAGGTGAACAACTACCCGTTCGTCGGCGAGGCCGCGCTCGACGCGCTCGGCCTCGAGCCCGCGGACGAGCGCCGCCGCACGGTGACGCTGGTCAACCCGCTCAACGACGAGGAGCCGGGCCTGCGCACCACGCTGCTGCCCGGTCTGCTCGGCGCGCTGCGCCGCAACATCGGCCGCGGCAACACCGATCTCGCGATCTTCGAGACCGGCACGGTGTTCCTGCCCAAGGACGAACTGCGGGTCGCCCCGCGGCTGCCCGTCGACCGCCGTCCGAGCCAGGCCGAGCTGGCCGAGCTGGACGCGGCGCTGCCGCACCAGCCGCGCCGGATCGCGATCGCGCTGGCCGGCGAGCGGCTGCCGTCCGGCTGGTGGGGCAAGGGCGCCGGCGCGAGCTGGGCGGACGCCGTCGAGGCGGCCCGTACGGTGGCCCGCGCGGCCAACGTCGAGCTGACGGTCCGCCAGGCCCAGCGTGCCCCGTGGCACCCGGGCCGCTGCGCCGAGCTGCTGGTCGGCGAGGTCGTGGTCGGCCACGCCGGTGAGCTGCACCCGCGGGTGATCAAGGCGCTGCACCTGCCCGAGCGCACCGCGGCGATGGAGATCGACGCGGACCTGCTGTTCGCCGGTGGTGGCGAGCGGGTCTCCGGGCCGGCGGTCGCCGCCTACCCGGTGGCCACCCAGGACGTGGCGCTGATCGTGGACGCCGCCGTGCCGGCCGCCGAGGTGGAGCACGCGCTGCGTGACGGCGCGGGCGAACTCCTCGAGGCGATCCGGCTGTTCGACGTCTTCACCGGTGAGCAGGCGGGCGCCGGCAAGAAGTCGCTGGCGTACTCGCTGCGCTTCCGCGCCACCGACCGCACGCTGACCGCGGACGAGGCCTCGGCCGCCCGCGCGAACGCGGTCGCGGTGGCCGGCGAGCGCACCGGCGCGGTGCTGCGCGGCGCCTGACCCGACGGCGGCCACAGGGCCCCGCCCCCGGACTCGGTCCGGGGGCGGGGCCCTTGTCGTGTGCGCGCCGGCCGGATGCGCGGTGTGCCCGCTGTGACGATCAACTGCTTTCTGCGCCAAGGGTCTTGCGGCCCGGGGTGGCCGGGCGCTTCAATCGGTTAGGAAAGTTTCCTAACGTGACCTGCGGGGACCCCCATGCCCGCAGCCGGCAGACGGAGCATTCACATGGCAACTCACCACCGGACGGCCCGCACCGCACTGGCGATCCTGCTCGCCGCGGTCCCCCTCACGCTGGCCACGGCGGGCGTCGGGCACGCCGAGAGCTCCACCGTGGCGGTGGCGGCGGTCGGCCTGGACGACGCGCACAAGAAGGACATCGCGATGCAGCTGGTGTCCAGCGCCGAGAACTCCTCGCTGGACTGGAAGGCCCAGTACAAGTACATCGAGGACATCGGCGACGGCCGGGGCTACACGGCCGGCATCATCGGCTTCTGCTCGGGCACCGGCGACATGCTCGAACTGGTCCAGCACTACACCGACCTGAAGCCCGGCAACATCCTCGCCAAGTACCTGCCCGCGCTGAAGAAGGTGAACGGCAGCGAGTCCCACTCGGGCCTGGGCAGCGCGTTCGAGAAGGACTGGGCCACCGCGGCCAAGGACACCGTCTTCCAGAAGGCCCAGAACGACGAGCGCGACCGCGTCTACTTCAACCCCGCGGTCAGCCAGGCCAAGGCGGACGGGCTGCGCGCGCTCGGCCAGTTCATCTACTACGACGCCATCGTGATGCACGGCCCCGGCAGCGACTCCGACAGCTTCGGCGGGATCCGCGCGGCGGCCCTCAAGAAGGCCAAGTCCCCGGCGCAGGGCGGCGACGAGACCACCTACCTGAAGGCCTTCCTGGCGGCCCGCAAGGTCGTCATGAAGAAGGAGGAGGCGCACGCCGACACCAGCAGGGTCGACACCGAGCAGACGGTCTTCCTGAACGCCAAGAACTTCGACCTCGACCCGCCGCTCAAGTGGAAGGTCTACGGCGACTCCTACAGCATCAACAGCTGACCTGCGGGGCTGCCTTCGGGCCGGCGCCTGGCCCGAAGGCAGCCTGCTGCGTGAATTCGCACGACAGTGCGCATGCGGCGCTGGTAGCTTCTGCCACGTGGCGAAACTGAACCAGATCATCGCGGTCGAAAAGGGCGTCAAGTCCAAGTCGTTCCAGGAGCTCACGCAGGCCCACCACGGGCTGCAGAAGCCGGCCCTGTTGGCGGGCATCTCCCGGACGTACCAGCCCAAGGACGAGGAGGGCGAGCAGCTCCCGCCGGAGTCGACCCGGGTCCAGGTCAAGGCCGAGGACATCCTGCGGGCCACCGCCACCTCGCTCACCCGGCTGTTCGACGTCACCGCGACCAAGGACTGGGCCAACTGCTCCGCCCGCGCCGACGTGGTGGTCGACGGGCGGCCGCTGCTGAAGGAGGTGCCGGTCAGCTACCTGCTCTTCCTGGAGAAGCAGCTCGCCGACCTGTACACCTTCGTCCGCAAGCTGCCCGTGCTGGACGCCTCGGAGGCGTGGGCCCTCGACCCGTCCACCGACGCCTGGAAGACCGACGCGGTGCGCACCATCCGGACCAAGAAGGTGCCGCGCAACCACGTGAAGGCCGAGGCGACCGAGAAGCACCCGGCCCAGGTCGAGGTGTACTACGAGGACATCCCGGTGGGGTACTGGACCACCGTCAAGTTCTCCGGCGCGCTCCCCGCCCGGCGGGTCAACGAACTCGTCGAGCGGGTGGAGAAGCTCCAGCAGGCGGTGCAGTACGCCCGCGAGGAGGCCAACGGCGCCGAGGTCACCGACCGGCGCGCCGGCGAGGCCGTGTTCGGCTACCTGTTCGGGTAGCCTTCTGATCGCCCCTCGTGCGAGCGAAGGGGTGCGCTGGCAACAGCGCAAGCTGACACTGATGTTGAAGCTGACCACGGGGTAACGGTGGAGGTTCGAGTCCTCCCCCCGGCACCACCTGCCGGGGTGGCCCAAAGGGTAGAGGCAGCCCCATGAAACTCAGATTCTCGCTCCAGTCTCAGTATTCGCCGCCGAGCGCCAGATCGACCGGGTGCGGACCGAAGGGTCGGATGCGGGTTCAAGTCCCGCCTGTGCCTCTCCTCGTGGCACGGTAGTTCAAAGGCAGAACACGACACTGTGAAAATGATCCGCAGCTCTTAAACGTGCTGGCGCAATCAGTTGGGTGGCACCTCAGGGGCCCGGGAGCCGGATACCGCTCCCGGGTCCCGTCACGTCCGGGCCCGGCCGCCGGTCAGGCGGAGGCGGTGTAGTCGTAGAAGCCGCGGCCCGACTTGCGGCCGAGCAGGCCCGCGTCCACCATCCGGGACAGCAGCGGCGGAGCGGCGTACAGCGGCTCCTTGTACTCCTCGTACATCGACTCGGCGATCGAGACGATGGTGTCCAGGCCGATCAGGTCGCACAGCCGCAGCGGGCCCATCGGGTGCGCGCAGCCGGCCTCCATGCCCTTGTCGATGTCGGAGGCGGTGGCGACCCCGGTCTCGAACATCCGCACCGCGGACAGCAGGTACGGCACCAGCAGGGCGTTGACCACGAAACCGGCCCGGTCCCGGGCGCGGATCGGCTCCTTGCCCAGCGCCTCGACCGCGAAGGCCTCGATCCGGGCGGTGGTCTCGGCGGAGGTGGTCAGGGTCGGGATGACCTCGACCAGCTTCTGCACCGGCGCGGGGTTGAAGAAGTGCAGGCCGATCACCTGCTCCGGGCGGCTGGTGGCGGCCGCCAGCTTCACGATCGGGATGGACGAGGTGTTGGACGCCAGGATCGCGTCCCGGCGCTCGATCACCTGGTCGAGCGTCTGGAAGATCTGGACCTTGATGTCCTCCCGCTCGGCCACCGCCTCGACCACCAGGTCACGGTCGGCGAAGTCGGCCAGATCGGTGGTGAAGGAGAGCCGGCCGAGCGCCTCGTCGCGCTGCTCCTCGGTCAGCTTGCCGCGCTTGACCGCGGTCTCCAGGGAGTTGGTCAGCCGGGTGCGGCCGAGCTCCAGGGCCTCGCCGGTGGCCTCGGAGACCAGGACGTCCAGACCGGAGCGGGCGAAGACCTCGGCGATGCCCGACCCCATCAGGCCGCAGCCGACTACTCCGACGCGCGCGATGTCACTCACTCAGTTGCCCTTCACGGTGGTGCTGGGGTTCTCCCAGCCGGCTGCTCTGCAGGCGGAGCACCGCGGCCGTGGCGGCCCGGTACGACGCCCGGGACGACGGTACTACCCCGCTTAACGCACGTTCACCTCCGGGCGCTCCCGTCCGGCGCGCCCGGCCGCGCCCGCCCCGGGAACGGCGGGCCGCTGGGCCGACCGGATGAGTTGCCCGCGGCGGCCCGCGCGCTGCCCCCGCCGGTGCCCGGCCGGGGCGACAATGCCGACCAGTGCCCGTCCGGGCCCCACCGGGACCCGCGGGCGCCCGGGCGCGCACCCGCGCCGACGAGCGAGGAGGCCCGCCGATGGCGACCGGATCACTGGCAGGGCAGGTCGGACTGGTCACCGGCGCCGGCCGCGGGATCGGGCGCGAGATCGCCGTCGGGCTCGCCGCCGAGGGGATGTCGGTCGGCCTGCTGGGCCGCACCCAGGACTCCCTGGTCGAGACGCTCAGGCTGTGCGCCCGGCGCGGCGCCCGCGGGGTCGCGGTGACCGCCGACGTGACCAGGCCGGGCGCGGTCCGCGAGGCGGTGCGCGCGGTCGAACGCGACCTCGGACCGCTCGACCTGCTGGTCAACAACGCCGGCCAGGTGGACCCGGCCGAGGTGCCGCTCTGGGAGGCGGACCCGAACCGCTGGTGGCAGGTGGTGGAGACCAACCTGCGCGGCCCGTTCAACCTGATGCGCCACGTGCTGCCCGGCATGGTGCAGCGCCGCCGGGGCCGGGTGGTCAACCTCAACTCCGGCTTCGCGCTGCGCCCCGACGGCCACTACACCGCGTACGCCACCTCCAAGGGCGCGCTGCTCCAGCTCTCCGACAACCTCGCCGACTCGGTGGCCGCCCACGGCGTGGTGGTGCTGGACATCAGCCCCGGCGCGGTCGCCACCGACATGACCACCGGGATGCCGATGTTCGCCGGCATGAAGGAGTGGGGCTCCATCGGCTACATGGTCGCCGTGACCGTGGACGCCGCCCGGGGCCGCTTCGACGCCCTGCACGGCCGCTTCCTGCACGCCGGCCGGGACAACCTGGAGCAGCTGGTGTCCCGGGCCGAGGAGATCCGGGCCACGGACGCGCGGACCCTGCGGCTGCGCCCGTACGGTCCGGACGATCCGCTCGGCTGAGCCCGGCCACCCGGTCGCCGGTGGGTCGCGGGTGGCCCGGGTGGCCGCTCAGGGTTCGAGGAGGGCGGCGAGCTCCGGCTCGGGCAGGCTGCCGGGCGTGCGGCCCTCGGCCGCGAAGGCGTTGGCCAGTCGCTGCACGGCCTCGTTGACCGGCGTCGGCACGCCGTGCAGCCGGCCCAGCAGGACGATCTCGCCGCTAAGATGGTCCGCCTCGATGTCCCCGGTGCCCCGGGCCAGGCTCTGCCAGGACGAGCCGCCGCCGCGCGCCGCCCCCGGCATCGGGACCAGCGTCACCAGGTCACCGCGCACGGCCCGCTGCTCCGCCTCGTCCGGGTAGCCGATCCCGGCCGCCGCCAGCACGGCGGCGCCCTCGGCGGCGATCCGCCCCAGCAGGGCGAGCCGCAGCTCGCCCTCGATCGGACCGCCGACCGCCTCCAGCGCGTTGCCCAGATTGCTCAGCAGCTTGGCGTACTTCCAGCCCATCACATCGGAGCGGACCAGCGCGGCGAACCGCGAGTCGGCCAGGTCCGCCCCGATCTGCTCGGCGGTCGCGTCGATCCCCTCCGGGTAGCGGCCGACGTGCAGCACCCCGCTCAGCGGGCTCCCGGACGCGGCGACCTGCCCCGCCTCCAGATGGGTGGACGGCAGCCAGACGCACATCGCGTACACCCGGCGGAACCGGCGCAGCGCCAGCCGCTCGTTCTCCACCCCGTTCTGCGCGCAGACCAGCGGCAGCCGCTCGCCGGCCGTGCCGCCGCCCGCCACCGGCCGGCCCGCCCACTGGGCCAGCAGCCCGGCGGAGTGCTGGGTCTTCACCGCCAGCAGCAGGACGTCCTCCGGGCCGAGCTCCAGCTCCTCCGGGCCGCCGACGGCCGGCACCGGCAGCCGGCGCAGGCCGCCGTCCGGCGTGGTGAAGCCCAGCCCGTCCCGGCGCAGCACCTCCAGGTGCTCGCCCCGGGCGACCAGGACCACCCGGTGCCCGCTCTCGAACAGTCGTCCGCCGATCGTGCCACCGACGGCACCGGCCCCGATCACGATGTAGCGCATGCAGCCGAGCATCGCATGCCGCCCGGGCCCTCCGGTGGCCGGGCGGGCAGCTGGTCGGCCGGCTGGTCGGCCGGGTCAGCTGCAGAGCTGACTGGCCGTCACCGCGCCGAGGCCGCGCTCGGCCAGCCCGGCCAGGATCCCGGGCATCGCGTCGGCGGTGCCCTGGTGGCCGAGGTGCAGCGCGACCACCGAACCGTTGCGGACCGATCCCAGCAGCCGGCGCTGCAGCCGGTCCGAACCGGGATCGGCGTAGTCGATCGGGTCGACGTCGAAGGACAGGCAGTGCTGGTACCCGACCAGCCGGGCCTGCTCGCGGACGGTCGCGGTGGCGTACTGGGTGGCGGACGGGCGGAACCAGCGGCCGATCGACCCGGTGAGCCGCTCCAGCCGCTCCGCGCAGTCGGCGATCTCGGCGTGGATCCGGGCGGCGCTCAGGCCCGACATGTTGAGGTGGTTCTGGGTGTGGTTGCCCAGCTCGTGGCCGCCGTCCAGGATCCGCCGGGCCAGCTGCGGCTGCTCGTCCAGCCAGCTGCCCACCACCAGGACCGTCAGCCGGGCGCCGAGCTGTTCGGCCGTCTGCAGCACCCGCTCCGCGATCGCCGGGTCACCCTGGCCGTGGAAGGTCAGCGCCACCTGCGGGCGGCCGCGCGGGCCGTTGATCACTTCCTCCGGGGTGTCCGCGGCCAGCGGCGGCAGCGCCAGCGCGGGGCTCGCCGACGGCTCGGCGGCCGGGCCGGACGCGGGCGCGGCCGCCGCCGCAGCGGTCGCGGAGCCGGCGGCCGCGGTGGCGCCGGCGGGGGACGGCGCGCTCGGTCCGGTCCGCCCGCCGCCGCAGGCGGTCAGCGCGGCCGTACCCGCGGCCAGCCCGGCGATCCGGGCGGAGGCGCGCAGCAGGGTGCGTCGGTCGACAGTCATCGGCGACAGCCTAGGCAGCACCGCTCCCGCGTGCGATTCGGGCCGCGCACCCGTGCGACCCTGTCCGGCATGACGGATCGCCTGCTGACCCTTCGTCCGATGCCCGGACGGGCGCTGGAGCTGCTGGACGCGGTGGGGGCGCCGCCTCGGCTGCGCGCCCATCTGGAGCTGGTCCACGACGTGGCCGACCGGCTGCTGGACGGCATCGCCACCCACTGGCCCGCGGTGGCCGTCGACCGGACGAAGGTCCTGTTCGGCGCCGCCGTCCACGACATCGGCAAGGTCCGCCACCCGGAGGAACTCTCCGCCCCCGGCCACCTGCACGAGGAGGCCGGCTACCACCTCCTGCTCGACCTCGGCGTCCCCGAACCGGACGCCCGGCCCGCCCGCACCCACGCCTCCTGGAACCTGCCCGGCATCACCCTGGAGGAGCTCCTGGTCAGCCTTGCCGACAAGATCTGGAAGAACAGCCGCCGCCCCGACCTGGAGGACCTGGTCACCACCCACCTGGCAACCGCCTGCGGCAGCCCACGCTGGGAGGTCTTCCTCACCCTCGACGACCTCCTCACCCCCCTCGGCGCCACCGCCGACCACCGCCTCACCCACCAGTCCGCCCACCGACTCACCTGACCCACACAGAGCCTCTGAGCGGGGGCCACCCCTGGGGGTCTTGTGTGGTCCCTGCGAATGGGTCACCCCTGGGGGCGCGAGGAACTGCGCGGTGCGGGAGTGACGGTGGTGCGCCTTCCGTTTCGCGCAGTTCCCCGCGCCCCTGAGGGGCCCGTGTGGGTGGGTCGCGCCCGGGGCCCGTGCGTCCGGTCAGGGGGTCGGCGGGCAGTGGGTGTCGGTGGTGGGGCGGTGGCCGGTGGTGAGGAAGGTGGTGACGAGCGCGTCGCCGCAGGCGTTCCCGTTGGCGAGGTAGGCGTCGTGGCCGCCGGAGTCGACGGTCACCATCCGGGCGCGGTCACCGAGGGCGTGCCGGAGCTTGAGGGCGCCCTGGTACGGCGTCGCCGGGTCGCGGAGGTTCTGGATCAGGAGCACGTTCGGCGGGCCGCCACCGGTGACCCGGACCGGCGGTTCGGCGGGGGCGGGCCAGTACGCGCAGGGCATCACGTTCACCGGCATCCCGGCGGTCAGCGGATGGGCCGCGCGCTCCGCCGCCACCGCGGCCGCGCTGGGGCGCGGCCAGGCGACGTCGTTGCACAGCACCCCGACCGAGACCGCGACGGTGTTCTGCAGGACCGCGTCCGGCGGGCTCTGCACCGCCGGCAGCGGCCGGCTGCCGAGGCCGGCGAGCATCAGCTGCGCCAGCGCGGGGAACTTCTCGTCGTCGTACAGGCTCTCCAGCATGGTCTCCCGCAGCGCGTTGCCGTCCAGCACCGCCGGGTTGGCGCCCGGCCACGGCAGTGGTTCGCGGTCGAGCCGGGCGGCCAGGTCGAGGAAGAGCGGGCGGACCTCGGCCGCGGTGCCGGCGAGCCGGTCCGGGTTGCCGGGGGCGGCGGCCCAGGCCGCGAAGTCGGGGAAGCGGTCCTCGGCGCCGGTGCCGAACGCGGCCAGCCAGCCGCGTCCGACCTTCGCCGGGTCGGGGTCGTCGTTGCTGTCCAGTACGAACCGGTCGGTGTGCTCCGGGAACATGGTCGCGTACACGGCTCCGGCGTAGGTGCCGTACGAGGTGCCCCAGGCAGAGATCCGGCGCTCGCCCAGCGCCTGGCGGATCCGGTCGATGTCGCGGGCCTCGTTGGCGGTCGACAGCGAGCGCAGTACCGGGCCGCCGTTGCGCAAGCAGGTCTCGGCGACCCGGCGGGCGGTCGCGGTGTTCGTGGTGGTGGAACCGTCGGCGGCGGGCCACGGGCGCAGCCTTGCCATGGACAGGTCCTCGTGGGCGAGCCGGCAGTCGACCGGGGTGCTGCGCCCGACGCCGCGCGGGTCGAAGCCGATCAGGTCGTAGCGTTCCCGGACCTCCTTCGGCAGCTTGCCGGCGACCGCGGACGGGGTGTTCAGACCGGTGCCGCCGGGGCCGCCGGGGATCAGCAGCAGGCTGCCCCGGCGCAGTTCGGGCCGGCTGCTCGGGATCCGGGAGACCGCGAGGGTGAGCTGCGGGCCGTCCGGGTCCCGGTGGTCGAGCGGGACGGCGATGGTGGTGCACTGCTGCTCGGGCGCGGCGCCCCCGGCGCAGGCGGTCCACACCGGTGGGGCGGGTCGGGGCGCGGCCTCGGCCACGGGGGTGATGGCGGCGGTGATGGCGGCGGTGACGGCGGTGGCGGCGGCGAGCAGGGCCGCGGCGCGGTGGGCGATTCGCATGCCGATGAGTCTGCTCGGGCGGCCGGGCCGTTCCCATCGGGCCAGCGGGCCGGTCCGCGGTGGGGTGTTCCCCCGGTTCACCGTCCGGCCGGGTCCGGCTCCGCTGCCATCACCGCACTTACAGGCGTGAGGGATTGACGGCCCGTGATGCCCGCGCAGACGCCGAGGCCGACCAGGGCGGTGCCGAGGAGTTCGCCCGGGTGGAGGGTGGCGGTGCCCAGGGCGGCGCCGGAGAGGGCGGCCGTGACCGGGATCAGCCCCGCGAACAGCCCGGCCCGTTCGGGGCCGAGCCGGCCGAGGGCCGCGTACCAGAGCAGGAAGGCCACCACGGTGAGCACCACCGCCAGGTACAGCAACGCCCCGGCCTCGGCCGCGCTCGGCACCCGCAGCAGCCCGGTGCCGTCCAGTGCCAGCCCGGTCAGCCCGAACATCGGTACGGCCAGCGCGGTGGTGTACGCGGAGACCCGGACCGCGCCCAGCCGCGGCAGCAGGTCCACGGCGAGCAGCGAGAACGCGGCCTCGCAGGCCAGCGTGCCGAGCGCGAACAGGAAGCCCAGCGGATCCCCGGGCCCGGAGCTCTGCGTGACGGCGGCGCCGGCCACCACCACGGCGGCCGCGCCGAGCAGCCGCGCCTGCGGCCGGCGCCCGGCCAGCAGCGGGCCGACCACCGCCAGCAGCAGCGGGGTGCACCCCACGACGCTGCCGACCGCCGCCGGGTCGGTCCGGCGCAGCGCCTGGATCAGCAGCACGTTGAAGGCGAACAGGCCGGTGGCGGAGAGCAGGAGGAGGCGGACCAGCTCGGCCGGCCGCAGCCGGGGCCGCAGCGGTCCGGCCCGGCGGGCCAGGGCGAGCAGCAGGGCGGCGGCGAGCAGGTAGCGCACCGCCTGCCCGCCGTACAGCGGGTAGCCGGTGAGGACGGCGGTGGCGCCGGTGGAGCAGCCGAGTACGGTCATCGCGGCGGCGGCGCGCAGCCCGCCGGAGGCGGCGTCGGAGAGGGGCATGTGTGCCACGCTAGGAGCGGAAGTGGTCCGCCGGACAGGTCCACTCGGAGTGCCGCAGGGAGGACCACCGTGTCGGAACTGGTCATCGCGGTCGACCACGGGCAGGGCGATCTCACCGGTCAGCTGACCAGGGCGCTGCGCGGGGCCGTCCGGGACGGCCGGCTGGCGGCGGGTGCGCGGCTGCCCGCCACCCGCCGGTTGGCGGACCAACTCGGGCTCTCCCGCGGGGTGGTGGTCGAGGCGTACGCCCAACTGGTCGCCGAGGGCTACCTGGTGGCCGTGCACGGGTCCGGCACCCGGGTCGCGCCCGGGGTGGCCCGGCCGCCCGCCGCCGGCCTGCCGGAGCCGCCCGCGCCGCCGCCCCCGTACGACCTGAAGCCGGGCACGCCGGACCTGGCGGCGTTCCCCCGGGCGGCCTGGCTGGCCGCCGGGCGGCGGGCGCTGGCGGCCGCCCCGCACGACCGGCTCGGCTACAACGATCCGGCGGGCCTGCCCGAGCTGCGGGCCGAACTGGCCGGCCACCTGGGCCGGGTACGGGCGGCGGCGGCCGGCCCGGGGGACGTGACGGTGGTGAGCGGGGTGGCCCAGGGGCTCGCGCTGCTGATCCGGGTGCTGGCCGGGCACGGGCACCACCGGTTCGCGGTCGAGGACCCGTGCTCGCCGGGCACGCTGTCGCTGCTGCGGGCGCACGGGGTGGAGCCGGTGGGGGTCCCGGTGGACGCGGACGGGCTGGACGTGGCGGCGCTCGCCGCCTGCGGGGCCACGGTGGTCGTCGTCACGCCGGCCCACCAGTACCCCACCGGAGTGGTGCTGGCCCCCGCCCGGCGGGCCGAACTCATCGCCTGGGCGCGGGAGTCGGGCGCCGTGGTGGTGGAGGACGACTACGACGCCGAGTTCCGCTACGACCGCGAACCGGTCGGTTGCCTCCAGGGCCTGGCCCCGGACCTGGTGGTGCACCTGGGGTCGCTGAGCAAGTCGATGGCGCCGGGGCTGCGGCTCGGCTGGGCGGTCCTGCCCGAACGCTTCGCCGCCGACTTCCGGCACGCCAAGCGCTACGCCGACCTGGGCACCGGCGTGATCGAGCAGCTCAGCTTCGCGGAACTGCTCGCCGGCGGCGGCTACGACCGGCACCTGCGGACCGTCCGGGCCGGCTACCGCAGCCGCCGGGACGCGCTGGTGGACGCCCTGCGGGCCGAGCTGCCCGCCGCCGAGGTGCCAGGGGTGGCGGCCGGGCTCCACCTCTGCCTGCGGCTGCCGCCCGGCCGCGGCGAACCGGAGGTGGTGGCCGCCGCGGCGGCCCGGGGCGTACGGGTGGAGCCGGTGGCCCCGATGCGGCTGAGCCCGGGGCCGCCCGCGCTGGCGCTGGGGTACGGGCTGCTGCCCGAGCACCGGCTGCGCCGGGCGGCCCGGCTGCTCGCCCTTGCGGTGGCCGGGCCCTGAGCCGCCCGCGCCGCGGGTGTCAGCTCAGCTCGTCGGCCAGCAGGTCCATCAGCAGGCCGTCGTGCCAACTGCCGTCCGGGCCGCGCTCGTAGCGCCGCATCACGCCGACCGGCCGGAAGCCGACCTTGCGGTAGCAGGCGATGGCGGCGGCGTTGTCGGCGGCCGGGTCGATCACCAGACGGTGGTGGCCGAGCGCGGTGATCAGGTGGCGGGCCAGGGTGCGGACGGCGTCCGTGCCCACGCCGCGGCTGTGCACGGCGGGGTCCAGGTAGATGTCGATGCCCGCGTGCCGGTAGTCGGGCTCCTCCTCGGCGTGCCACTGGATCGCGCCGGCCACCCGGCCGCCGTACTCCACCGTCAGGGTGGGGGTGCTCGGATCGGCGAGGTCCTCGGCGACCTCGGCCGCCAGGTCGGCGCCGCCGCGCCAGCGCGCGTACACCTCGGGCGCGGCCCGGATGGCGGCGAGCGCCGGGATGTCCTGCGCGGTGGCGGGGCGCAGCGTCACGGCGGCGCCGTGCAGGGTGGGCCGGTCGTCGTCCATGCGGCGACGCTACCCCCGGTGCGCGGGCGCCGTCAGCTCGGGCGCCGTCAGCTCGGGAGCCACGGGTAGGCGTCGGCGAGGTCGGTGGTCTTCAGCACCACCAGCAGCACCAGCACCAGCGCGACCGCGACCAGTCCGGTGGCCTGCACCGCGCCGCGCTGGCGCCGCGGGGCGAAGGCGATCGCCGCGCCGGTGGCCAGGCCGGTGAGCAGGCCGCCGAGGTGGCCCTGCCAGGAGGTGATGCCGGCCGAGACCACCAGCCAGATCAGCAGGGAGACCATCTGCCGGTTGCCGCCCAGCGGGTCGTGCTGCATCCGGCGGCTGAGCACGAAGTACGCGGCGGTCAGGCCGAAGATCGCCCCGGAGGCGCCGACCGCGCCCTGGGTGGGGGCCAGCAGGTAGACCGCGACCGAGCCGCCGACCGCGGACAGCAGGTACACCGCCAGGTACCGGACGGCGCCGAGCCGCTCCTCGACCACCCGGCCCACCACCCAGAGCGAGAACATGTTCATCAGGATGTGGGCGATCCCGAAGGTGCCCTCGCTGGGCTGCAGGTGCAGGAACGCCCCGGTGAGCAGCCGGTACCACTCGCCGGTGGCGACGCCGACGGCGTGCAACTCGGGCGGCAGCACGAAGCCGTGGAAGATGTAGTACCCGCCGTCGGGCCCGACGGTCGCGAGCCCGCGCATCTCGAAGTCGTCCACCACCGACGGCCGGGCGAGCTCGCACAGGTAGGCCAGCGCGTTCAGCGCGATCAGCAGGTACGTGACGTACGGCGCCGCGCCGAGCCGCCCGCCGAACTGGGTCCGCACCGGCCGGATGTCCTGCCGGCCCGCCCGGACGCACTCCGGGCACTGGTAGCCCACCGGAGCCTCGTGCATGCAGTCCGGGCAGATGTGGCGGTCGCACCGGGTGCACCGCACGTGGGTCTCCCGCCCGGGGTGCCGGAAGCAGACCGGGTCCGGTCGGGTCTCGGGGGACTGCGGGCCGTCGGCGGGGTGCGTGGCATCCATGGCGGGTTCTGGGTCTCCGTCGTGTTCGCGCAGCTGGTCTGCGGTCGAACCGCGGGGCATCCGCGGTGTCGGCGAACAAACTAGCGAACCGCGGACCGGCTCCGGGAGCCCCCGTGGCCGGTGGGGGGAGGGTGGCCGACCCCGGCGCCGCGGGCGGGCGGCGGTGCCGGCGGGCTCGGCTAGCCTGGATCCACGATGAACTGCTTCACGACGCCCTGGGGCGACCTCGACCTCACCCGCTTCCCCGAGGACCCCCGGGACCGGCTCCGCGCCTGGGACGCCGCCGACGAGTACCTGCTGCGGCACCTCGCCGGGATCGACGGGGCACCGCCGGTCGACCTGTCGGGCACCGTCGTGGTGCTGGGCGACCGCTGGGGCGCGCTGGTGACCGCACTCGCCGACCACCGCCCCGTGCAGATCAGCGACTCCTACCTCGGCCAGCGCGCCACCACGGCCAACCTGCGGCGCAACACGGCCGCCCCGGACGCCGTCGAGCTGCGCTCCACCCGGGACGAGGTGCCCGCCCGGATCGACGTGCTGCTGGTCCGGGTGCCCAAGAGCCTGGCCCTGCTCGAGGACCAGCTGCACCGGCTGGCCCCCTCGCTGCACCCGGGGACGGTGGTGGTCGGCACCGGCATGGTGACCGAGATCCACACCTCCACCCTCAAGCTCTTCGAGCGGCTGCTCGGCCCCACCCGGACCTCGCTGGCGGCCCGCAAGGCCCGGCTGATCTTCTGCACCCCGCAGCCGTCCGGCCAGGACACCGCCGGGCCCGCCAACCCGTGGCCGCACAGCTACCCGCTGCCGGCCGGGATCGGCCCGATGTCCGGACGGACCGTCACCAACCACGCGGGCACCTTCTGCGCCGAACACCTGGACATCGGCACCCGGTTCCTCCTCCAGCACCTCCCGCCGGGCCGGGGCCCCGCACGGGTGGTCGACCTCGGCTGCGGCAACGGTGTGGTCGGCACCGCCGCCGCCCTCGCCAACCCCGCGGCCGAACTGCTCTTCCTCGACGAGTCGCACCAGGCGGTCGCCTCCGCCGAAGCCACCTTCCGGGCCAACACCGGCCTCGGCGCGGTGGCCACCTTCCGGGTCGGCGACGGCCTCGCGGGCGTCCCGGCCGGCTCGGTCGACCTGGTGCTGAACAACCCGCCGTTCCACAGCCACCAGGCGACCACCGACGCGACGGCCTGGCGGATGTTCACCGGCGCGCGGGACGCGCTGCGCCCGGGCGGCGAGCTCTGGGTGGTCGGCAACCGCCACCTCGGCTACCACCTCAAGCTGCGCCGCCTGTTCGGCTCCTGCGACCTGGTCGCCAGCAACCCCAAGTTCGTGGTCCTCCGCGCGGTCCGGGGCTGACCGGTGCTCGGGGGGAGGTCCGGCCGCGCGGCCGGCGCGGTGCTCGGCTCCGCGGTGGGTGACGCCCTGGGCGCCCCGTTCGAGTTCGGTCCGCCGGGCGCGTTCTCGGCGCGGTTCCCGCAGCACGGCCCGGCGGGCGTCCCGGCCGGCGCCTCGGAGATGTGCGGCGGAGGGGGCTGGGAGCCGGGCGAGGCCACCGACGACACCCAGCAGGCCGTCCACCTGGCCGAGTCGCTGCTGGAACGCGGCGGACTCGACCTGCCGGACGTCTTCGACCGCCTGCGCCGCTGGGCGGCCGCCGACCCCAAGGACATCGGGATCCAGACCGAGCAGGTGCTCACCGGTGACCTGCCCTGGGACCTGGCCGCAGGCATCCATTTCCAGAGCACCCTGCGGGCCGCCGGCAACGGCTCGCTGATGCGTGCCACCACCTCGGCCGTCCGCTTCGCCCGTCTCGACCGGGCCGGGACCATGGACGCGGCCCGGCGGATCGCCGCGCTCACCCACGGCGACCGCGCCGCCTGGGAGGGCACCGCCGTCTTCCACGCCCTGGTCCGGGCCGCGCTGGCCGGCGAGGACCCGCTGGCGGAGCTGCCCGCCGCGCTGGCCGAGGTGCACCCTGAGCACCGGGAGCGGTACGCGGTGGTGCTGGACGCCGGCTGGCACCCGGACCGGGCGACCGAGTTCAACGGCGCGGTCTGGCCGTGCCTGGGCTCGGCGCTCTGGGCGCTGCGCAGCACCGGCTCGTTCGAGCAGGCGCTGCGGGCGGCGGTCGACCTCGGCGGTGACACCGACACCGTCGCCGCGGTGACCGGCGGCCTGGCCGGCGCGGTGTACGGGCTGGACGCGGTGCCCGCCAGGTGGCGCGAGCCGCTGCACGTCCCGCTGCCCGGAGGCGGTGGCCGGGTGCTGCGCGCGGGGGACCTGCTGGTGCTGGCCCGGCGGCTGGACCGGCCTTGACCGGCGTGTGTTCGCGTCCGCGCGCCTTCTGGTCAGGCCTCGTTCTCCCGGAGGACAGCGTGCTGCGGCGGGCCCGTCATCCGGGCGCCGGAAGGTGAGCGGCGCCCCGGCGGCGGCGGACCGGCGGACCCGGCGATCGACTTAGGGTACCCTTATCAGGGAACTCCTTGCATGAATGTTCCGCGCTGCGTATATTCATGCCAAGTCCGAGAAGGGAACGTCATGCCATTGCGAGTCGCCGTCGCCGGCGCGAGCGGGTACGCGGGGGGCGAGGTGCTGCGCCTGCTGCTCGGCCACCCCGAGATCGAGATCGGCGCGCTGACCGGCGGGTCCAACGCCGGGGCCCGCTTCGGCGCCCTGCAGCCGCACCTGATCCCGCTCGCCGACCGCGTGCTGGAGCCGACCACCCCCGAGGTGCTCGCCGGCCACGACATCGTCTTCCTCGGCCTGCCGCACGGCCAGTCCGCCGCGGTCGCCGAGGCGCTCGGCGAGGACGTGCTGGTGGTCGACTGCGGTGCCGACTTCCGGCTGCGCTCCGCCGCCACCTGGGAGCAGTTCTACGGCTCGCCGCACGCCGGCACCTGGCCGTACGGCCTGCCCGAGCTGCCCGGCCACCGCGCCGCGCTCAAGGGCACCCGGCGGATCGCCGTCCCCGGCTGCTACCCGACCGCCGTCTCGCTCGCGCTCTTCCCCGCCTACGCGGCCCGGCTGGCCGAGCCCGAGGCCGTGGTGGTGGCCGCCTCCGGCACCTCCGGCGCCGGCAAGGCGGCCAAGCCGCACCTGCTCGGCAGCGAGGTGATGGGCTCGATGAGCCCGTACGGCGTCGGCGGCGGCCACCGGCACACCCCGGAGATGGCGCAGAACCTCGGCCCGGTCGCGGGGGAGGAGATCACCGTCTCGTTCACCCCGACCCTGGCCCCGATGCCCCGCGGCATCCTGGCGACCTGCAGCGCCAAGGCCAGGCCCGGCACCACGGCCGCCTCGCTGCGCGCCGCGTACGAAGAGGCCTTCGGCGGCGAGCCGTTCGTCCACCTGCTGCCCGAGGGCCAGTGGCCGCAGACCAGTTCGGTGTACGGCTCGAACGCCGCGCTGATCCAGGTCGCGCTGGACGAGCACGCCGGGCGGATCATCGCGATCAGCGCGATCGACAACCTGGTGAAGGGCACCGCCGGCGGCGCGGTGCAGAGCATGAACATCGCCCTCGGCCTCCCCGAGGAGCTGGGCCTTCCGCTGAACGGAGTCGCACCGTGACCGACAGTCAGAATGCAGGCGTGACCGCGGCGAAGGGCTTCCGGGCCGCCGGTGTCACCGCCGGCATCAAGGCCTCCGGCACCCCCGACCTGGCGCTGGTGGTCAACGACGGTCCGGCCTTCGCCGCCGCCGGCGTCTTCACCTCCAACCGGGTCAAGGCCGCGCCGGTGCTCTGGTCCGAGCAGGTGCTGAAGGCCGGCCGGCTGACCGCGGTGATCCTCAACTCCGGTGGCGCCAACGCCTGCACCGGCCCGCTCGGCTTCCAGGACACCCACGCCACCGCCGAGAAGGTGGCCGCCGCACTCGGCACCGGCGCCGGCGAGGTGGCGGTCTGCTCCACCGGCCTGATCGGCGAGCGGCTGCCGATGGACATCCTGCTGCCGGGCGTCGACCAGGCGGTCGGGGCGCTCAGCGCGGACGGCGGCGAGTCGGCCGCCATCGCCATCAAGACCACCGACACCGTGCACAAGACCGCCCAGGTCACCAGCCCGGCCGGCTGGACGGTCGGCGGCATGGCCAAGGGCGCGGGCATGCTCGCCCCCGGCCTGGCCACCATGCTGGTGGTGATCACCACCGACGCCGCGGTCGAGTCCCCGGCACTGGACGCCGCGCTGCGCGCCGGCACCCGCACCACCTTCGACCGGATCGACTCCGACGGCTGCATGTCGACCAACGACACCGTGCTGCTGCTGGCCTCCGGGGCCAGCGGCGTCGTCCCGGACGGCGCGGAGTTCGCCGAGGCCGTCCGCACGGTCTCCGCTGACCTGGCCCGCCAGCTGATCGGCGACGCCGAGGGTGCCAGCAAGGACATCCGGATCGACATCGTCAACGCCGCCACCGAGGAGGAGGCCGTCGAGGTCGCCCGCACGGTGGCCCGCAACAACCTCCTCAAGTGCGCCATCCACGGCGAGGACCCGAACTGGGGCCGGGTGCTGGCGGCGATCGGCACCACCGCCGCCGCCTTCGACCCCGACCGGCTGGACGTCGCGATCAACGGCGTCTGGGTCTGCCGCGACGGCAGCGTGGGCGAGGACCGCTCGCTGGTCTCGATGAAGGACCGCGAGGTGGTCATCACCGCCGACCTGAAGGCGGGCGAGGCCGCGGTCAGCGTCTGGACCAACGACCTGACCGCCGACTACGTGCACGAGAACAGCGCCTACTCGACCTGATCCGGGGGACACCGTGCAGATCGCACCCAAGGGCGAACAGGCCCGCAACAACACCGCGTTGCCCAAGGCCCGCACGTTGATCGAGGCGCTGCCCTGGCTGGAGCGCTTCCACGGCAAGACGATCGTGATCAAGTTCGGCGGCAACGCCATGGTGGACGAGGACCTCAAGGCGGCCTTCGCCCAGGACGTGGTCTTCCTGCGGTACGCCGGACTGCACCCCGTCGTGGTGCACGGCGGCGGCCCGCAGATCAACGCGCAGCTGGAGAAGCTGGGCCTGGAGTCCTCGTTCACCGCGGGTCTGCGGGTGACCACGCCGGAGACCATGGACGTGGTGCGGATGGTGCTGGCGGGTCAGGTGCAGCGTGAGCTGGTCGGCCTGCTGAACGCGCACGGTCCGTTCGCGGTCGGGATGACCGGCGAGGACGCCCACACCATGACGGCCGTCAAGCGGTACGCCGTGGTGGAGGGCGAGCAGGTGGACATCGGCCTGGTCGGCGACATCGTCAACATCGAGGCCGGCGCGGTGAAGGCGCTGATCGGCGACGGCCGGATCCCGGTGATCTCCTCGATCGCGCGCGGCGCCGACGGCCACGTCTACAACATCAACGCGGACACCGCGGCCGCCGCGCTGGCGGTGGCGCTGGGCGCCGAGATGCTGGTGATCCTCACCGACGTCGAGGGCCTCTACCGCGACTGGCCGGAGTCGGACGACGTGATCAGCAAGCTCACCGGCACCGAGCTGGAGGAGATGCTGCCGACCCTGGCCACCGGCATGCTGCCCAAGATGGAGGGCTGCCTGCGGGCGGTGCGCTCCGGCGTGGGCACCGCCCGCGTGCTGGACGGCCGGGTGCAGCACAGCCTGCTCCTGGAGATCTTCACCGACGAAGGAATCGGCACCATGGTCGTCCCCGACGACGAGGCGCCCGTACTGGGGGGACTGGCATGACCGGCAGCAACACCGAGCTCACCGAGCGGTGGCAGCACGCCCTGATGGACAACTACGGCACCCCGCGGATCCCCCTGGTGCGCGGCGCCGGCGCCCGGTTCTGGGACGCCGACGGCAAGGAGTACCTGGACCTGGTCGGCGGCATCGCGGTGAACGCGCTGGGCACCGCCCACCCGGCGGTGGTCGAGGCGGTCACCGCCCAGATCGCGACCCTCGGCCACGTCTCCAACCTGTTCATCGCCGAGCCGACCGTCCGGCTCGCCGAGCGGCTGCTCGGGCTGTTCGGCCGCGAGGGCCGGGTGTTCTTCTGCAACTCGGGCGCCGAGGCCAACGAGGCCGCGTTCAAGATCAGCCGGCTGACCGGCCGGACCGGACTGGTCTCCGTCCAGGGCGCCTTCCACGGCCGCACCATGGGTGCGCTCGCGCTCACCGCCCAGCCCGCCAAGCAGGACCCGTTCCGTCCGCTGCCCGGCGAGGTGCAGCACGTCCCGTTCGGCGACGTGGAGGCGCTGCGGGCGGCCGTCACCACCGACACCGCGGCCGTGTTCCTGGAGCCGATCCAGGGCGAGAACGGCGCCGTCCCGCTGCCCGAGGGCTACCTGCGCGCGGCCCGCGAGATCACCCGCGCCACCGGCACCCTGCTGGTCCTGGACGAGATCCAGACCGGCATCGGCCGCACCGGCCACTGGTTCGCCCACCAGGCCCTGGACGGGGTCGAGCCGGACGTCGTCACGCTGGCCAAGGGCCTGGGCGGCGGTCTGCCGATCGGCGCCGCGGTCGCCTTCGGACCGGCGGCCGAGCTGCTCCACCCGGGCCATCACGGCACCACCTTCGGCGGAAACCCGGTGGTCGCCGCGGCGGGGCTGGCGGTGCTCGACACCATCGAGTCCGAAGGCCTGCTGGAGCACGCCACCAAGCTCGGCGAGCGGATCCGCGCGGGCGTCGAGGCGCTCGGCGACCCGCTGGTCGCGCACGTCCGCGGGAGCGGCCTGCTGCTGGGCATCGTGCTCACCGAGCCGGTGGCCGGCCAGGTGCAGGCCGCCGCCCAGCGGGCCGGCTTCCTGGTGAACGCGGCCGTCCCGGACGCGGTCCGGCTGGTGCCGCCGCTGGTGCTGTCCGAGCAGGACGCGGACACCTTCCTGGCCGCACTGCCGGAGATCCTCCGGTCGGTGCGGGAGCCCGCCCCCGACGCGAACAGCTGAGCGCAGTCCAGGAGAATCATCGTATGACCGCTCCCCACTCCGACCAGTCCGCCGCCGGGCCGACGTCGCAGGTCCCGCAGACCCGCACCGCGCGCCACCGGCGGATCGTGGACCTGCTGACCCGTCAGCCCGTCCGTTCGCAGAGCCAGCTGGCCAAGCTGCTGGCCGACGACGGGCTGGTGGTCACTCAGGCCACGCTCTCCCGGGACCTGGACGAGCTGGGCGCGGTGAAGATCCGCAACCGGGACGGCGCGCTCATCTACGCCGTCCCGGCCGAGGGCGGTGACCGCACGCCGCGGGCACCGATGGGCGAGTCCGCCAGCGAGGGCCGGATGGCCCGGCTGGCGGGCGAGCTGATGGTCTCCGCCACCGCCTCCGGCAACCTCGTGGTGCTGCGCACCCCGCCCGGGGCCGCGCAGTTCCTCGCCTCGGCCATCGACGCCGCCGAGGTGTACGAGGTGATCGGCACCATCGCCGGCGACGACACCGTGCTGCTGATCAGCCGCGATCCGGCCGGCGGCCAGGCGCTCGCCGACCACCTGATGCAGCTGGCCCAGGCCAAGGTCCAGTAGCGGCCCCGCGCTCCGCCCGCAGCACCCCGCACTCCGCCCGCAGCACCCCGCACTCCGGCCCAGAAAACGCTGTTTGGCGTTTCATACGCGGTGATGCATACTTATGCCTAACGCCGCATGGGATCCCGCACAGCGCCGTTCCCCTGCCCTGTTCGTTACCTTTCGTGAAGGAGAAAGCCGTGACCGAGCGCGTCGTACTCGCCTACTCGGGCGGTCTGGACACGTCCGTCTGCATCGGCTGGATCGCCGAGGAGACCGGCGCCGAGGTCATCGCCGTCGCCGTCGACGTCGGCCAGGGCGGCGAGGACCTCGAGAAGATCCGCCAGCGCGCGCTGGACTGCGGCGCGGTCGAGGCCGAGGTCGCGGACGCCCGTGACGAGTTCGCCGACGAGTACTGCCTCCCGGCGCTCAAGGCCAACGCCCTCTACCAGGGCCAGTACCCGCTGGTCTCCGCGCTCTCGCGGCCGACCATCGTCAAGCACCTGGTCGCCGCCGCGCAGAAGCACGGCGCCACCACCGTCGCGCACGGCTGCACCGGCAAGGGCAACGACCAGGTCCGCTTCGAGGTCGGCATCAACTCGCTGGCCCCGGGCCTGAAGTGCATCGCCCCGGTGCGGGACTACGCGATGACCCGGGACAAGGCGATCGCCTTCGCCGAGGCCAAGGGCCTGCCGATCGCGACCACCAAGAAGTCCCCGTACTCGATCGACCAGAACGTCTTCGGGCGCGCGGTGGAGACGGGCTTCCTGGAGGACATCTGGAACGCCCCGATCGAGGACGTCTACGAGTACACCCAGAACCCCGCCACCCCGCGCGAGGCCGACGAGGTGGTCATCACCTTCGAGGCCGGCGTCCCGGTCGCGATCGACGGCCGCAAGGTCACCGTGCTCCAGGCCATCGAGGAGCTCAACAAGCGCGCCGGCGCCCAGGGCGTCGGCCGGCTCGACATGGTCGAGGACCGGCTGGTCGGCATCAAGTCCCGCGAGATCTACGAGGCCCCCGGCGCGATCGCCCTGATCACCGCCCACCAGGCCCTGGAGAACGTCACCGTCGAGCGCGAACTCGCCCGCTACAAGCGGCAGGTCGAGCAGCGCTGGGCCGAACTGGTCTACGACGGCCTGTGGTTCTCCCCGCTCAAGCGCGCGCTGGACGGCTTCATCCACGAGGCCAACCAGAGCGTCTCCGGCGACATCCGGCTGGTCCTGCACGGCGGCCGCGCGGTGGTCAACGGGCGCAGGTCCGACCAGTCGCTGTACGACTTCAACCTCGCCACCTACGACACCGGCGACACCTTCGACCAGTCGATGTCCAAGGGGTTCATCGAGATCTTCGGCCTCTCCTCGAAGATCGCGGCCCGGCGCGACCTGGCCTGAGCCATCTCCACCCGGTCCCGGCTGTCACCCCCGGCAGCCGGGACCTCCCCTCCCGCCGCACAGCTGAAGGAGCCCGAGCGATGCCCGCCGACCAGCCCGCCGACGTCCGCCTCTGGGGCGCGCGATTCGCCGACGGCCCCTCCGAGGCCCTGGCCAGGCTCTCCGCCTCGGTGCACTTCGACTGGCGCCTGGCCCCCTACGACATCGCCGGTTCCAAGGCGCACGCCAAGGTGCTGCACCGGGCCGGCCTGCTGACCGACGGCGAGCTGGCGGACATGCTCGCCGGCCTCGACCGGCTGCTCGCCGACGTCGACTCCGGCGCGTTCACCGGCACGGTCGCCGACGAGGACGTGCACACCGCGCTGGAGCGCGGCCTGCTGGAGCGGCTCGGTGCCGACCTCGGCGGCAAGCTGCGGGCCGGCCGCTCGCGCAACGACCAGATCGCCACCCTGTTCCGGATGTACCTGCGGGACCACGCGAAGATCATCGGTGGTCTGCTGCTCGACCTGCAGCACGCCCTGGTCGGCCTCGCCGAGGCCCACCCGGAGACCGCGATGCCGGGCCGCACCCACCTCCAGCACGCGCAGCCCGTCCTCTTCGCCCACCACGTCCTCGCGCACGTGCAGGCCCTCGGCCGGGACGCCGAGCGGCTGCGCCAGTGGGACACCCGCACCGCCGTCTCCCCGTACGGCTCCGGCGCCCTGGCCGGCTCCTCGCTCGGGCTGGACCCGGAGGCGGTCGCCGCCGAGCTGGGCTTCGAGCGCGGCTCGGTCGGCAACTCGATCGACGGCACGGCCTCGCGGGACTTCGTGGCCGAGTTCGCCTTCGTCACGGCGATGATCGGGATCAACCTCTCCCGGATCGCGGAGGAGGTGATCATCTGGAACACCAAGGAGTTCGGCTTCATCACGCTGCACGACGCCTTCTCCACCGGTTCCTCGATCATGCCGCAGAAGAAGAACCCGGACATCGCCGAGCTGGCCCGGGGCAAGTCCGGCCGCCTGATCGGCAACCTCACCGGCCTGCTCGCCACCCTCAAGGCGCTGCCGCTCGCGTACAACCGCGACCTGCAGGAGGACAAGGAGCCGGTCTTCGACTCCTGCGACACCCTGGAGGTCCTGCTGCCGGCCTTCACCGGCATGATGGCCACCCTCACCGTGCACCGCGAGCGCCTCGAGGAGCTGGCCCCGGCCGGGTTCTCGCTGGCCACCGACATCGCCGAGTGGCTGGTCAAGCAGGGCGTCCCGTTCCGGGTCGCGCACGAGGTCGCCGGCGCCTGCGTGAAGACCTGCGAGGCTCGGGGGATCGAGCTCGCCGACCTGACCGACCAGGAGTTCGCCGAGATCTCCGAGCACCTCACCCCCGAGGTCCGCTCCGTCCTCAGCGTCCACGGCGCCATCGCCTCCCGCAACGGCCGCGGCGGCACCGCCCCCACCGCCGTCGCCACCCAGCTTGCCGAACTCAAGGCCGACCTCGCCACCCAGCAGTCCTGGCTCACCCCCTGACCTCCCCCTCCCCACCACCGCCCGGCCCCTGCCCACCCCCTGGCAGGGGCCGCGCGCATTCCCCTCCCTTCCCGTCCCGTGCCCTGCGCGTGCCCCCGCCCCCGTGCGGGTGGAACCCGCCCCCCACCCGTGTCCACCACCCCACCCCACCGTCATACCGGCTGTGATCCCCGTCGCCGCCCTCCGCCCCGCCCTGCTCCCCTTCCTGGCCGCCCTCGCCCGCGGCAGCGGCGCCGACCCCGACGACCTGGAGCAGTCGGTCTGGCTCACCGCCCTGGAGCGCGCCGAAGCCGGCCGCCTCCCGGCCACCCCCGCCCCCGCCGCCTGGCTCCGCGGCCTCGCCGTCCGGGAGGCGCTCGCCGCCCGCGCCGCCCCCGCCGAGACCCCCGTCCCGACGGTGACGCAGCGTCACCTCGGCCCGGCCGAGCACCACTCCCGTACCGAGCTGCACCGCGCCCTGCGCCGGGCCCTCGCCGCCCTCCCCGGCCGCTGTCCCGAGCTGCTGGCGGCTCTGGCCGGCTCCCCGGAGCTGACGTACCAGCAGCTGGCCGGCCGCCTCGGGCTGCCGCGCGGTTCGCTCGGCCCGACCAGATCCCGCTGCCTGGGCTGCCTGCGGGTGCTGCTGGCGGCCCGGCGGGAGGACTGGCGGGCCGGTGAAGGTTGAGTGACGCTCGCCACGTCGGGCGGCCGGGAGGTTGAGAGCGGGCGGCGGCTGGGTAGAGCGGTGGCGAACGTCGCTCTTGACGGTCGCCCGTGGTTCCGGATACTGAGCGTGAGCGCTGGTCCGGTCCGGCGGGCGGCATCGCCGTCCGGAGGGGCGCGGCGTGCGCTACCCCCGGACCGGGCAGATCCCCGTCCGGGAACACCTCGGCAGGCGGCCGGTGCGAGACCCTCACTCGTCGCGCCGGGCACGATCCATGGGGAGGCCCCTTACATGGGCATGAGTGTGAGCATCTCGGCGGCGAACGAGCAGGACGCGGAGCAGATCCTCAAGCTCCAGTACCTCGGGTACCAGGGCGAGGCCGAGCTGTACTCGGACTGGTCGATCGATCCACTGACGCAGAGCCTGGACAGCCTCCGCGAGGAGATCGCCGAGCGGCACGTCCTGGTGGCGCGGCTCGGCGACGAGGTCGTCGGCACGGTCCGCGGCTGGGTGGACGAGCAGGGCGTCGGCCACATCGGCCGGCTGGTGGTGCACCCGCGGATCCAGCGCCACGGCCTCGGCCGCCGCCTGCTGGACGCGGTGGAGCGCAGCCTGGCCGCCGAGTCCGCGGTGAGCGCGTTCGCGCTGTTCACCGGCCACCGCAGCCTGGCCAACCTGCGCCTGTACGCCCGCCAGGGCTACCGCCAGACCGCGGTGCGGGAGGTCAGCCGCCGGCTCAGCATCGTCACGCTGGAGAAGCCGGTCGCCACCTCGCTGGCCGCCTGACCCCTCCCGCCAGAGCCTCGCAGCGCCCCGCCGCGACCCCGTTCCAGCTCCGCCGACGGCGCCCCACCTCCCCGAGGTCGGGCGCCGTCGGCCTTGCCGCACAAGGGTCGTGTCCGCATTTCGGACAGCTGGTCCTGTTCATTGGGACCCTGCCCATATGTCTGATTTACTTGCTTCCATGACTGCGACGACGACATGCATCCCCACCGGCACCGCGCCGGCAGGTGAGCGATGCCTGTGCCGTCGAATGTGTCACCGCTGAGGGCCACCGTCCCCCCGCTCGCGCCCCGAAGCGAGTAACCCCTTCCGCGCCGTCCAGGCGTACCCGCCCACCGGTCACTGATGACCCGTGAGGGCCATGCCCGCGCGCGTCCCGGCCGCCCGGCGGCGACGATCGACGTGCGGATCGCACCGACCCCCCTTCTTCACCCTGCACCGGCGTGCCCGGCATGCCGCTGACCGCCACCGGCGTTCCGGCCACTAGGCCGTCCGCCCACGAACAACGGAAGCAGCTGTGATCACCACCAAGGACCTGAGGAAGGTCTACCGTTCCCGGGGCCGCGAGGTCACCGCCCTCGACGGCGTCGACCTGCACGTCCGCGAGGGCGAGGTCTACGGCGTCGTCGGCACCAGCGGTGCCGGCAAGTCCACCCTCATCCGCTGCGTCAACATGCTCGAGCGGCCCAGCTCCGGCACGGTCACCGTGGACGGTCTCGACCTCACCGCGCTCGCCGGCAGCGAGCACCGGGCCGGCCGGGAACTGCGCGAGGCGCGCCGCCGGATCGGCATGGTGTTCCAGCACTTCAACCTGCTCGCCTCGCGCACCGTGCAGGAGAACGTCGAGCTCCCGCTGGAGATCATCGGCCAGGACCGCACCACCCGCCGCCGCCGCGCCGCCGAACTGCTCGACCTGGTCGGTCTCGCCGACAAGGCCCGCAGCTACCCGAGCCAGCTCTCCGGCGGTCAGAAGCAGCGGGTCGGGATCGCCCGCGCGCTGGCCGGCGACCCCAAGGTGCTGCTCTCCGACGAGGCCACCTCGGCGCTCGACCCGGAGACCACCCGCTCGATCCTGCACCTGCTGCGCGAGCTCAACCAGCGGCTCGGCCTGACCGTCCTGCTGATCACGCACGAGATGGACGTCATCAAGTCCGTCTGCGACTCGGCCGCCCTGATGCGCGGCGGCCGGGTGGTCGAGTCCGGCGCGCTGAACGACCTGCTCGCCACCGAGGGTTCCCAGCTCGCCCGGGACCTCTTCCCGCTCGGCGACTTCGGCTCCGGGCACCCCGGCCACACCGTCGTCGAGGTCACCTTCCAGGGCGACGCCCCGGCCCAGCCGTTCATCTCCCAGCTGGCTCGCACCTACCAGATCGACATCAACATCCTGGGCGCCGCGGTGGAGACCATCGCCGGCCGGATGGTCGGCCGGATGCGGGTCGAACTGCCCGGCAGCCACCAGGACAACGTGGTGCCGATCGGTTTCCTGCGCGAGCAGGGCCTGCAGGTGGACGTCCTCGCGGCGAACGGAGCGGTGGCATGAGCAACACCCTGACCTGGGACCAGATGCAGGACCTGATGTGGCCCGCCACCTGGGAGACGTTCGGGATGGTCGGCATCGCCGCCGCCGCGACCATCGTGATCGGCCTGCCGATCGGCCTGTTCCTGGTGCTCACCGACAAGGGCGGGCTGCTGCAGAACGTGCCCGTCGCCCGGGTGCTCGGCGTGATCGTCAACGTCGGCCGCTCGATCCCGTTCGTCATCCTGATCGTGGCGCTGATCCCGTTCACCCGCTGGGTGGTGGGCACCTCGCTCGGCTGGCAGGCTGCGGCCGTACCGCTCGCCGTCGGCGCCATCCCGTTCTTCGCCCGGCTGGTGGAGACCTCGGTCCGGGAGGTGGACGGCGGTCTGGTCGAGGCGGTCCAGTCGATGGGCGGCTCCACCTGGACCATCGTCCGCAAGACGCTGCTGCCGGAGGCGCTGCCGGCCCTGGTCGCCTCGGTCACCACCACCGTGATCGCCCTGATCGGCTACTCCGCGATGGCCGGCACCGTCGGCGGCGGCGGCCTCGGTGACCTGGCCTACCGCTACGGCTACCTGCGCTTCCAGACCACCTTCATGTGGGTGATCGTCGCCGAGCTGGTCGTCATCGTGACGGTGCTCCAGCTGGTCGGCGACCGGATCGCCCGTCACCTCGCCCACCGCGGCTCCTACCCCAGCCCGCTGGGCCTGCTGTTCGGCCGCCGGCGCGGCGCCGACGACGAGCTCGCCGGGCGCTGACCCGCCCCCCACCGACCCCGCCGGCCCGACCCAGGGCCCGGCGAGAACCCGGCCGCACGCCGGCCCGTCCCCGACGGTCCGGGCGGCCGACCGCAACCCCGCAGAAAGGCACTTTTCGTGCGTAACGTCCTGAAGACCACCACCGTCCTCGCCACCGCCGGCCTCGCCCTCTCGCTCGCCGCCTGCGGCAGCTCCGGCTCCTCGCCGGCCGGCGCCTCCGCCGACCCGAACAAGGCGCTGACCGTCGTCGCCAGCCCCACCCCGCACGCCCAGATCCTCCAGTACGTGAAGGACAACCTGGCCGAGAAGGCGGGCCTGAAGCTGGACATCAAGGTGGTCAGCGACTACGTCACCCCGAACACGGCCGTTCAGGACGGCTCCGCGGACGCCAACTACTTCCAGCACGTGCCCTACCTGGAGGACTTCAACCAGAAGAACGGCACCGGCATCGTCTCCGTCGAGCCGGTGCACCTGGAGCCGCTCGGCGTGTACTCCAAGAAGGCCAAGGCCGTCGGCGACCTCAAGGACGGCGCCCAGGTCGGCGTCCCCAACGACGCCACCAACGAGGGCCGGGCGCTGAAGCTGCTCGCCGACAACAACCTCATCACCCTCAAGGGTGGCGCCGGCACCGCCGCGACCGTCCAGGACATCGCGAGCAACCCGAAGAACCTCAAGTTCAAGGAGCTGGAGGCGGCCCAGCTGCCGCGCGCCCTCGACGACCTGGACGCCGCGGTCGTCAACGGCAACTACGCCCTCGACTCCGGTCTCAAGCCCGCCACCGACGCCATCCTGCTGGAGAAGGCCGAGGGCAACCCGTACGCCAACATCCTGGCCGTCAAGAAGGGCAACGAGGCCGACCCGCGGGTCAAGAAGCTGGCCGAGCTGCTGCACTCGCCCGAGGTGAAGAAGTACATCGCCGACACCTTCCAGGGCTCGGTGACCCCGGCCTTCTGAGCCGCCCGCCCAGCCCCGTGACCGGGCCCCCGCCGCACCACGGCGGGGGCCCGGTCGGGCAGTATGCAGGGGGGACGGCGCCGCCGGGGACGAATCTGACGAGCCGTCGTCACAACGGCGGCGTACCTGACGGACCGTCGCGGGACAGCGGGTACCCTGGCACGCCCGAGGAGGGGCGCGGCGTACCGTGCGTCGACGACCCGGCGAGGAGAGACGGCAATGGCAGCGAGCTTCCCCGAGACCGCCATCAGCACCGAACGGCTGCTGCTGCGCCCGCCCGCGGACGCCGACGCCCCCAGCCTGGTGGCGATGATGGCCGACGAGCAGGTCAACGCCTGGACGGCCGTCCCGCAACCCTTCACCGAGACGCACGCGCTGGAGTGGATCCGCCGCCTGGCCCCGGCCCGCCGGGCCGAGGGCCGCGGCATCGGCTTCGTGGTCACCGAGCACCTCACCCAGCGCGTGGTCGGCCGGGTCGAACTGCGCGACACCGACTGGCGGCTGCGCTCCACCGAACTCACCGGGATCACCGCCCCCTGGGCCCGCGGCGAGGGCTACGCCCCGGAGGCCGTGCTCGGCGTCGCCCAGTGGCTGTTCGAGGACCGCGGCTTCCACCGCCTGGAGCTGCGCACCGCCGCCGGCAACACGGCCGGCCAGCAGGTCGCCCAGAAGACCGGCTGCATCAGCGAGGGCGTGCTGCGCAGCGCCTGGATAGTCCGGGACGACCGCGCCCCCGGCCAGCCGGCCCGTACGGCCGCCGGGAGCAGGTCAGACCTGATCGTCTGGAGCCTGCTGCCCGAGGACCTGGAAGGCCTCCAGCCCGACTGGGCCGAGCAGCACCACCTGCTGCGGGACTGACCGCCGGCCCGCGCGGCGCCCGGTCCTGCGTCGGGCGGAGCACACCGGGTAGCCTCTCCTGGGGCGCGCCGGGGCAGGCCGCCCGAGGGGTGGACGGACGAGGGAGAACAGCCGCAGATGGCTGACCGGATCACGGTCATCGGGTGGGACGGAACCCCACTCACCGAGGCGGCGGCCTCCGCCCTGGCCGGGGCGACCCTGGTCGCGGGAGCGCCCTACCAACTGAACGCGCTGCCCGTACCGGCGGACGCCGAACGCATCGCACTCGGCAGCATCGCGGACGCCGCGAACCGGCTGGCCGAGCACCGCGGCGGCGCCGTGGTGGTCGCCGAGGGCGACCCGGGCTTCTTCGGGGTGGTCCGCACCCTGCGGCGTCCCGAGTACGGGCTGGAACTCGAGGTGCTGCCGGCGGTCTCCTCGGTCGCCACCGCCTTCGCCCGGGCCGGGATGGCCTGGGAGGACGCCCAGGTGGTCTCCGCGCACGGCGGCCGGCTGCGCCGCGCCGCCAACATCTGCCGGGCCAATCCGAAGGTCGCGGTCCTCACCACCGCCGACGCCGGCCCCGCCGAACTCGCCCTGATGCTCCACGGCGTGCCCCGGACCTTCGTGGTCTGCGAGGCGCTCGGCACCCCGGAGGAGGACGTCACCGTCCTCACCTCCGAGCGGGTGCCCGACCGCGACTGGCGCGACCCGAGCGTGGTGCTGGTGATCGGCGGCGGCCAGCCCCTCGCCGGGACAGAGGCGGCCGGGTGGCTCGCCGGGCGCCCGGTGAGCTTCCCCGCGCCGGAGCACGGCTGGGCCCTGCCCGCCCCGGCGTACGCGGGGGCGGATGCTGCTCCCGGCGCCGAGGACGCGGAGTCCGAGCTCCCCGCGCAGGTCCGCGCGCTGGCCCTGGCCCGGCTCGGCCCGGTCCCCGGCGACCTGGTCTGGACGATCGGCGCCGGCGGCGCCGCGGTCGCGGTCGACGCCGCCCGCCTGGGCGCCGCGGCGGTCGCGGTGCAGCCCGACCCCGCCGCCTGCGCCCGGCTCGTGCTGGCCGCCCGGCGGCACGCGGCGGAGGTCGAGGTGGTCCAGGGGGAGGGGCCCGAGGCGCTCGGCGGCCTGCCGGAGCCGGACGCCGTCCTGGTCGGGTCCGGCGGCGCCGACCTGGTCCGGGCCGTGGTGGCCCGGCGGCCGGACCGGGTGGTGGCGGTGGCCGCGAACCTGGCCGAGGCCGGCGAACTCCGGCGGATCGCCGAGGCGGCCGGCTACCGGGTGGACGGCGCACTGCTCCAGTCCGCGCCGCTCACGCCGGCGCGCGCCGAGCACGACCGCCCCTCCTTCGGCCCGGCCGACCACACTCTGATCCTCTGGGCCAAGGCCGCCTGAAACCGTGTACGGTGCGGCCGACGGTGATCCACGTCGCATCCGGACACGGATTCGGGAGAGCGTCGGCCCCGGCCGGTAGGGTGGCCCCCGGGCTGCGAACACCCGGTGGATCGTGTCCGATCCGGACTGGTTGGTACCGATTTGACGCGGTGCAACCTGTATCGACACATCTTGCGTACATTCGACGCGATGCAGGCCGGGCCGGAAGAATGCCTGGGGTTCCGGTGCGGACGTGCCGGTTGCCCCGGGCGGTCGTTGTTCCTGATGGTGCGCCAGCCCGGCCGGGCCCGCCGCGCCGCCGGGGTGGAGCGGCGCGCCGGGGCCGACGGCCGTCGTGTGCGCGGCGGCCGCCAGTAGGTGCAGGGGCGGGCCGTCCGCGGCCCCGCCCCGGCGGAGTTGGGCGCTGCGGTCATGGCCGCGCCGCCGAGGTCGTGGATGCGGCCTGGAAGGAGCTTTGACATGACCGATGGCGGCCACGTCCCGAGCGCGGGAGTCCCGGAGCAGCCGTACGGCGGTGCCGACCCGCTCGGCCCGCAGGCGGGTACCGGCATGCCCGGCGCGCAGCCGCCCGGCCAGGTCTGGGCGGCCGAGCCGCGGCCCGCGTACACCTTCCTCGACCAGTTGGACGAGGAGGAGGACGAGCTCCTGATGCCCGGCCCGCAGGGCTCCTGGGGCGAGCCTCTGCTCGGTGCCGTGGAGACCGTGAACGTGATGGAGCACCCGGCCCCGCCGCTCGCGGCGCCCGCCGCGCTGGGCGAGACCATGCCGCTGCGCACGGTCGCCGAGCCGCTGCCGATGCACACGCCGCCCGCCGGGGTCCCCGTCGAGCCCTCCTGGCCGCCGCTGAACCCGCCGATGCCGGTCGCCGAGGTGTACGCGCCGGAGCTCCAGCAGCCGTTGCCCGCGCAGCCGGTGGTCGAACAGCCCGTGGCCGTACCGGTCGTGGCCGAACAGCTCGTGCCGCAGCCGCAGCCGCAGCCGACCGAGCCCGTCCCGGCCGGCGCAGAACCGGTTGTTCCGCCGGTCCAGGCCCCGGTCCAGCCCCTGGACGCGGCCGTGGCCCCGCCGCAGGCGGTGCCGGTCCAGCAGCCCGCGCAGCCCGTCCAGCCCGCGCAGCCGGTCCGGCGCCCGCTGCACGCCGGGCCGCCGATCCCGGACCCGTCGCTGATGACCGGCCACGTGCCGGTCCGCTCGCTCGCCGACCGCGGCCCCTCCGGCGCCGTCGACCCGCAGGGGTACCAGGTCCGCCCGCTGGGCGGTACGCCGGCGCACGGAACCCCCGTCCCGCCGCCGGTGGCGCCCGTCGTCGCCGAGCCGGTCGCGGTCGAGCCGGTGGTCGCGGAACCCGCCCCGGTCGAGCAGCCCGTGGCCGAGCAGCCCGCTGCCGAGGTGCCGGCCCCGGTGGAGGCGCCCGCCGCCGAGCCCACGCCGGAGCCCGCGCCCCTGATCGAGCCCGCGCCCGTGGTCGAGCCCGCGCCGGCGGCGATCGTGCCGGACGCTCCGGCCGCGCCGTCCGTCGAGGTGCCGCCGCAGCCCGAGCCCGTGGCACCGCCGGTCGAGCAGCAGCCCGTGGTGGCGGCCGCCCCGGCCGCGCCCGTGTTCGTGGAGCCGGTCTTCGCCGAGGCGCCCGCGCCCGCCGCCGTTCCGGTGCCCGAGGCGCCGGCCGCCGCGCCGGCAGCCGTCGCGGTCGGGACCGCCGTCGAGGAGGCACCGCCGGCCGTCGCCATCCCCGCGCAGGCGGCCGCCCCCGCCGGGCAGCACCGGCGGATCTCGGCCTTCCTCGCCGCCCCGGCGCCGCACGGCCTGCCGATCGTCGAGCCGGTGGCGGCGGGTGGCGGCCTGTCCGCACCGGTCGCGGCCGGCACGGGTGACCTGCTCACCGAGCCGCTCGCCCCGGTGGTCGAGACCGCCCCCGAGCCGGTCACCCCCGAGCAGGCCGAGCCCCCGGTGGACGCCGAGACCCAGGCGGACCCGGCACCCGCGCAGGACGAGCCGCAGGCCGCCGCCGAGGAGCCCGCCGAAGCCGAGCTGCCCGTCGCGGAGCAGCCCAGCGAAGCCGAGCTGCCCGTCGCGGAGCAGCCCGCCCCGGAGGAGGCCGTCACCGAGCAGCCGGCACCGGCCGACCCGGTCGAGCCCGCCCCGGAGCTGCCCGGCACCGAGCAGCCCGTCGCCGAGGCACCCGCCGAGCCCGCACCGGCCGAGCCCGCCCCGGCCGAGCCCGCCCCGGCCGCCGACCCCACCGAGCAGCCCCCGACCGCTGCGACCGAAGCCGCCGGCCCCGAAGCCGTCGAGCCCGCCCCCGCCGCGCCCGAAGCCGCGGAGCCCGCACCCACCGAGCCCGAAGCCGTCGAGCCCGAAGCCGTCCAGCCCGAGCCGGTCGCCGTCGAGCGCCCGCCCGCCGCCCCCGGCTACGACGAGGCCGGCCGCGACGCCGTCCACCAGGTGATCCGCGAGCGCCGCGACATCCGCAACGGCTTCCGCCCGGACCCGATCCCGCACGAGGTGCTGATCCGCGTGCTGGAGGCGGCCCACACCGCGCCCAGCGTCGGCTACTCCCAGCCCTGGGACTTCGTGGTCATCCGGTCCTCGAAGACCCGGCAGAAGATGCACGCGCTCGCGGAGCGCCAGCGCGAGGCGTACGCGGACTCGCTGCCCAAGGCCCGGGCCAAGCAGTTCAAGGAAATCAAGATCGAGGCCATCCTCGAGACCCCGGTCAACATCGTGGTCACCGCCGACCGCACCCGCGGCGGCCGCCACACCCTCGGCCGGCACACCCAGCCGCAGATGGCCCCGTACTCGGCCGCGCTGGCCGTCGAGAACCTCTGGCTGGCCGCCCGCGCCGAGGGCCTCGGCGTCGGCTGGGTGAGCTTCTTCGACGAGGAGGAGATGATCCGCGAGCTCGGCCTGCCCGAGCACCTCGACGTGGTCGCCTACCTCTGCGTCGGCTACGTCGACGCCTTCCCGGACGAGCCCGAGCTCCAGCAGCAGGGCTGGGCCCGGAAGCGCCCGCTGGCCTGGGTCGTGCACGAGGAGCAGTACGGCAACCGCGCGCTGCCCGGCGAGGAGCCGCACAGTCTGCTCTCCGAGACCCTGCGCGGGATCCGGCCGCTGGACGCCAAGTTCCTCGGCGAGGCCTGGGACCGCCAGAAGCGGATGACCAAGCCGGCCGGCTCGCTCGGCCTGCTGGAGATAATCGCCGCCCAGCTGTGCGGCCTGTCCCGCAAGTGCCCGCCGCCGATCCCGGAGCCCGCCTGCGTGGCGATCTTCGCCGGGGACCACGGCGTGCACGCCCAGGGCGTCACCCCCTGGCCGCAGGAGGTCACCGGCCAGATGGTGGCCAACTTCCTGGCCGGGGGAGCGGTCGTCAACGCCTTCGCCGCCCAGGTCGGGGCCGAGGTCTGCGTGGTCGACGTCGGGGTCAAGGCCGAGCTGCCCGAGCCGGTCCAGCAGGGCCGGTCCACCGGTCTGCTGCCGCGCAAGGTCAAGCCGGGCACCGACGACATGACCCAGGGCCCGGCGATGACCAGGGACGAGGCCCTCAAGGCCCTGGAGGTCGGCATCGAGACCGCCCGCGACCTGGTCGCGGCCGGCAACAAGGTGCTGATCACCGGCGACATGGGCATCGCCAACACCACCGCCTCCGCCGCGCTGATCTCGGTCTTCACGGGCACCGACCCGGCCGAGGTCACCGGCCGCGGCACGGGGATCGACGACGAGACCCACCACCGCAAGGTCGAGGTGGTGCGCCGGGCGCTCGCCCTGCACCAGCCGGACCCGGCCGACCCGATCGGCGTCCTCGCCGCCGTCGGCGGCCTGGAGCACGCGGCGATCGCCGGCTTCCTGCTCGGCGCCGCCTCGCTGCGCACCCCGGTCATCCTCGACGGGGTGATCGCCGGCTCCGCCGCACTGGCCGCCAAGGCCATCGCCCCCGAGGTGCTGGCCGCCTGCATCGCCGGCCACCGCTCCGCCGAGCCCGGCCACCAGGCCGCGCTCGCCAAGATCGGGCTGCGTCCGCTGATCGACCTCGACCTGCGGCTCGGCGAGGGCACGGGCGCACTGCTGGCCCTGCCGCTGGTGCAGAGTGCCGCCCGGGCGATGCACGATGTAGCCACCTTCGACTCCGCCGGAGTCACCGAGAAGGGCTGATCCTTCAGCCAGTCCCCGTACCGGCCCGAGGGCGCGCCGGTACGGGGCGCAGCTGTACGCCCGTCCCCAACCCCCACCTGGAGCACTGCCGATGACCGCGCCCAACCCGCACCCCAGTACCGAGGGCCTGACCCCGTACCCCGTCGGCCTGCTGCTCGCCGGCCGGCGCGTGGTCGTGGTCGGCGGCGGCCAGGTCGCCCAGCGCCGGCTGCCCGCGCTGATTGCCGCGGGCGCGGACATCCAGCTGATCTCCCCGGCCACCACGCCCGCCGTGCACGCCATGGCCGAGGCCGGCGAGCTCACCTGGCACCGCCGCGGCTACGCCGACGGCGACCTGACCGCCGCCTGGTACGTCCTGGTCGCCACCGACGACCCGGAGGTCAACGCGGCCGTCTCCGAGGAGGCCGAACGGCTCCGGGTGTTCTGCGCCCGCAGCGACGACGCGGCGGCCTCCTCCGCCTGGACCCCGGCCAGCGGGCGGGACGGCGGCGCCACCGTGGCCGTGCTCACCGGCGACCCCCGGCACTCCGCCGGACTGCGCGACGCCGTGGTGGACGCCCTGCGGGACGGCTCGCTGACCGCCCGCCAGTACCGCGACCGCACCCCCGGCGTCGCCCTGGTCGGCGGCGGCCCCGGCGACCCGGACCTGATCACCGTCCGCGGCCGCCGGCTGCTCGCCGACGCGGACGTGGTGGTCGCCGACCGCCTGGCCCCCCGCGAGCTGCTCGCCGAACTCCCCCCGCACGTCGAGGTGATCGACGCCTCCAAGATCCCGTACGGCCGCTTCATGGCCCAGGAGGCGATCAACCGGACCCTGGTCGAGCACGCCAAGGCCGGCAAGTTCGTGGTCCGCCTCAAGGGCGGCGACCCGTACGTCTTCGGGCGGGGCGGCGAGGAGCTGCTGGCCTGCGTCGAGGCCGGGCTGCCGGTCACCGTCGTGCCCGGCATCTCCAGCTCGATCAGCGTCCCGTCGGCCGTCGGCATCCCGGTCACGCACCGCGGGATGACCCACGAGTTCACCGTCATCTCCGGCCACGTCGGCCCGGGCGACCCGCGCTCGCTGGTCAACTGGGAGGCCGCGGCCCGGATGACCGGGACCCTGGTGCTGCTGATGGCCGTCGACAAGATCGGCGCGATCGCCGCCCGGCTGATCGAGGCCGGCCGCCCGGCCGACACCCCCGTCGCCGTGGTCCAGGAGGGCACCACCGCGGCCCAGCGCCGGGTGGACGCCACCCTCGCCACGGTCGCCGCGACCGTGGCCGCCGAGCAGATCCGGCCGCCGGCCGTCATCGTGATCGGCGAGGTCGTCAACGTCCTGGCCCCCTGACCCGGACCCGCTGACCCGGACCCGCTGACCCGGCCCGGGGCGCCCCGCACACCGGGCGCCCCGGGCCGGGTTTGCCTGCGCACCCACTCGCCGGGCAGGATCGGGCCCGTGTCCGAACCGAGTACCGTCACCGATCCCGCCGACCCCCGCCTCGCCGACTACACCGGCCTGACCGACGTCGAGCTGCGGCGCCGCCGCGAGCCCGCCGAGGGCCTGTTCATCGCCGAGGGGGAGAAGGTCATCCGCCGGGCGCTGGACGCCGGCTACCGGATGCGGTCGATGCTGCTCACCGCCAAGTGGCTGGGCGTGATGGCCGATGTGATCGAGGCCGCCGAGGCCCCGGTCCACCTGGTCGAACCGGCCCTCGCCGAACAGGTCACCGGCTACCACGTGCACCGCGGCGCGCTCGCCTCGATGGAACGCAAGCCGCTGCCCGAGGCCGCCGAGATCCTGGCCGGCGCCCGCCGCGTCGCGGTCCTGGAGGGCCTGGTCGACCACACCAACCTCGGCGCCATCTTCCGCAGCGCCGCCGCCCTCGGCATGGACGCGGTGCTGCTCTCCCCGGACTGCGCCGACCCGCTCTACCGGCGCGCCGTCAAGACCTCGATGGGTGCGGTCTTCGCCGTCCCGTACGCCCGGCTCGACCCCTGGCCCGCCGCCCTGGACGCGGTCCGCGCGGCCGGCTTCCAGCTGCTCGCCCTCACCCCGGCGGACCACGCGGTGGACCTCGCCGGGGCGGCCCCGCACCGCCTGGAACGGGCCGCCCTGATGCTCGGCGCCGAGGGCGACGGCCTGACCCGGCACGCGCTGGCCGCCGCCGACCGCGCCGTCCGGATCCCGATGGCCCACGGCATCGACTCGCTCAACGTGGGCGCGGCCGCCGCCGTCGCCTTCTACGCCGTCACCGCAGGCTGACACCGCCCGGACGCCCGGCGGTCGGCCGGGGCGGGGGCCCCGCACCCGCCCCGGCTCAGGGCGCCGCCCGGCCGCTCACCCCGCCGGAGACCCCCGCCCCCGGCCACGACTCCTCCAGGCTGCCGTCGGTCCGCACGGTGTACCGCGTGGTGGACACCGCGCCCGTCTGCGGCACCCGCTCCTCCCGCAGCAGCGCCCCGTTCTCGATCCGCCAGACGGCCCCCGCCTGCGGGTCCGCCGCCGAGGCCTTGGCGGCCACCAGCACGGGCTGGTCACCGTTGAAGCCGAACAGCTGCACCAGATCGGCCGGGACCGACCCCTCCGAACGCCGCAGCACCACCACGGCCGCCGGCGCGTCCCGGTAGCGGGCCGCCAGCACGGTGGTGAGCACGGTCTGCGCGCCCTCGCCGCCGCTGCGCCCGTCCTTCAGCCGGATCGGCCGACCCCCGGCCGGATCGGTGTACGAGCGGTTCGGCCAGTCGCCGTTCGGCACCTGCCCGGTGGCCGGGGCGAGCCCGGCCTCGCCGCCGCTGCGGGCGGCGGTGGCCAGCGGCGCGGCCGCCCCGGCGCCGTCGATCGACAGCGGGGCGGGCTGGTCGGCCTGCGGCGTGCCGGACACGCCGGGCGGCTGCTGGGGCAGGCCCTGGTTGCCGCGGTTCTCGCACCCCTGGGCGGCCGCGATCGCCAGCGCGACGCCGACCGTGACCGTGACGAAGACGATCACCCGCTGGCGCAGCAGCCGCCGGCGGGCGCCGACCGGCCGACCGGGCGGCGGGGTGTGCTGGCGGTCGCGCTGGGCCGGCGGACGACCGGGCGCCGGCGTCGGCTGGCGCTCGCGTCCGTGCTCGCGCCCGTGTTCGCGAGGGTGCTCACGGGCGTGCTCGCGGGGGTGCGTGGTGTGGTGGTCCGGGCGCGGCATCGGAGCCGTCGCGGGCTGCGCCGGTCGGCGCCGGACCGGGCGGTCGGCGGGTACGCCCGGCGCCGCCGCCACCGGGCGTGCCGGTGCGGCCGCCGCGGCGGGCGGCGGCACGGTGGCCCGGCCCCGGCCGGTCCCCGCCGCCGTCCCGCGGGCCGCCAGCTCGCTCAGCCGCTCGTGCAGCGCGGCGGCGGGGGGCCGCTCGGCCGGCTCCTTGGCCAGGCAGGCCCGGACCAGGGGGGCGAGCGGCGCCGGCACCCCGGACAGCTCGGGCTCCTCGTGCACCACCCGGTAGAGCATCACCTCGGAGGAGGCCCCGGAGCCGAAGGGGGTGTCACCGGTGAGCGCGAACGCCAGGGTCGCGCCGAACGCGAAGACGTCCGTGGCCGGGGTCACCGCCGCGCCCCGCACCTGCTCGGGCGCCAGGAAGCCGGGGGAGCCGACGGCCGTGCCGACGTGGGTCAGCGTGCTGGCACCGCGCGACCAGGCGATCCCGAAGTCGATGATCCGCGGGCCCTTGGGGGAGAGCAGGATGTTGGACGGCTTCAGGTCGCGGTGGACCACCCCCGCCTCGTGCACCTTGACCAGGCCGTCGGCCAGCGCCGCGCCGATCCGGGCCGCCTCCGGCCAGGGCAGCGGCCCCTCGTCGCCCACCCGCTTGTACAGCGAGGGGCCGGGTACGTACGCGGTCGCCAGCCACGGGCGCTCGGTCTCGATGTCCGAGCCGACCACGCGCGCCGTGCAGCCGCCCCGGATCCGCGAGGCGGCGGCGATCTCCCGGGCGAACCGGGTGCGGAACTCGGCGTCCTCGGCCAGCTCGGCCCGGATCAGCTTGAGCGCGACCCGCTGCCCCTTGCGGTCGGAGCCCAGGTAGACCACGCCCATCCCGCCGGCCCCGAGCCGCCGGTGCAGTCGGTAGGGGCCGACGATGCGGGGGTCCTCACGCCGCAGCCGCATCATCGCCATGCTCGTTCCCGTCAGCCCGTGGGGTGATCCCCTGTCGGATGGGGGATCGTCAGATCCTGTCGGCCCACAGCTTACGGACTGCCCGATGCGGTGTGCTGATACGCAACACCCCGGGGCCCGGTCGGATTGTCGGACACACGGCTCCTCCGTACCCGACCCTGCTCCGGCCCGCACGCCGCCCGCCCGCACCCGGACGCTGCCGCACCCGCTCCCGGATGCCGTCGGGCCCCCACCGGCCGGCCCCGTCTCGGGGCCGGACTCAGGGTTCCCTCGGGGATCCGATCGACCCGGTCTCCGCCTCCAGTAGTACGCGGCGCGTCCCCGGGTCATCCTCCCGGAGGCCCGTGGACGGTACGCGGGCATGACGACCCCCACCCCACCCGCCGCATACCTTTGTCTACAGCGGCGGGCGGATCACCTCGTCCCCCGAGAATCCACCGCCGCGCCCACTTCCCACCCCGTCCGGACAGGCCGTACGGGACCAACCGGTCCGAGCAGGACGGCAGGAGCAGAGACCATGGCCATGCAGCTCAACGGAGCCGGCCGCCGCCACCGGGCCGCCGCCTCGCACGCCGGGGCCGACACCAGGCACCCGGCGGTGGCCCTCGCCATCGCCGTCCCCTGCGCGGTCCTGCTCCTGGTGCTGTTCGGCGGGTGGGACCAACTGGTGACCCAGACGAGGGCGGTCGCCGATCTGATCGGGCGCTGATCTCGGGGGAGATCGGTGTCGGCCGGGGCTCGCGCACCGCGCCGCTCCCACCCGCGGGGCACTGGACGGGCGATGCGGGTAGCAGGAGCACAGCGGTGGTAACGGAGCGACCCCGGAGCGTGGTTGCCGGGTACGGACTGTCGGTGAGGGCAGTGCCGTACCCGGCGACACGCATGTCCGCAGTCAGCCGTCAGCGGAGAACGCAGAGATCACGGCGAACGCAGAGAGCCGAGGCCCGGAAGGCCTCGGCTCTCTGCTGCGGTGCGCGATACTGGGATTGAACCAGTGACCCCTACCGTGTCAAGGTAGTGCTCTCCCGCTGAGCTAATCGCGCTCGACCGATGTCACAGCCACGGTCATGCTGTTGCGGATCCTACGAATCCGAGTGCGCGATACTGGGATTGAACCAGTGACCCCTACCGTGTCAAGGTAGTGCTCTCCCGCTGAGCTAATCGCGCTCGACCAGCACTGACGCGCCGACCTGGGGCTGACCCCGGTTGGATCCGAGTGCGCGATACTGGGATTGAACCAGTGACCCCTACCGTGTCAAGGTAGTGCTCTCCCGCTGAGCTAATCGCGCTCGACCAGCACTGATGTGCCGTCCCGGGGCTGACCCCGGTGGATCCGAGTGCGCGATACTGGGATTGAACCAGTGACCCCTACCGTGTCAAGGTAGTGCTCTCCCGCTGAGCTAATCGCGCGGGGAGGGCCCCGGCGAACCGGGGACACCTCTTGGAGGTGGAGACGGGATTTGAACCCGTGTACACGGCTTTGCAGGCCGTTGCCTCGCCTCTCGGCCACTCCACCAGGCAACTTCTGAAGAACGATCTTACCCTGTTCCCCATCGAGCGGACGACGAGATTCGAACTCGCGACCCTCACCTTGGCAAGGTGATGCTCTACCAACTGAGCCACGTCCGCCTGTCTCCCGGCTGCTTCCCCGTGTTTCCTCGGTTCCGCGTCCCGGCGACGTGTTGAACTCTAGCGGATTCCCGGGCCAGCTAAAAATCCGTTCCCGCAGCGTGGCGCGGGGGTGGCCGCAAGGTGGCGGTTCGTCAGCCGTAGCGGCACGTGGAGGCGCCGCGCCCCGGGGGACGCCGACCTACACTTCAGGCACCGGGGCCACCCCGGTCCGCGCGCCCGCACCCGGGCCAGCAGTACCGATATCCGCGCAGGAGAACCGTGTCCGGCCGCACCACCCCCCTCAGCCCCGACCAGCCGATGGCCCGCTTCGGCGGGCTCCTCGCGACCGGTCTGCGCGAGGTCACCTCGGACCCGGCCGCGCTGGACTCCGCCGGCTTCTGGGCGGTCGCCCACGACTTCGAGGGCCGGCTGGTCTGCGCCCGCTTCGACGAGCTGCGCCCCGACCCGACCCCGCCCGGTGGCGCGGCGGCCCGGGGCGGCTGGCTCGGGCCGAGCCCCGACAGCTGGCACAGCTCGCTCGACCGCGCCGCCTATACCGCCGGCGTCCGCCGCATCCGGGAGCACATCGCGGCCGGCGAGGTCTACCAGGCCAACCTCTGCCGGGTGCTGTCCGCGCCGCTGCCGGACCCGGCCCGCTCCGACGTCGACGCCCTGACCGCCCTGCTCGCCCACGGCAACCCCGCGCCCTACGCAGGAACGATTCGCCTCCCCGAGCACGGCGTGGAGATCGCCACCGCCTCGCCCGAGCTCTACCTGCGCCGGCAGGGCGCCACCGTGTCCTCGGGGCCGATCAAGGGCACCGGCCGGACCGAGGCCGACCTGCTGGACAAGGACCACGCCGAGAACGTGATGATCGTCGACCTGGTCCGCAACGACCTCGGGCGGGTCTGCGGGACGGGCAGCATCACCGTCCCGGACCTGTGCGTGGTCGAGAAGCACCCCGGCCTGGTCCACCTGGTCTCCACCGTCCAGGGCACCCTGCGCGACGGCGCCGGCTGGCCCGAGCTGCTGGCGGACACCTTCCCGCCCGGCTCGGTCACCGGCGCCCCCAAGTCCAGCGCGCTGCGGATCATCGAGGAGCTGGAGACCGCCCCGCGCGGCCCGTACTGCGGCGCGATCGGCTGGGTCGACGCGGACCGTGGCCGGGCCGAACTCGCCGTCGGCATCCGCACCTTCTGGATCGACCGGACCGCCGGCCGCCCGGTGCTGCGGTTCGGCACCGGCGCCGGCATCACCTGGGGCTCGGACCCGGAACGCGAATGGGACGAGACCGAACTCAAGGCCGCCCGCCTGGTCGCGATAGCGTCGGGCACCCACCTGTTCTGATCCCACCCCGAGGAGCGGTGCCCGATGAAGATCTGGGTCAACGGATCCCTGGCGGACGGCGACCGTGCCGCCCTGTCCGTGCTCGACCACGGACTGACCGTCGGCGACGGCGTGTTCGAAACCGTGAAGACGGTCGACGGCCGCGCCTTCGCCCTCACCCGCCACCTCGACCGGCTGACCCGCTCCGCCCGGGGCCTCGGGCTGCCCGACCCCGACCACGCGGAGGTCCGCGAGGCCTGCGAGCAGGTGCTGCGGGCCAACCCGATGCCGCTCGGCCGGCTCCGGATCACCTACACCGGCGGCGTCTGCCCGCTCGGCTCCGAGCGCGGCGACCAGCCGCCGAGCCTGGTCGCCGCCCTCGGCACCGCCAAGCCCCGTCCCGACACCACGGCCGTGGTCACCGTCCCCTGGCGCCGCAACGAGCACAGCGCCGTCGCCGGCCTGAAGACCACCTCCTACGCCGAGAACGTGGTCGCCCTCGCCGCCGCCCACCGCGAAGGCGCCTCCGAGGCGCTGTTCGCCAACACCGCCGGCCTGCTCTGCGAGGGCACCGGCTCCAACGTCTTCCTGGTCCTCGACGGGCACCTGGTCACCCCGACCCTCGCCTCCGGTTGCCTGGCCGGCATCACCCGGCAGCTCACCGTCGACTGGACCGGCGCCCAGGAGCGCGACCTCCCCTTCGAGGCGCTCCTCGACGCCGAGGAGGTCTTCCTCACCTCCACCCTGCGCGACGTCCAGGCGGTCGGCCGGATCGACGGCCGCGAGCTCCCCGCCCCCGGACCGGTCACCCTCAAGGCGATGGCCCAGTTCGCCGAGCGCAGCGCGGACGACCTCGACCCCTGAGCCGGCCCGGACCGCCCCGGCCGGTCCTGCCCGCGCGGGGTAGAACCCGGCTCCCGCCGGGAAGGGAGCCCTCATGACCACCACCCTGCGCCCCGAGGGCGCCGAGCACTCCTGGCCCGGCGGCGGCCGCAGCCGACGCTGGCAGATCTGCGTCAACGGCCGGCCGGTCGGCGGCCTGCGCACCACCGCGCTGCCCCGGGGCTCGCAGTGGTGGGGCGAGATCTCCGAGCTGGAGGTCACCGAGGGCCGCCGCCGCGGCCGGGCCACCATCGGCGCGCTGGCCGCCGAGGAGGTCCTGCGCGGCTGGGGCTGCACCCGGCTCGACGTCGCGGTGCCGGCCGAGGCCACCGGCGCCCTGGCCCTGGCCCGAGTGCTCGGCTACACCGAGCGGATGCGCAACATGGCCAAGCCGCTCGGCAGCCCGCCACCGCTGCCGGGCGGCCTGACGGTGCATCGGATCGGCCCGGCCGAGTACGACGGGTGGCTGGCCGAGTCGGAGGCCGGCTACCTCGCCGACCTGCTCGGCTCGGGCCTCACCGGAGCGCAGGCCCGGGCCAAGGCGGACGCCGACCACCAGCACGTCCTGCCGCAGCGCGAGGCCACCGAAGGAGTCGCCCTGCGGCAGCTGCGCGACGACGGCGGCGCCGTGCTCGGCAGCCTGTGGCTGGCACTGAGACAGTCCACCGTCCCGGACGGCAGCCCGCTCGCCTGGGTCATGGTGGTCCAGGTCCCCGAGGCGCGCCGCGGCGCCGGGCACGGCCGCAGCCTGATGCTGCTCGCCGAGCACGAGTGCCTCGCCGCGGGCGTCCACCACCTCGGGCTCAACGTGTTCAGCCACAACGAGGTGGCCACCGGGCTGTACCGCTCGCTGGGCTACCGGGTCACCCTGCGGGTGCTCGGCAAACAGCTGTACTGAGCAAGCAGCTGTACCGAGTGCCCGCTCAGCCGGCCCGGTGCTGCTCGATCAGCTCGACGATGCGCTCGCGCAGCCCGTCCTGGCTCTTGCCGCCGTCCAGCCGCTGCCCGGCGATCACATAGGTCGGGGTGCCGCTGACGCCGATCGCCTTGCCCTCGGCCTGGTCGGCGTCGACCAGCAGCATGTGCCGCCCGTCGATCAGCGCCAGGTCCAGCTCCTCGGAGTCCAGCCCGAGCTCCTCGGCGACCGCCACCAGGAACTTCTGGCCGTCCCGGGCCAGCTCCTCGACCCGGCCCAGCACCGCCTCGACGTACTCCCAGCCCCGCCCCTGGTCGAAGGCTTCCTGGGCGGCCTCGGCCGCCGGGTACCCGTACTTGTTCTTCTCCAGCGGGAAGTGCCGCAGCTCGATCACGAGAGCGTCGCCGTAGCTCGCGCGCAGCGCCCGGACGTCGTCGAGGGCGGTACGGCAGTCCGGGCACTGGAGGTCGCACCAGAGCTCGAGGCGGGGGAGGGAAGCGTCGGTCATGCCTCCCAGTCTCCCATCCGGGGGCGGCGCCGACCGGGGCCGGGCGGATCAGCCCGCGGAGAGCGCCTCCGCCGAGCGCTGCCGGGCCCGGTAGGCGGCCACGTGCAGCCGGTTGCCGCAGGTCCGGCTGTCGCAGTAGCGGCGGGAGCGGTTGCGGGAGAGGTCCACGAAGACCCGGGCGCAGTCCGGCGCCTCGCAGCGGCGCAGCCGCTCGCGCTCGCCCGCCATCACGATGAACGCCAGCGCCATGCCGAGCTCGGCCGCGAGGTGGTCGCCGATCGCGGCGTGCGGGGCGAAGTAGTGGATGTGCCAGCCGTGGTGGTCGTGGTTGGTCAGCCGCGGGGTGGTGCCGGCGGCCGCCACCAGCGCGTTGACCAGCTCGGCGGCCTGCTCGGTGGTCCCGGCGGAGAACACCGCGCGCAGCTGGCCGCGCAGCGCCTGCACCGCTGCCAGGTCGGCCGGGGTCAGGGAGTCGATCTCGCTGATCTCCTGCCCCACCACGAATCCGGACAGCGCCGCGACATCGGGCAGTTGCTCGGCGCCGCACGCTTCGGGCGCGGTGTTGAGCAGCTCGACCAGAATGCTCAGGGCGCACTCGGTGTCATGGGTGATCAGCACGTGGGGGCTCCTCACGCGGCGGGGGCCAGGTGCCACCCGCGTCGGTCATCACCCGTGACTCTACCGGCAGCCGCCGTCACCCGGCGGTGAACAGGCGCGTACGCGACATCCCGCCGGCCCTGTGGCGGTGCGCGGACGCCTGCGACGCGACCCCCACCCGGTCAGGGGTGGCGGCCGCGCCGCAGGTGTGTGCCGTACTGGGTGTTCGATGCTGCGTTGCGGATCATGTTCCTCGCTCTGGGCCGGCCCCGGACCGCGCGCGGCGGCCGGGTCAGCGTCCGTGCCCCCGAGTTGGACGGACGCGCTGAGGATCACCCCGCCGCTCGCGGGCGGCGGGCACCTCGATCGGGATCAGCTCTCGGCGAGGATGTGGGACAGCTCCCGGTCCAGGTCGAAGTGACGGTGTTCGGTGCCGGGCGGCACGGCGGCGTCGGTGCGCTTGAGAAAAGACTCCAGTGCACGAGCCGGGGCCTCCAGCAGGGCTTCTCCTTCCGGAGAACTGAGGGCGATGCAGACCACCCCCTGTCCATGACTGCGCGAGGGCCACACCCGCACGTCGCCGGTGCCGGTGGGTCGGTGCAGCCCCTCCGCGAGGAGGTCACGGGCGAACACCCACTCAACGGTCTCGTCGGCACCGGTGTGGAACGTCGCGTGCACGGCATAGGGGTCGGCGGTGTCGTAGCGCAGGCCCGCGGGGACGGGCAGTGAGGACTCGCTGGACACGATGAGGCGCAGGTGCAGCTCGCAGCTGACCGTGGTGTTCATAAGCGCCAGGGCCTTTCGCTCAGTGTGCGCTCGGGGAATCGCACGTCGGCGAACGGACCATCCCACCTCTAAGCCCGGTGTAAACCCGTCTGTCCTGATTCAGGTGCGAGTCGTACCCCTTCCGGCGCATTGCGGAATCGGCCCGGCCGGGCCGCCCGGCCCCGTCCGGCCCGGAACTCGGGTACTTTTCGCGGCATGTCTGTGCGAAGCGACAAGGAACGGGTGGCGACGGTGGCCGGGACCGCGGTGGAGGACGGTGCCGGGCGGCCCGCCGGATCGAGGGCGCCGGCGTTCGTCCGGCGCTCGCCGGCGCTGCACCGGGCCTGGCGGGTGATGATCTTCGTGGCCGGTCTGGCGGTGGTCGGCGCCGGCGTCCTGTTGCTCCCGCTGCCCGGACCGGGCTGGGTGGTCATCTTCCTGGGCATGGGCGTGTGGGCGACCGAGTTCACCTGGGCCCAGCGGGTGCTGAGCTGGACCAGGCGCAAGGTTGCCGAGGCGGCACACCGTGCCATGGACCCGGCGGTCCGCCGGCGCAACCTGGCGATCACGGCTGCCGTCGTCGTGCTGATCGCCGCGGCGGCCGGCTGGTACCTGTGGCGTTACGGCCTGGCGATGCCGTGGTGACCGGACGGGGTGCGGGCGTGTTCGGAGCACCCCCGCAGATGGGGTAATGTTTTCCCTGCACCCGGGCGATTAGCTCAGCGGGAGAGCACTTCGTTCACACCGAAGGGGTCACTGGTTCGATCCCAGTATCGCCCACCGGAATGCAGAGCAAGACGGAGGGCCCCGGCCATTCTTTGGCCGGGGCCCTCCGTGTTTTCCGATATCCGACATCTCCTGATGCCTATTCACCGGGCAGCTGCGTGTGGGGATCTGTGGGAGCGTCGGCCGGAGCCGGCGGAAGCGGTTGGAGACCTGCGGCCAAGTAGTGCTAGTCTTCTTCTCGTTGCCCGGGCGATTAGCTCAGCGGGAGAGCACTTCGTTCACACCGAAGGGGTCACTGGTTCGATCCCAGTATCGCCCACCGAGCACAGCAGTCAGGCCCCGACCACCAGTTGGTCGGGGCCTGACTGTCGTTACGGGTGGTTCGACCGGCGGCCCGGACCGGTCAGGCCGCCAGGTCGCACCGGTGCTCGGCGCTGAGCCGGCGGCCGCAGGCGCACCGGGCCGGCCGCAACGGCCAGGCGAAGTCCACCTGTTCCGGGGTGCCCGAGCGGTCGAACCAGCGCTGGAGCCCGCGGGCCTGGGCCGCGTGCCAGACCGCCTGGCGCAGGTGCAGCTCGGGCGGGGCCAGCGTGCCTATCCGCTCGGGGAAGCGGGAGCCGAGCGCGCGGACCAGGTCGAGGGCGGCGCGGGCGTCGGCGGCCGCGTCGTGCGCGCCGACCAGGCTGACGTCGTAGTGGGCACACAGGTCGGTCAGGGTGCGGCGGCCCTTGCGGTAGCGGTCCACGTGCTTGTCCAGCACCCACGGGTCCAGCACCAGGAGTTCGCCGCCGGCCAGTGCGCCGGCCAGCGTGCCGCCGTGGTGCCGGCGCAGCTCGCGGTCGAGCAGGGTCAGGTCGTACGGCGCGTTCATCACCACCACCGGGACGCCGGCGGCGGCCTGTTCGGCCAGCGCGCGGGCGATCTCGCCCACCACGGCCCGGGCCGGGCGGCCGTGGCTGCGGACGTGCTCGTCGCTGATGCCGTGCACCGCGCGGGCGCCGTCGGGGATCGGGACGCCCGGGTCGGCCAGCCACTGCACCGTGCGCACGGGCAGGCCGGGGGCGCCTTGGCGGACCAGGGCGGCGGAGACGATCCGGTCGGACTCGACGTCCACGCCGGTGGTCTCGGTGTCGAACGAGGCGAGCGGACCTTCGTACCAGTGCCCTGACTGCTGCATGACTGCCCCTCACGGTGCCACCGGGCGGGGCGCCGCGCGCCGCCGAGGACCAGCGGCGCGCCGCGCCCAGCGGCGTTACGCAGAGGTGATACCGCAGTTGACGCCCACTCAATCCAGGGTCGGCGTGGCGCGGCCGGGCGGCGGCGCCTCACGGAGGGTGAGGGAGTGCTCACCGGGGCGGCGGGGTGATATCGGTGCGCGGCGGCCGGTCACGGCTCGGTACCATCGGGGGTGCGCAGCAGAGTGCTGTGGCAGACAGATGTCAGGAGAGACCGGTGACCGACGCCCGGATCATCATCAACCGCGAACCCGATCGGGAAGAGCGCGTGGTGACCACGGGCACCACCGCCGCCGACCTCTTCGCCGACGACCGCTCGATCATCGCCGCCCGGGTCGGTGGCGCGCTGAAGGACCTCGCCTACCAGGTGGGCGAGGGCGACGAGGTCGAGCCGGTCGCGATCGGCAGCAAGGACGGCCTGGACATCCTGCGGCACTCGACCGCGCACGTGATGGCGCAGGCCGTGCAGGAGCTCTTCCCGGAGGCCAAGCTCGGCATCGGCCCGCCGATCAAGGACGGCTTCTACTACGACTTCGACGTCGAGAAGCCGTTCCACCCCGATGACCTCAAGGCCATCGAGAAGAAGATGCAGGAGATCATCAAGCGCGGGCAGAAGTTCTCCCGCCGGGTGGTCACCGACGAGGCCGCCCGCGAGGAGCTGGCCGCCGAGCCGTTCAAGCTGGAGCTGATCGGCCTCAAGGGCAGCGCCTCGGTCGAGGACGGCGCCTCGGTCGAGGTCGGCGCCGGCGAGCTGACCATCTACGACAACCTGGACGCCAAGACCGGCGACGTGTGCTGGGGCGACCTGTGCCGTGGCCCGCACCTGCCGTCCACCCGCAACATCCCGGCCTTCAAGCTGATGCGCTCGGCCGCCGCCTACTGGCGCGGCAGCGAGAAGAACCCCCAGCTCCAGCGCCTCTACGGGACCGCCTGGCCGACCAAGGACGAGCTGAAGGCGCACCTGGAGTTCCTGGAGGAGGCCGCCAAGCGCGACCACCGCAAGCTCGGCAGCGAGCTCGACCTCTTCTCCATCCCGGAGGAGATCGGCTCCGGCCTCGCGGTCTTCCACCCCAGGGGCGGAGTGATGCGCCGGGTGATGGAGGACTACTCGCGCAAGCGCCACGAGGAGTCCGGCTACGAGTTCGTCTACTCGCCGCACGCCACCAAGGGCACCCTGTTCGAGCTCTCCGGCCACCTGGACTGGTACGCCGACGGCATGTACCCGCCCATGAAGCTCGACGGCGAGACGGACTACTACCTCAAGCCGATGAACTGCCCGATGCACAACCTGATCTACCGCTCGCGCGGCCGGTCGTACCGCGAACTGCCGCTGCGGCTCTTCGAGTTCGGCACCGTGTACCGGTACGAGAAGTCGGGCGTCGTGCACGGGCTGACCCGGGCCCGCGGCTTCACCCAGGACGACGCGCACATCTACTGCACCCGCGAGCAGATGGCCGACGAGCTGGACTCGCTGCTCACCTTCGTGCTGAACCTGCTGCGCGACTACGGGCTGAACGACTTCTACCTGGAGCTCTCGACCAAGGATCCGGAGAAGTTCATCGGCTCGGACGAGGACTGGGAGGAGGCCACCGAGACCCTGCGGGCGGCCGCCGAGAAGCAGGGCCTCGACCTCGTTCTCGACCCGGCCGGCGCCGCCTTCTACGGTCCCAAGATCTCGGTGCAGGCCAAGGACGCGATCGGGCGGACCTGGCAGATGTCGACCATCCAGGTCGACTTCCAGCTGCCGCAGCGCTTCGAGCTGGAGTTCCAGGGCTCGGACGGCAACCGCCAGCGGCCGGTCATGATCCACCGGGCGCTGTTCGGCTCGATCGAGCGCTTCTTCGCGGTGCTGCTGGAGCACTACGCCGGCGCCATGCCGCCGTGGCTCGCCCCGGTCACCGTGGTCGGCATCCCGATCACCGACGAGCACATCCCGTACCTGCGCGAGGTCGCGGCCGAGCTCAAGAAGCACGGGATCCGGGTCGAGGTGGACGCCTCGGACGACCGGATGCAGAAGAAGATCCGCAACGCGCAGAAGCAGAAGGTCCCCTTCATGCTGATCGCGGGCAACGACGACGTCGAGGCCGGCGCGGTGTCCTTCCGCTACCGCAACGGCGAGCAGAAGAACGGCGTCCCGGTGGCCGACGCGGTCGCCGAGATCGTCGACGCGGTGGAGCGCCGGATCCAGGTGTGACCCGGAAGGTGTGATCCGGTGCGGGGCGGGCTCGAAGGAGTCTGCCCCGCACTGGTTTCCCGGCGGGCTGCGGCGCCTATGCTGATCAGCATGACGAGCGAGCCGGAACTGCAGCAGGGCGTGGGGGAGCCGGACGGCTTCCAGCGCCTGTGGACCCCCCACCGGATGGCGTACATCCAGGGTGAGAACAAGCCCACCGGGCCGGCCCCCGGCGACGGCTGCCCGTTTTGCTCGATCCCCGAGCTCAGCGACGAGGACGGGCTGATCATCGCCCGCGGCGCCGCGGTCTTCGCGGTGCTCAACCTCTACCCCTACAACGGCGGCCACCTGATGGTGGTCCCGTACCGGCACGTCGCCGACTACACCGACCTGGACGAGGCGGAGACGGCGGAGCTGGCCGATTTCACCAAGCGCGCGATGACCGCGCTGCGGGCCGCCGCCGGTGCGCACGGCTTCAACATCGGGATGAACCAGGGCGCGGCGGCCGGCGCCGGGATCGCCGCCCACCTGCACCAGCACGTGGTGCCGCGCTGGGGCGGGGACACCAACTTCATGCCGGTGGTCGGGCACACCAAGGTGCTGCCGCAGCTGCTCGCCGACACCCGCAAGATGCTGGCCGACCTCTGGCCGCAGGGCTGAGCCGTCCGTCGACGCCGTAGGGCCGGCACCCCGCGCGGGGTGCCGGCCCTACGGCGTACGGGCTGCCGGTCAGCCGGCGTCGTAGCGGTCCGCGTGGTACGGGCGGGCGCTCTGTATCTCGGACTTCATGATGTTGGACCGGTTGGTGAAGCGGTCGACGCTGACGTCGTGCTCCTCCAGGAAGTCCATGGTCGCGGCGAGGATCACGTTCACCACGGGGGTCGCGCCCTGGATGACGTCGTCCGACTTGAACCGGCTCGGCCAGGTCTTGTCCGCCCAGGAGGCGCGCAGGCTGAACGGCTCGGGCAAGCCGATCGAGCCGCCGAGCCAGGTCAGCAGGGTGGGGATGCGCATGAACGGGGCGCGCACCGCCTGCCGGACCACCTCGTCGTTGTCCACCAGGGCGAGCTGGACGGTCTGTTCCTCCCAGAACCGGACCGTCTTGGGGATGCTCTTCTCCTTGGGCTTGGGCTTGGCCGTGAAGTACCCGGCGATCGGCCCGAGCGCGTGCCCGGTCACGCTGACCCGCAGGTTGTTGTGCAGCACCGAGATGTCGACCAGCATGGTCGCCACCAACTGGCCCTTGTGCAGCACGAATTGGACGGCGATCCGGTGCCGCAGGTCGGTGCCGTAGGTCTGCCGGTTGGCCACCTCGCCGACGGCGAAGTCCCGCATCCGGTAGCCGTCCATCTCGCTGCCGCCGGGGCGCCCGATCTCGTCCGCGCCCTCCGGGATGTCCTGCACCACCCACTGGTGGATGGCGGGCCGGGGCATCGCGCCGTTCGGGATCTCGCTGGTCGCGAGGGAGCCGAGCCGGTCGGCGATCTTGCGGGCCAGGTCGTAGATGTGGAAGGTCCGGAAGTCCTCGTGGCCGTCGGCCGGGCGCAGGTCCTCGGAGAGGTCCCAGTTCGCCCAGCGGGCGCCGACCCCGAGCACGCCCTTCGCGCCCGCGTAGTGCTGGACGTTGGTCTCCTGCTCGGCCGTCAGCCGGTCCAGCGAGCCCTTCAGCTCGGTGGCCTTCTTGTCGAGGTGGTCGCGGGGCACGGCCTTGGGCACGGTGGCCGCGACCGCGCTGCCCCCGACCAGGCCCGCCCAGCGGGCCCGCTGTTCCAGGGTGGTGCGCAGCGCGATCCGCTTGGCCAGGAACCAGCCGACCACCGGGCCGAGCATCACCACCCGGAAGTACAGGCTCCACAGGCCGCCGACGGGGGGCCGGACGGCGAGCAGGACGGCGAGGCCGGCCGCCACCAGCAGGGCGAGGGTGCCGAAGAAGCCGTCCCGGGCCGAGCCGGCCTTGGCGAAGTGCGCGCGCACCTGGTAGGCGGCGAGCCAGACCAGGGTGCCGGGCAGGAACAGGCCGCCGCAGACCAGGGTGACGGTGCTGAGCTGCTTGTCCCGGGCGTCGCGCAGGTCCTGGGCGGCGAGGCAGTGCTCGACCACCATGCGGACGTCGGTGCCGAAGGACGGCACCAGCGGGTTGCGCTTGGGCGGCAGGGTGCGGTCGAGCAGGGCGCGGCTGAACGCCTCGCCGGCGCTCGGCCGGAACAGGGCGAACTTGCCCCCCTTGACCTTGACCCCGGGGAGGTCGCCGAGCGCCGAGTACGGGGCGTCCCGGTAGGCGGCCGAGGAGAGCGCCTGGGTGACCGCGGTCTGGTTGCCGACGTCCGTCCGGGGTATCTGCGCACCCGGGGTCATGTCGAGCTGGCTCACTGTGGCAGGCCCTCCTCCCCTTGTCAGCGGCAGGTTACCGTGCCGCCGCCCGCTCGCGTGGATGATCGTCTGAACCGCTGTCACATCTCGGCCACCGCCGATCCCGTCCAGATGCTGCCCGTTCGCGGCGCGGTTCGATCCTCGGGTGATCGGTTGACTTCCGGCGGTGCCCGGATGCGGCAGGATCGGGGGCATGGCTGAGGACATTTCGCGGGATCCGGTGCTGGTCTTCGACGGCGACTGCGGCTTCTGCACCACGTGCGTGAACTTCGCGGAGCGCTACCTGAGGGCGAGCCTGTCCTCCGGCGGGTGGGACGCGGTGCCGTACCAGTTCGCCGACCTGGCGGCGCTGGACGCCCGGGCGGGCGGCCGGGGGCTGGTGACGGCGGAGCGGGCCGAGCGGGAGGTGCTCTGGGTGACGCCGTCCGGCGCGGTGCACGGCGGCGCACAGGCGGCCGCCCGGCTGCTGCTGCGCTCCGGCGGCGCCTGGGCGTACCTGGGGGCGCTGCTCACGCTGGCGCCGGTGCGCCCGCTCGCCGCGGCGGTCTACCGGTTGACGGCCCGCCACCGCCACCAGCTGCCGGGCGGTACGGCGGCCTGCGCGCTGCCCCGGCGGTAGGTCCTAGGGCAGCCGGGCCGGGTCGGCTCAGGAGGCGTGTTCGTAGCGGGCGGCGACGGTGCCGGGCATCGGGGCGTGCCGCAGGTAGCTGCGGGAGAAGCTGCCGGTGCCGTGCGAGAGGGAGCGCAGTTCGACCGGGTAGAGGGTGAGTTCGATCTCGGGGACCTCGGCGCGGACCAGGCTGAGGCCGGGCCCGCCGGGTTCGGTGCCGAGCACGTGGCCGCGCCGGGCGGACAGGTCGCTGAGCACGGCGCCCTGGTACTCGTCGGGCAGCAGCACCCTGACCTCGTCGACGGGTTCGAGCAGTTGGACCTTGGCGTGCCCGGCGGCCTCCTTGAGGGCGAGCGCGGCCGCGGTCTGGAAGGCCGCGTCGGAGGAGTCGACCGAGTGCGCCTTGCCGTCGGTGAGGGTGACCCGGATGTCGGTGACCGGGTAGCCCGCGAGGACGCCGTGGGCGAGCTGGGCGCGGACGCCCTTCTCCACCGAGGGGATGAAGTTGCGCGGGACGGAGCCGCCGACCACGTGGTCGACGAACTCGAAGCCGCCGCCGGGCAGCGGCTCGACGGTGAGGTCGCAGATCGCGTACTGGCCGTGGCCGCCGGACTGCTTGACGTGCCGGCCGTGGCCCTCGGCGCGGCTGCCGAAGGTCTCGCGCAGGGCGACCCGGAACGGCACGGTGTCCACGTGCACGCCGTAGCGGGTGCGCAGCCGGTCCAGGGTGACCGCCTGGTGGGCCTCGCCGGTGCACCAGAGCACGAGTTGGTGGGTGTCGGGGTTCTGCTCGACGTGCAGCGCCGGGTCCTGGGCGGCGAGCCGGGCCAGGCTCTGCGAGAGCCGGTCCTCGTCGGCCTTGCTGTGGGCCTCGACGGCGACCGGGAGCAGGGCCTCGGGCACCGGCCAGGGCGGCAGGGTGTCCGGGCCGGTGGTGAGGGTGTCGCCGGTGCGGGCGGCGGTGAGCTTGGCGAGGCAGACCAGGTCGCCGGCGACGGCGTGCGCCACCGGGCGCTGCTGGCGGCCGAAGGGGCAGCTGAGCGCGGTGACCCGTTCGTCGTCGTGGCCGGGGAGGTGGACGGCGGTGTCGGGGCGCAGGGTACCGGCGAAGATCCGGGTGAGGCTGAGCCGGCCGACGTACGGGTCCTCGCCGGTGTGGACGATCTGGGCGGCGAGCGGGGCGTCGGGGTCGCAGGGCGGGAGTTCGTCGGCGCGGTCGAGCGGGGAGGGGAAGGCGTCGGCGATCAGGTCGAGCAGTTCGGTGACGCCGGGGGCCGGGCCGCCGGGGTCGGTCGGCGGGGCGGTGGCGAGGACGGGATGCAGGGTGTCCTGGCGCAGTTCGCGGCGCAGGGCGGCGGTGAGGGCGGCGGTGTCGAGTTCCTCGCCGGCCAGGTAGGCCTCCAGAAGTTCGTCGTCCTCACCCGCGATGGCCTCGGCCAGCCGGGCGCGTTCCTCGGTGAGGTCGCCGGTGTCGCCGTTGTCGCCGGTGCGGGCGCCGGTGAGCAGGTCGACGGAGCCGGTGAGGTGGCCGTCGGTGAGGGTGTGGTGGTGCAGCGGCAGGAGGGTGTCGGCGCGGCCGTCGGCGAGGGTCCGCCGGAGCTCGTCGAGGGTTTCGTCGAGCCGGATCCGGGCGGCGTTGAGGTGGGTGAGGACCACGGCCCGGGGCATCGAGACGGCCGCGCACTCGCGCCACAGGGCGAGGACGGCGGGGCCGACGGGTTCGGTGGCGGAGATCACGAACAGGGCTGCCTCGGCGGCCCGCAGGCCGGCCCGGAGCTCGCCGGCGAAGTCCACGTAGCCGGGCGCGTCCAGCAGGTTGATCTTGGTGTCGCGCCAGGAGAGCGGCAGCAGCGACAGCTGGACGGAGCGCTGCTGCTGGTGCTCGATCTCCTCGTGGTCGCTCACGGTGGTGCCGTCGGGGACGGTACCGGCCCTGGTCAGGGCGCCGGCGGCGAGGGCGAGCGATTCGGCGAGGGTGGTCTTGCCGGCACCGCTGGCGCCCACCAGTACGACGTTGCGCAGCTGGTCGGGTCGCTCGACGGTGGGGGCCGGGCTGTGGGTGACTGTACGGTCCGCCATGGCTGTGCGACCTCCGTGCGCCCCGCTGGTCCGTTACTGTCGGGGACGGTCCGATCACGTCCCGTTGGTGCCGAACTGCCCTGGGCGGTGGTCAGTTGGCCTGAATGCCCGCTCGCGGGCGTGGGGCGACGGAGCGCGCGAGCAGCGTGGATACCATTGTCCGGCCGGGTGGGACGATCCGCTCGGCCGCCCGGTGCCGGCAGCGGTCCGGAGCGGAATCCCGAGAATCGGAGCGGTCCGGAAGGCCATGCTCAACAAATACGCGCGTGCCTTCTTCACACGTGTCCTGACGCCGTTCGCCGCCCTGCTGCTCCGCTGGGGGGTGAGCCCGGACGCGGTGACGCTGATCGGTACCGCCGGGTCGGTGGCGGGGGCGCTGGTGTTCTTCCCCCGGGGCGAGTTCTTCTGGGGCACCATCACCATCACCCTGTTCATCTTCTCCGACCTGGTCGACGGCAACATGGCCCGCCAGGCGGGGCGTTCCAGCAAGTGGGGCGCGTTCCTGGACTCCACGCTGGACCGGGTCGCGGACGCGGCGATCTTCGGCGGCCTGGCGATGTGGTACGCCGGGAAGGGCGACAACAACCTGCTGTGCGTGGTGGCGATGTTCTGCCTGGCGAGCGGCCAGGTGGTCTCGTACACCAAGGCGCGCGGCGAGAGCCTCGGCTTCCCGGTGGACGTGTCGGGGCTGGTGGAGCGGGCCGAGCGGCTGGTGATCACTCTGGTCGCGGCGGGCGTGGCCGGTCTGCACACCTTCGGCCTGCCGTACGTGGAGTGGCTGCTGCCGTTCGCGCTGTGGGTGGTGGCGGCCGGCAGCCTGGTGACGATGCTCCAGCGCATTCTGACGGTGCGCCGCGAGTCGATCGAGATGGAGCGGGCGGCGGCGCCGGCCGCCGCCGAGGGGGCGGAGTGAAGGACCGGCTGGTGGACGCGGCCTACGCGCTGGGCTGGGCCGCGGTGAAGCGGCTGCCCGAGCCGGCCGCCCGGGCGCTGTTCGACCGGATCGCGGACGTGGCCTGGCGCAAGCAGGGCAAGGGCGTGCGCCAGTTGGAGAAGAACCTGGCCCGGGTGCACCCGGAGGCGGACGCGGCGCGGCTGCGCGAGCTGTCCCGGGCGGGGATGCGCTCGTACCTGCGGTACTGGATGGAGTCCTTCCGGCTGCCGGCCTGGAGCCTGGCGCGGATCGCCGACGCCATAACGGTCAAGAACATCGAGGCGCTGGACGAGGCGATGGCGTCCGGCCGCGGGGCCGTTCTCGCGCTGCCGCACATGGCCAACTGGGACCTGGCCGGGGCGTGGATCGCCTCGGCCGGCGGGTACCCGTTCACCACCGTCGCCGAGCGGCTGAAGCCGGAGTCGCTGTTCGACCGCTTCGTGGCCTACCGCGAGGGGCTGGGCATGGAGGTGCTGGCGCTGACCGGCAGCGACGTGTCGGTGATCGGCACGCTGGCCCGGCGGCTGCGCAAGGGCGGGTTGGTCTGCCTGGTGGGCGACCGCGACCTGTCGGCGGCGGGGATCCCGGTGGACTTCCTCGGCGAGCCGACCCGGATGCCGGCCGGCCCGGCGGCGCTGGCCCAGCAGACCGGTGCGGCGCTGTTCCCGGTGACGCTCTGGTACGACGGCCCGATGCTGCGCGCGGAGGTCCACCCGGAGGTGCCGGTGCCGGCCGGGGGCGACCGGCGCGAGCGCACCACGGCGATGGTGCAGTCGCTGGCCGACGTGTGGGCCGAGGGGATCCGCGAGCACGCGGTGGACTGGCACATGCTGCAGAAGCTGTGGCTGGCGGACCTGGACGGGACGCGGCCGGCGAAGGGGGAGCAGTGAAGATCGGCATCGTCTGCCCGTACGACTGGGACGTGCCCGGCGGGGTGCAGTTCCACATCCGCGACCTGGCGGAGCACCTGATCGGGCTCGGGCACCGGGTGTCGGTGCTGGCGCCGGCGGAGGACGACGAGGCGCTGCCGCCGTACGTCGTGTCGGCCGGGCGGGCGGTCGCGGTGCCGTACAACGGCTCGGTGGCCCGGCTGAGCTTCGGCATCCTGTCGGCGGCCCGGGTGCGGCGGTGGCTGCACGACGGGCGGTTCGACATCCTGCACGTGCACGAGCCGAACTCGCCGAGCCTGTCGATGCTGGCCGCCTGGTCGGCCTCCGGTCCGATGGTCGGGACCTTCCACACCTCCAACCCGCGCTCCCGGGCGATGATCGCGGCCTCGCCGATCCTCCAGCCGGGGCTGGAGAAGATGAGCGCCCGGATCGCGGTCAGCGAGTACGCCCGGCGGACCCTGGTGGAGCACCTGGGCGGTGACGCGGTGGTCATCCCGAACGGCGTGGACGTGCGGTTCTTCGCGGACGCCGAGCCGGATCCGCGCTGGCAGGGTTCGGCGGTGGACGGCGGCGCGGGCACGATCGGCTTCATCGGCCGGATCAACGAGCCGCGCAAGGGCCTGCCGACGCTGCTGGCGGCGTTCCCGCGGATCCTCGCCGAGCGCCCGGGGGTGCGGCTGCTGGTGGCCGGCAAGGGCGACGAGGAGGAGGCCGTGGCGGGCCTGGCCCCCGAGGTGCGGGCCCAGGTCGAGTTCCTCGGCATGGTCACGGACGCGGACAAGGCCCGGCTGCTGCGCAGCGTGGACCTGTACGTGGCGCCGAACACCGGCGGGGAGAGCTTCGGGATCATCCTGGTCGAGGCGATGTCGGCCGGTGCCCCGGTGCTGGCCAGCGATCTGGACGCGTTCCGGCAGGTGCTGGACGGCGGCGGCGCCGGGGAGCTGTTCCCGGTGGAGGACGCCGACGCGCTGGCCGGTGCGGCGGTGAAGCTGCTGGGCAACCCGCAGCGGCTGGCGGAGCTGCGCGACGCGGCCTCGCGGCACGTGCGGCGGTTCGACTGGGACACCGTCGGGGCGGAGATCCTCTCGGTGTACGAGACGGTGACGGACGGGATGCCGCCGGTCGCCGAGGACGAGCGGTCCGGCTGGCGCGAGCGGTTCGGGCTGGCCCGGGACTGAGACCCGGGACCGAGCCCCGGGGCGGGTGCGCGAAGATGGGGTCTTCGTCGTCCGTGCCCAGGGGAGGGCTCCCGTGCCGCAGATCATCGTCGAACACCCGGACCGGGTGCGGCTGGACCGGCGGGCCTTCGCCGCCGAGCTGCATCCGCTCCTCGCCGCGACCGTCGACGCCGACGTCCCGTCGTGCAAGACCCGCTTCCGCCGGGTCGAGGAGAGCTACGTCGGGGACGGCGACCCGTCCCGCGAGCTGCTGCTGCTGGAGATCCGGCTGCTGGACGGCCGCACCACCGAGCAGAAGGCCGCGCTGTCCGAGGCGCTGCTGGCCCTGCTGGAGCGGCACGCGGTGCCGGCCGAAGGTGTGGAACTGCACCTGGCCGTCGACGTGGTGGAGATGGACCGGCGGACCTACCGGAAGTCGGTTTCGGCGGCGGGGTAGCGTAACGCCCCGTGACTACCTGGATCTGGGCCGCCGCGGCGGTCGTGCTGTTCGCCGTCTACCTGAGCTGGACGGCCGGGCGCCTGGACCGGCTGCACGCGCGGATCGACGCGGCGAAGGCCTCGCTGGACGCGCAGCTGGTCCGGCGCGCCTCGGTGGCGATGGAGCTGGCCACCTCCTCGCTGCTCGACCCGGCGGCCTCGATCCTGCTGTACGAGGCCTCGCACGCGGCCCGGCAGAGCGAGGACGAGCACCGCGAGGTGGCCGAGAGCGAGCTGAGCCTGGCGCTGCGCGCGGTCCTCGCGGAGCCGGAGCAGGTCCGGGCGCTGCTGGCGGCGCCGGGCGGCGCGGAGGCGGTGAAGGACCTGACGGCGGCGGTGCGCCGGGTGCCGATGGCGCGCCGGTTCCACAACGACGCGGTGCGGGCGGCCCGAGCCGTACGCGAGCACCGGCTGGTTCGCTACTTCCGGCTGGCCGGACGGGCGCCCTTCCCGCTGGCCTTCGAGATGGACGATGAGCCGCCGGTGGCCCTGACTCCGGAGGGTGCTCCCGCGTAGCGGCGCTCCCCGGATCCAGCCTGTTTGTCGTATGCGGATCGCGGCGATGGACTGGATGGCGCATGGGTCACGGGCTCTTCGGGCCTACGATAGGGCGATAGCACTGGTTCATCTTCGAGTGAGGTCTCACGTGTCCACCACCCCCATCACCGCAGACCAGCCGCAGATCGGCACCGCCCGCGTCAAGCGCGGCATGGCCGAGCAGCTCAAGGGCGGTGTGATCATGGACGTGGTCAACGCCGAGCAGGCGAAGATCGCCGAGGACGCCGGTGCGGTGGCCGTCATGGCGCTGGAGCGGGTCCCCGCGGACATCCGCAAGGACGGCGGCGTGGCCCGGATGTCCGACCCGAACATGATCGAGGAGATCATCGCCGCGGTCTCCATCCCGGTCATGGCGAAGTCCCGGATCGGCCACTTCGTCGAGGCCCAGGTCCTCCAGTCGCTGGGCGTCGACTACATCGACGAGTCCGAGGTGCTGACCCCGGCCGACGAGGTCAACCACTCCGACAAGTTCGCCTTCACCACGCCGTTCGTCTGCGGCGCCACCAACCTGGGCGAGGCGCTGCGCCGGATCGCCGAGGGCGCGGCCATGATCCGCTCCAAGGGCGAGGCCGGCACCGGCAACGTGGTCGAGGCCGTCCGCCACCTGCGCCAGATCAAGAACGAGATCGCCAAGCTGCGCGGCTTCGACAACAACGAGCTGTACGCCGCCGCCAAGGAGCTGCGCGCCCCGTACGAGCTGGTCAAGGAGGTCGCCGAGCTCGGCAAGCTCCCGGTGGTGCTGTTCTCCGCCGGTGGTGTGGCCACCCCGGCCGACGCCGCGCTGATGCGCCAGCTCGGTGCCGAGGGCGTCTTCGTCGGCTCCGGCATCTTCAAGTCGGGCGACCCGGCCAAGCGCGCCGCCGCGATCGTCAAGGCCACCACCTTCTACGACGACCCGAAGATCATCGCGGACGCCTCCCGCAACCTGGGCGAGGCCATGGTCGGCATCAACTGCGACACCCTGCCGGAGACCGAGCGCTACGCCAACCGCGGCTGGTAACCCGCCCGCAGCACGCTCGACGGCCCGCCGCGGCTCCATTGCGCGGCGGGCCGCGCCACGTACCCAGACCGCAATCCCAAGGGGTAACAACCGTGTCCTCCAACAACCCCGTGATCGGCGTCCTCGCCCTGCAGGGCGACGTCCGCGAGCACCTGATCGCGCTCGCCGCCGCCGACGCCCTCGCCCGCCCGGTGCGCCGGGCCGAGGAGCTGGCCGAGGTCGACGCGCTGGTGATCCCCGGCGGCGAGTCCACGACCATGTCCAAGCTGGCGATCCTGTTCGGCGTGATGGACCCGCTGCGCGAGCGGGTGGCCGCCGGGATGCCGGTCTACGGCACCTGCGCCGGCATGATCATGCTGGCGGACAAGATCCTCGACGGCCGGGACGACCAGGAGACCGTCGGCGGCATCGACATGACCGTGCGCCGCAACGCCTTCGGCCGGCAGAACGAGTCCTTCGAGTCCGCGATCCCGTTCCAGGGTCTGGGCGGCGAGCCGGTCAACGGCGTGTTCATCCGCGCCCCCTGGGTGGAGTCGGTGGGCCAGGGCGTCCAGGTGCTGGCCGAGGTGCCGGCCGCCGACGGGCCCGACAGCCGGATCGTCGCGGTGCGCCAGGGCAACCTGCTGGCCACCTCGTTCCACCCCGAGCTGACCGGTGACCACCGGGTGCACGCCTACTTCGTGACCATGGTCGAGAGCGCTCTGGACGGCTCGCGCTGACCGTGTGCGAGGTGCCGGTGACGACACCGGTAGGATCTCCTCTGTTCATTTCCATCTGGCGACGTAAAGGAGCTGGCGATGTCCGGCCACTCTAAGTGGGCTACCACCAAGCACAAGAAGGCCGTGATCGACGCCAAGCGCGGCAAGCTCTTCGCCAAGATGATCAAGAACATCGAGGTGGCGGCCCGCACCGGCGGCGGCGACCCGGCGGGCAACCCGACGCTGTACGACGCCATCCAGAAGGCGAAGAAGAGCTCCGTCCCGATCGACAACATCAACCGCGCCGTCAAGCGCGGCTCGGGCGCCGAGGCCGGCGGGGCCGACTACTCGACGATCATGTACGAGGGCTACGGCCCCAACGGCGTCGCGGTGCTCATCGAGTGCCTCACCGACAACCGCAACCGCGCCGCCTCCGACGTCCGGGTCGCGATGACCCGCAACGGCGGCAACATGGCCGACCCGGGCTCGGTGTCCTACCTGTTCAACCGCAAGGGCGTCATCATCGTCCCGAAGGCGGACGGCGTGGACGAGGACAAGGTCTTCGAGGTCGTGCTGGACGCCGGCGCCGAGGAGGTCAACGACCTGGGCGACACCTTCGAGGTGATCTCCGAGGCCACCGACATGGTCGCGGTCCGCACCGCGCTGGTGGACGCCGGGATCGACTACGACTCGGCCGACGCCAACTTCGTCCCCAGCATGCAGGTCGAGCTGGACGTCGACGGCGCCCGCAAGATCTTCAAGCTGATCGACGCCCTGGAGGACAGCGACGACGTGCAGAACGTCTTCGCCAACTTCGACATCAGCGACGAGGTCGGGGCCGAGCTCGACGCCGAGTAGGCACCCCCTCGCACACCGGCCCGGCCGTCCGCCTCGGACCGCCGGGCCGGTGTCGTCGGTCCGGCTGTCGGAGGCGACCGGTAGCCTTCCCGAGTCGGACGAGAGGCGGGGCTGGCAGTGCGGGTGCTGGGTGTGGACCCTGGGTTGACCAGGTGCGGCGTCGGAGTGGTGGACGGTACGCCCGGCCGGCCGCTGACCATGGTCGGGGTCGGCGTCGTGCGCACCCCCGCGGACGCCGAGATCGGGCCGCGGCTGCTGCTGGTCGAGCAGGGCATCGAGCAGTGGCTGGACGAGCACCGGCCCGACCTGGTCGCGGTCGAGCGGGTCTTCGCCCAGCACAACGTCCGTACCGTGATGGGCACCGCGCAGGCCAGCGCGGTCGCGATGCTCTGCGCCACCCGGCGCGGCATCCCGGTCACCCTGCACACCCCGAGCGAGGTCAAGGCGGCCGTCACCGGCTCCGGCCGGGCGGACAAGGCCCAGGTCACCGCGATGGTCACCCGGCTGCTGCGGCTGGACGCCCCACCGAAACCGGCCGACGCGGCCGACGCGCTGGCACTGGCCATCTGTCACATCTGGCGCGGCGGCGCCACCAACCGGCTCACCGCCGCGATCGCCCGGGCCGCCGAGGCCGCCCCCGCGGCCCGCACCACGGCCTCCCGCACCACCCGTCCCACCGTCCGTCAGGAGTACCGCCGATGATCGCGTTCGTCCAGGGCCCGGTCGCGGCCGTCGCCGCCACCACCGCCGTCGTCGAGGTGGGCGGCGTCGGGATGGCCGTCCAGTGCACCCCGGCCACGCTGGCCCGGCTGCGGCTCGGCGAGAGCGTCCGGCTGGCCACCTCACTGGTGGTCAGGGAGGACTCGCTCACCCTGTACGGCTTCGCGGACGACGACGAGCGGGCCACCTTCGAGGTCCTCCAGGCCGCCCCCGGTGTCGGCCCCCGGCTGGCGCAGGCCATGCTCGGGGTGCACAGCCCGGAGGCGCTGCGGGTGGCGATCGCCGGCGGCGACGAGCGGGCGCTGATCGCGGTGCCCGGCATCGGCAAGGCCAAGGCGGCCAAGCTGCTGCTGGAGTACAAGGACAAGCTGGGCGCCCCGCACGGCACCGTGCCGGCGCAGAAGCCGATCGCCGCCGGGCCCGCCCCCTGGCACGAGCAGCTGCACGCCGCGCTGGTCGGCCTCGGCTACGCCCCGCGCGAGGCGGACGACGCGGTCGCCGCGGTCGCCCCCGAGGCCGAGGCGCAGGCCGTGCCGGACGTCGGGGTCCTGCTGAAGGCCGCCCTGCGCGGGCTGAACCGCACCCGCTGACACCCCGTTCCGTCGCCTCAGCCATCTGACGACCTGTTCCCTTGTCGACATTGGAGCCCGCCCCGATGAGCCCGTACGACCCCGACCCCACCGACCTCCCGGGCGCCGACCGGCTGGTGCGGGCGGCCGCCGACGGCGAGGACCAGGCGGTCGAGGCGGCGCTGCGTCCCAAGGCGCTGGACGAGTTCATCGGCCAGGAGCGGGTGCGCGAGCAGCTCTCCCTGGTGCTCCAGGCGGCCCGCCGGCGCGGCAGCGCGCCCGACCACGTCCTGCTCTCCGGCCCGCCCGGCCTCGGCAAGACCACCCTGTCGATGATCATCGCGGCCGAGCTGAACGCCCCGATCCGGATCACCTCCGGCCCGGCCATCCAGCACGCGGGCGACCTCGCCGCGATCCTCTCCTCGCTCACCGAGGGCGAGGTGCTCTTCCTGGACGAGATCCACCGGATGTCCCGGCCCGCCGAGGAGATGCTCTACCTGGCGATGGAGGACTTCCGGGTCGACGTGATCATCGGCAAGGGCCCGGGCGCCACCGCGATCCCGCTGGAGCTGCCGCCGTTCACCCTGGTCGGCGCGACCACCCGGGCCGGCCTGCTGCCGCCGCCGCTGCGCGACCGGTTCGGCTTCACCGGGCACATGGAGTTCTACACCCCGGCCGAGCTGGAGCGGGTGGTGCACCGCTCGGCCGCCCTGCTGGACGTGGAGATCGACCCGGCCGGCGCCGCCGAGATCGCCGGCCGCTCCCGGGGCACGCCCCGGATCGCCAACCGGCTGCTGCGCCGGGTCCGGGACTTCGCCCAGGTCAGGCATGACGGCATGATCACCCAGGAGATCGCCGGCCGGGCCCTGGAGGTCTACGAGGTGGACGCCCGCGGGCTCGACCGGCTGGACCGCGCGGTGCTGGACGCGCTGCTGCGGCTGTTCGGCGGCGGCCCGGTGGGCCTGTCCACCCTGGCGGTCGCGGTGGGGGAGGAGGCCGAGACCGTCGAGGAGGTCGCCGAGCCCTTCCTGGTCCGTGAGGGCCTGCTCGCCCGCACCCCGCGGGGCCGGGTCGCCACCGCCGCGGCCTGGCAGCACCTGGGCCTGACCCCGCCGCTCCAGCAGCCCCGACCGGTGCCGTCCGCCCAGCCGGGCCTGTGGGGCGCGGCGGGCGAGGGGGCCGACGGGAAGCGGACGGTCTGAGCGGGCGCCGCGATCGGGGCGTGAGCGAACCGGACGGAATCCGTGCAGGCTGAGGGTCGCCACTTTCGGCGGCATGATGCGATGCTTGGCGTTGTCCGATCAGTGCGGGTCGCCTAGACTCCGCCGGACCGCCCCTCTCGCCCGATGGGCCGACGCATACCATGGGCCGCCCCGGCAGGTGGCCTGTTAAGGACCCTGGCTGTGAACCTGATCATCCTCCTCCTCCCGCTCGTGGCGATCTTCCTGCTGTTCCGCTCGCAGAAGAAGCGCCAGTCGCAGCAGCAGTCCATGCAGCAGGCTCTCGAGCCGGGCGCGGGCGTGCGGACCATCGGCGGCCTCTACGCGCTGGTGAAGTCGGTCAACGAGGAGACCATCGAGCTGGAGATCGCGCCGGGTGTGGTCACCCACTTCACCAAGGGCGCCGTCGCGGCGGTGCTGGACCCGCTGGAGTACGACGCGATCATCAACGGCCGTCCGGTCGAGGACGAGGCCGCGGAGCTCGCCGAGGTCGAGGCCGCCGAGCACGCGGACGACGCGGACGAGCCGGCCGCCGAGGACCGGCCGCTCAGCCTGGACAAGGACAAGTCGGGCAACGGCAGCGCCGACGGTGGGGCCCCCGAGAGCAAGTAGTACGGTCGGGCCTGCCCGACCGAGCGGCAGCCCGCCGCTAGCCAACAGGACCTCAGGGCCGTCCCGCGCCGGTGTCCCCCGTCCCGCCACAAGCCGGACCGGGGGCGGCGGTGCCCGCGGCGGCATGGACAGGGAGAAACGAGCAAGGTGGCAACACCAAAGTCGCGCCCGCGCGACGGTTACCCGGGACGGGCGCTGGCCCTCATCCTGGTGGCGACCGTCGGACTGGTCGCCCTCATGTTCGGGACCGGTCACAAGACCCCGCGTCTCGGAATCGACCTCGCCGGTGGCACCAGCATCACGCTGACCGCTACGTCGAAGGATCCCGCCGCGATCAACAAGTCCAACATGGACATCGCGGTCGGCATCATTCAGCAGCGCGTCAACGGCATGGGTGTCTCCGAGGCGGAGGTGCAGACCCAGGGCGACAAGAACATCATCGTCAACATCCCGGACGGTGGTGACCAGCAGACCGCGATCAAGCAGGTCGGCGACACCGCGAAGCTCTACTTCCGCCCCGTGCTGACCTACGCGCCCAGCGGCCAGCCGGCCGCCGACCCCTCGGCCTCGCCGAGCGCCTCGGCCTCCGGCAGCGGCTCGCCGAGCCCGGCCCCGAGCGGCTCGGCCACCGGTGCCGCCGCCACCAAGCCGAGCACCGGCGCCAGCGCCTCGGCCAGCGCCAGCAAGGCCGGCCGCGCCGTCAGCGGTGCCCTGCAGGCCGATCCGACCGCTTCGGGTGCCGCCTCCCCGAGCGCCGCCGCCTCCCCGGGCGCGCCGGTCGACCCGGGCACCGCCCCGGACCCGGCCGCCGACCCGGCCATCGCGGCGCTGCAGCAGCAGTTCACCGCGCTGGACTGCTCGGACCCCAAGCAGCGCAAGGACCTCCAGACCGACCCGACCAAGCCGACCGTCGCCTGCTCGCTCAAGCAGGAGGACACCGGCGTCAAGGGCCAGCAGAGCTGGAACAAGTTCATCCTCGGCCCGGTCGCCATCAACGGCGCCGACGTGGCCAAGGCCTCCGCGGGCTTCGACACCCAGCAGGCGGCCGGCTGGCAGGTCCAGCTGTCCTTCACCGACGCCGGCTCCAAGGCCTTCGCCGCCGTCACCGGTCAGCTCGCCACCCAGCAGTCCCCGGCGAACCAGTTCGCCATCGTGCTGGACGGCCAGGTGGTGTCCCACCCGTACGTCAGCCAGTCGATCACCGGCGGCAACGCGGTCATCTCCGGCAACTTCGGCCAGGAGGAGGCCAAGGGCCTCGCCAACGTGCTGAGCTTCGGCGCCCTGCCGCTCGACTTCACCAAGAGCGACGTCACCACCGTCTCCCCGCAGCTCGGCGGCGAGCAGCTGAAGGCCGGCCTGATCGCCGGTCTGATCGGCATGGTCCTGGTGGTCATCTACTCGCTGATCTACTACCGCGGCCTCGGCCTGGTCTCGATCGCGGGTCTGCTGGTCTCCGCCGCGCTGACCTACACGATCATGTCGCTGCTCGGCGGCACCATCGGCTTCGCGCTCAACCTGCCCGCGGTCTGCGGTGCGATCGTCGCGATCGGTATCACCGCGGACTCCTTCATCGTGTACTTCGAGCGGATCCGCGACGAGGTCCGCGACGGCGCCCCGCTGCGCCCGGCCGTGCAGCGCGCCTGGCCGCGGGCCCGGCGCACCATCCTGGTCTCGGACTTCGTGTCCTTCCTGTGTGCCGCCGTGCTGTACCTGGTCTCGGTCGGCAAGGTGCAGGGCTTCGCCTTCACCCTGGGCCTGACCACGCTGCTCGACGTCGTGGTGATCTTCCTGTTCACCAAGCCGCTGATCACCCTGCTGGCCCGCACCAAGTTCTTCTCCAGCGGCCACAAGTGGTCCGGCCTGGACCCGAAGCGGCTGGGCGCGCGCCCGCCGATCCGGAGCAGCCGCCGTCGTGGCCCCGCCACCAGCGCCCCCAAGGAGGCCTGACGCCATGTCGCGCTTCGGCAACATCGGCCACCGCCTCTACCAGGGCGAGATCAGCTTCGACTTCGTCGGCCGCCGCAAGCTCTGGTACTCGATCTCCGGCGTGATCGTCCTGGTCGCGGCCATCGGTCTGGCCATGGGGCTGCACCTGGGCATCGAGTTCAAGGGCGGCTCGGTCTACACCGTCAACAAGCCGGGCCTGTCGGTCTCGCAGGCCCAGGACGTGGCCAACAAGATCACCCACGATTCGACCGCGCTGGTGCAGTCGACCGACAAGGGTGACATCCGGATCCAGGTCAGCTCCGCCTCCGAGGTGGACGCCACGACCTTCACCGACCAGCTCTCCAAGGAGCTGTCGATCCCGGCCAACGAGGTCAACGCCCAGGTGATCGGTCCCAGCTGGGGCCACGAGATCTCCCAGAAGGCGCTGCTCGGCCTGGTGATCTTCATGGTGCTGGTCACCATCTACCTGGCCGTCGCCTTCGAGTGGCGGATGGCGCTGGCCGCCCTGGTCGCCCTGATCCACGACCTCCTGATCACCATCGGCGTGTACGCCCTGGTGGGCTTCGAGGTCACCCCGGGTACCGTGATCGGCTTCCTCACCATCCTCGGTTACTCGCTCTACGACACCGTGGTCGTCTTCGACACGGTGAAGGAGAACACCAAGGGCATCACCAAGCAGAACAAGCGCACCTACAGCGAGGCCGCCAACCTGGGCCTGAACCAGACCCTGGTGCGGTCGATCAACACCACCGTGGTGGCGCTGCTCCCGGTCGCCGCGCTGCTGTTCATCGGTGGCGGCATCCTCGGGGCCGGCACGCTGAACGACATCTCGCTGGCCCTGTTCATCGGTCTCGCGGCCGGTGCCTACTCCTCCATCTGCGTCGCCACCCCGCTGCTGGCGCAGCTCAAGGAGCTGACGCCGGAGATGAAGGACCTCACCAAGCGGGTCGCGGCCCGCCGGGCCGCCGACGCCAAGGCCGCCACCGAGCGGGAGGCCGAGCCGACCGACGGCGACGAGAGCGGCGAGGACGGTTCCGAGCCGGCGGCGGGTATGGTTGGTCAGCGCAACCAGCCGGTCGGCCGGGCCCGCGGCAAGGGCCGCCCCTCCGGCAAGCACTGAGCCCGTACTCCGTAAGGACCCCCGTGACCTCCCCTGACCCCGTCCTCGCCGAGCTGCTCGCCAGCCGGATCCGGGACGTACCGGACTACCCGAAGCCCGGCGTGCTGTTCAAGGACATCGCGCCGCTGCTGGCCGACGCCGAGGCCTTCGCGGCCCTCACCCAGGCGCTGGCCGACCGGGCGAAGGCGCTCGGTGCGACGAAGGTGGTCGGTCTGGAGGCGCGGGGGTTCGTGCTGGCCGCCCCGGCGGCCTTCGCGGCCGGGCTCGGCTTCGTGCCGATCCGCAAGGCGGGCAAGCTGCCCGGCGAGGTGTTCCGCAAGTCCTACGACCTGGAGTACGGCTCGGCCACCCTCGAGGTGCAGTGCGACGCCTTCGCCCCGGGCGAGAAGGTCCTGGTGGTGGACGACGTGCTGGCCACCGGCGGCACCATCGGTGCCTCGGTGGACCTGGTCCGCCAGGCCGGCGTGGAGCTGGTGGGCGTGGTGGTGCTGATGGAGCTGAGCTTCCTGCCCGGCCGGGAGCGGCTGCTGCCGCACCTCGGTGGCGCTCCGCTGGAGACCCTGGTCACCGTCTGAGACCGCGGTTCCGACCGCTGTCCCGCAGGGGGCGCACGGCATCTGCCGTGCGCCCCCTGCGGCGTTCCCGGCCGGGCGGCCGAACGCCCGGCCTGCACTCTCGGTACCATGAAGGTTCACCCCTGCCCACTTGTGCGAGGGGCAGGCCCCGCGCCCCCGAGGAGTGTCCTTGCCCGACGAGGTTGTGCCCACGGCTGAGCAGACCCGGCCCGCGCCCTCCGGTACGGCCCCGGTGCGCCCCGGGCCGCCCGCCGCGCCCCGGCCGTCCTCCGGCGGCATGCGCGCCCGCCTGGCCCGCCTCGGCGGCCAGCGCAGCTCCACGGTCAACCCGGTGCTGGAGCCGCTGTTCCGCACCATCCGGGCCCAGGACCCGAAGGCCGACCCGGCGCTGCTCAAGGACATCGAGAACGCCTACGCGGTCGCCGAGAAGTGGCACCGCGGCCAGAAGCGCAAGAGCGGCGACCCGTACATCACCCATCCGCTGGCCGTCGCCACCATCCTGGCCGAGCTGGGCATGGATGCCCCGACCCTGATGGCCGGGCTGCTGCACGACACCGTCGAGGACACCGACTACGGCCTGGAGACGCTGCGCCGTGACTTCGGCGACTCGGTCGCGCTGCTGGTCGACGGGGTCACCAAGCTGGACCGGGTGAAGTTCGGCGAGGCCGCGCAGGCGGAGACCGTCCGCAAGATGGTCGTCGCGATGGCCAAGGACCCGCGGGTCCTGGTGATCAAGCTCGCCGACCGGCTGCACAACATGCGCACCATGCGGTACCTCAAGCGGGAGAAGCAGGAGAAGAAGGCCCGCGAGACGCTGGAGATCTACGCCCCGCTGGCGCACCGGCTGGGCATGAACACCATCAAGTGGGAGCTGGAGGACCTCGCCTTCGCGATCCTCTACCCCAAGATGTACGACGAGATCGTCCGCCTGGTGGCCGAGCGCGCCCCCAAGCGCGACGAGTACCTGGCGACCGTGATCGACCAGGTCCAGGGCGACCTGCGCGGTGCGCGGATCACGGCCTCGGTGACCGGGCGGCCCAAGCACTACTACTCGGTCTACCAGAAGATGATCGTCCGCGGCCGCGACTTCGCCGAGATCTACGACCTGGTGGGCATCCGGGTCCTGGTCGACACCGTCCGCGACTGCTACGCGGCGCTGGGCACGATCCACGCGCGATGGAACCCGGTCCCCGGCCGGTTCAAGGACTACATCGCGATGCCCAAGTTCAACATGTACCAGTCGCTGCACACCACCGTGATCGGCCCCGGCGGCAAGCCCGTCGAGCTGCAGATCCGCACCTTCGACATGCACCGCCGGGCCGAGTACGGCATCGCGGCGCACTGGAAGTACAAGCAGCGCGCGGTGGCCGGCACCTCCAAGGTCCGCACCGACACCCCCCGCCAGGAGCGCAAGCAGGACAAGGCCGACGCCGTCAACGAGATGGCCTGGCTGCGCCAGCTGCTGGACTGGCAGAAGGAGACCGAGGACCCGAGCGAGTTCCTCGAGTCGCTGCGCTTCGACCTCTCCAACAACGAGGTCTTCGTCTTCACGCCCAAGGGCGACGTGATAGCGCTGCCGGCCAGCTCCACCCCGGTGGACTTCGCCTTCGCGGTGCACACCGAGGTCGGCTACCGCTGCATAGGGGCGCGGGTCAACGGCCGCCTGGTGCCGCTGGAGTCCACCCTGGAGAACGGCGACACGGTCGAGGTCTTCACCTCCAAGGCGGAGAACGCCGGCCCCTCGCGAGACTGGCTGACCTTCGTCAAGTCCCCACGCGCCCGCAACAAGATCCGGGCCTGGTTCTCCAAGGAGCGCCGCGAGGAGGCGATCGAGCAGGGCAAGGAGGCCATCGCCCGGGCGATGCGCAAGCAGGGCCTGCCGATCCAGCGGATCCTGACCGGCGACTCCCTGGTCACCCTGGCGCACGAGATGCGCTACCCGGACATCTCCTCGCTGTACGCCGCGATCGGCGAGGGCCACGTCACCGCGCAGTCGATCGTCCAGAAGCTGGTGCAGGCGCTCGGCGGCGAGGAGGGCGCGGTCGAGGACCTCGCCGAGACCGCCACCCCGACCCACCAGAGCCGGGCGGTGCGCCGCCGGGCCAAGGGCGACCCGGGCGTGATCGTCAAGGGCGTCGAGGACGTCTGGGTCAAGCTCTCGCGCTGCTGCACGCCGGTGCCGGGCGACCCGATCGTCGGCTTCATCACCCGGGGCAACGGGGTCTCGGTGCACCGGGCGGACTGCGTCAACGTGGAGTCCCTGACCCAGCAGCCGGAGCGGATGATCGAGGTCGAGTGGGCCGCCACCCAGTCCTCGGTCTTCCTGGTGGCCATCCAGGTCGAGGCGCTGGACCGCTCGCGGCTGCTCTCGGACGTCACCCGGGTGCTCTCCGACCAGCACGTCAACATCCTCTCGGCGGCGGTGCAGACCTCCCGGGACCGGGTGGCGATGAGCCGCTTCACCTTCGAGATGGGCGACCCGAAGCACCTGGGCCACGTCCTGAAGGCGGTCCGCGGGGTCGAGGGCGTCTACGACGTCTACCGGGTCACCTCGGCCCGCAAGTAGTCCGCCGGCCCGGGGGCCCCGCGTCCGCTGCGGATGCGGGGCCCGCCCGGGCGGCACAGAATGTCACCGTCCGATGCGGTGCTGATGTGTCGAGTCGCGGAGGCCGCCATGCGTGGCAGGCAGATGGTCGTGGCGGTGCTGGTGGGAGCCGGGCTGACGGCGGGCGCCGGCGGGTGCGCGAGCGGTGGGAGCGGCTCCCAGGGAGCCGACCCCGCCCCGGCCGCGACCCCCTCCGGATCGGCCGCCACCGGCGCGTCCGGCTCCCCGGCCACCCCGGCCGCCTCCCCGAACGGCGTCGAGGCGCTGGAACCGCGCGAGATCGTCGAGCGGTCCGCGCAGGCCCTGCGGGACGGCCGCAGCGTCCGGGTCACCGGCGACGTGGACGCCAGCGGCGAGGGCATCAGCATCGACCTCGCGCTGGACGCCGACGCCAACTGCGCCGGCACCATGAACATGGCCGGGCAGGGCGGCTTCCGCCTGGTCAAGGTCGGCCAACAGCTGTGGATCAAGCCGGACGCCGCGTTCCTGGCGGCGAACGCCGGCCCTGCGGTGGCCAAGCTGATCGGCGACAAGTACCTCAGGACCACGGTCGACAACCAGGACTTCGCGGAGGTCGGCGCGCTCTGCAACCTCAACTCGATCGTCGACCTGATCAGCACCCACAACGGCCCGCTCAGCGCGGGCACCCGCGGCACGGTCGAGGGCGCCCAGGTGGTCTCGGTGATGACCACCCAGGACGGCGGGCCGGGCACGCTCTACGTGTCGGTGGAGGGCCGCCCGTACCCCGTCCGGCTGGAGAAGGTCGCGGGGGAGGAGGCCGGACGGCTCGACTTCAAGGACTTCGGCGCCCAGGTGGCCGCCACCCCGCCCGCGCCCGAGCAGACCCTCGACCTCGACGAGCTGCAGCGCGAGTCCGGCGCCACCGGGCCCACCACCACCGTCTGAGCCCCCGCCCCCGGCCCCCGGAACGGGGCAGGGCCCCCTCGAAGCCGAGGGGGCCCTGCTGCATCCGCGCACGGAAGCTACGGAAGCAACGGGATCAGCCGCTGAACTCCTGGAGGCTCTTCAGCGCCTGGTCCAGCAGGGCCTGGCGGCCCGCCAGCTCGCCCTCGAGCTTGGCGACCCGGCCTGCGTTGCCGGCCGCGCGGGCCTTGTCCAGGTCGGCCTGGAGCTTGTCCACGGCCTGCTGGAGCAGCCCGGTCATGCCGGCCGCCCGGGCCTTGGCCTCCGGGTTGGAGCGCTGCCACTCGGCGTCCTCCGCCTCGCGGACGGCCCGCTCGACGGTGTTCAGCCGGGCGTCCAGCTTCGGCCGGGCGTCGCGCGGCACGTGGCCGACGGCCTCCCAGCGCTCGTTGACCTCGCGCAGCGCGGCCTTGGCGGCCTTGAGGTCGGTGATCGGCAGGATCGCCTCCGCCTCGACCAGCAGGGCCTCCTTCAGCTTCTGGTTCTCGCCCTGCTCGGCGTCACGCTCGCTGAAGGTGGCCGAACGGGCCTGGAAGAAGACGTCCTGCGCGCCCCGGAACCGGGCCCACAGCTCCTCCTCCGCGTCCCGCTGGGCGCGCCCGGCGGCCTTCCACCGGGTCATCAGCTCGCGGTACGCGGCGGCGGTCGCGCCCCACTCGGTGGAGCCGGACAGCGCCTCCGCCTCGGCGACCAGCTTCTCCTTCTCCGCACGCGCCTGGTCCCGCTCCGTGTCCAGCGCGGCGAAGTGCGCCTTGCGGTGCTTGGAGAAGACCGAGCGGGCGTGCGAGAAGCGGTGCCACAGCTCGTCGTCGCTCTTGCGGTCGAGCCGCGGCAGCGCCTTCCAGCTGTCCACCAGCGCACGCAGCCGGTCGCCCGCCTCGCGCCACTGGGTGGACTCGGCCAGCTGCTCGGCCTCGGCGACCAGCGCCTCCTTGGCGGTGCGGGTCTCGTCCTGGGCCTTGGCCCGGGCGGCGCGGCGCTCGGTCTGCCGGGTCTCGATCTCGCCGGCCAGGGTGTCGAGCCGCTTGGCCAGCGCGTCCAGGTCCCCGACCGCGTGCGCCTCGACCACCTGTGCGCGCAGGTGGTCGAGGGCCACCTGCGCCTCCTTCGCGGCCAGGTCGGTCTTGCGGACGCGGTGCTCCAGCAGGCCGATCTCGGCCTCCAGGCCCTGGTACTTCCGCTCGAAGTAGGCGAGGGCCTCCTCCGGGGAACCGGCCTGCCAGGAGCCGACGGCGCGTTCGCCGTCCGCGGTCCTGACGTACACGGTCCCCTGCTCGTCGACACGGCCCCACGGGTCGCTGCTCACAGCGCCTCCTCCACATGACGCCGCGGGCCCGCGGGTGCGGGGCGCGTGCGTCGTCCACAGTTGATGTGCGGCGGCCCGATGCAGGTCCGCCGTCCGAGCCGTCCGTTGTTTGCGCCGAGGGTGACGGCCGACGGTCAGGGCACCCTATACAACAGCAACATAGGCGACCAGCGCCGGTGCTGTCCGCATCCCCGCCCGGGTGATTTCCGGCGGCGCCGCGTCCCCTTGCGTGGTACGCGGCGCCCGGCCCGGACGCCCGGCAGGTCAGCCCTTGGCCACGGTGACCTTGTCGAGCACGACGTTCGCCGCCGGGGCGCCGTCGCCGCCACCGCCCTGGACACCGCCGGTGGCGATGTTCTGCAGCACGTCGAGGCCGCCGGTGATCTTGCCGAACGGGGTGTAGCTCGGCGGCAGCTGGGTGTCCTTGTAGACCAGGAAGAACTGGCTGCCGTTGGTGCCCGGGCCGGCGTTGGCCATCGCCAGGGTGCCGGCCGGGTAGGTGGCGCCGGTCAGGTTCTCGTCCGGGAACTGGTAACCGGGGCCGCCCGAGCCGGTGCCGGTCGGGTCACCGCACTGCAGGACGTAGATGCCCTCGGTGGTCAGGCGGTGGCACTTCACGTGGTCGAAGTACTGCTCGCCGGCCAGGAAGGCGAAGGAGTTGACCGTGTGGGGCGCCTTGGCGGCGTCCAGCGAGACGGTCACCGGGCCGCAGCTGGTGGTCAGGGTCGCGGTGTAGGCGGCCTTGGTGTCGAGCGTCATCGCCGGCTCGGTCTTCCACTGCTTGCCGTTCGGCTGGCCGTCGGCCGGCGGGTTGCAGCCCTTGACCTGGGTGACCGGCGCGGTCGGGGCCGCCTGCGGGGTCTTGGCCTTGGCGTCGGAGTCGAAGACCCCGCCGGCCCAGGCGCCGCCGGCGGCGACCACCACGACCGCGAGCGCGGCCCCGATGATCGCGTTGCGCTGCTTGCGGCGCTTGTGGGCCTGCGCCCGACGCTCCGCCTGACGCTCGTACTTCTCGCGGGCGAGCTGCCGCCGTCGCTGTTCGTTGCTGCTGGCCACCGGGCGGGTCTCCTACGTGTGCGCTGGACGTCTGGGAAAGTGTCGATGCGGATCATCGCACCCGTCGGCGGCCAAGTGTAAGGACCCTGTGCGTAAGTTCGAGGTCAAGCGGGCCCGGCCGCGGGCCGCGGGCGGCCGGGCGGGGCGCGCCGCGACGCCCGGGAACCGGTTCGCCCGCGGCGGTGTCGCGCCGGTAGGCTCTGGTGTGACCAGGCGGTGACTCCAGCGGACCCGCCCCCCGACCGTGGAGGACTCGCGTTGTTCGTCGCCGGATTTCCCGCCGGGGCCTGGGGCACCAACTGCTACCTGGTCGCGCCGGCCGCCGGCGAGGAGTGCGTGATCGTCGACCCGGGGCACGAGGCCACCGACGGCGTCGAGGAGCTGATCCGCGAGCACCGGTTGAAGCCGGTCGCGGTGGTACTGACCCACGGCCACATCGATCACATCGCCTCCGTGGTGCCGGTCTGCGGCGCCCGCGGCGTGCCCGCCTGGATCCACCCCGAGGACCGCTACATGATGGCCGACCCGGAGCGCGCGCTCGGCCGCTCGCTCGGGCAGCAGCTGATGGGCAGCCTCACCGTCGGCGAGCCGGACGACGTCCGGGAACTCACCGACGGCAGCGTGCTGGAGCTGGCCGGCCTGCGGCTCACGGTCGACCACGCGCCGGGCCATACCAAGGGGTCGGTGACCTTCAGGACGCCCGCGAGCGACGACATCCCCCCGGTGTTGTTCTCCGGCGACCTGCTCTTCGCCGGCTCCATCGGGCGTACCGACCTCCCGGGCGGGGACGGCGAAGCGATCCTGCGCTCGCTGGCCCGGGTGTGCCTGCCCCTCGACGACGCCACCGTGGTCCTCTCCGGCCACGGCTCCCAGACCACCATCGGCCGTGAGCGCGCCACCAACCCCTACCTCAAGCAGGCGGCGGGAGCGCTCGACGCTCCGGCCTTCCCGCGACGAGGAATGTGACGGAAGAGAAGTTGAGCACCTTCACCGCCCCCAAGGGCACCTACGACCTGCTGCCGACGACGAACTCCGCGGTCTACCTGGCGATCCGCGACCGGCTCTCGGCCCCGCTGCGCCGGGCCGGCTACGGCTACGTCGAGACGCCGGTCTTCGAGGATCTGGGGCTGTTCTCCCGCGGCGTCGGCGAGTCCACGGACATCGTCACCAAGGAGATGTTCACCCTCACCAAGCGCGGCAGCGAGGACCTCGCGCTGCGCCCCGAGGGCACCGCCTCGGTGGTCCGCGCCACCCTCCAGGCCAACCTGCACAAGCTGGGCAACCTGCCGGTCAAGCTCTGGTACTCGGGCAACTTCTACCGCTACGAGCGCCCCCAGGCCGGTCGCTACCGGCAGTTCTCCCAGGTCGGCGCCGAGGCGCTGGGCGCCGAGGACCCGGCGCTGGACGCCGAGATCATCATCCTCGGCGACGACGCCTTCCGCTCGCTCGGCCTGCGGAACTACTCGCTGCTGATCAACAGCCTCGGCGACCAGCAGTGCCGTCCGGTCTACCGGGCCGCACTGGTCGACTTCCTGGCCGGGCTCGACCTGGACGAGGACACCCGCCGCCGGGCCGCGATCAACCCGCTGCGGGTGCTCGACGACAAGCGCGAGTCCGTGCAGGCCCAGCTCGCCGACGCGCCGATGCTGCGCGACTACCTGTGCGAGGACTGCAAGGCGTACGACGAGAAGGTCCGCGAGCTGCTCACCGCGGCCGGCGTCGCCTTCGTGGACGACCCCAAGCTGGTCCGCGGGCTGGACTACTACACCCGCACCACCTTCGAGTTCGTGCACAACGGCCTCGCCGCCCAGTCCGCGATCGGCGGCGGCGGCCGCTACGACGGCCTGTCCGAGATGCTCGGCGGCCCGGCGCTGCCCTCGGTCGGCTGGGGCCTGGGCGTGGACCGCACCTACCTGGCGATGGAGGCCGAGGGCATCGTCCTCGACCTGCCGGCCGCCACCGAGGTGTACGCGGTCGCGCTCGGCGAGGAGGCCAAGAACGTCCTGTTCGCCAAGGTGGTGGAGCTGCGCCGGGCCGGCGTGGCCACCGACCTGGCGTTCGGCGTCAAGAGCATCAAGAACGCCATGAAGTCCGCCAACCGCTCGGGCGCCCGCTTCGCGCTGATCGCCGGCGACCGGGACCTCGCCGAAGGCGTCGTCCAGCTCAAGGACATGACCACCGGCGAGCAGGCGCCCGTCGCCCTCGAAGCACTCGTCACCACCCTGAAGGAGAAGCAGCTGTGATCCGCACGCACGACGCGGGCACGCTCCGCGCGGAGCACGCCGGCACCACCGTCATCCTGGCCGGCTGGGTCGCCCGCCGCCGTGACCACGGCGGAGTCGCGTTCATCGACCTCCGCGACGCCTCCGGCACCGTGCAGATCGTGGCCCGCGACCTGGAGGCCATCGGCAGCCTGCGCGCCGAGTACTGCGTCAAGGTCACCGGCGAGGTCCGGGTCCGCCCGGAGGGCAACGAGAACCCGGACATCGCGACCGGCGCGATCGAGGTCGTGGTGAACGAGCTGGAGGTGCTCTCCGAGGCCGCCCCGGTGCCGTTCCCGGTCGCCGAGTACGAGCCCGGCACGGTCAACGAGGAGGTGCGCCTGCGCTACCGCTACCTGGACCTCCGCCGGGAGGGCCCGGCCCGCGCGCTGCGCCTGCGCTCCAAGGTCAACCACATCATCCGCACGGTGATGGAGGAGAACGACTACCTCGACATCGAGACGCCGTACCTCACCCGCTCCACTCCCGAGGGCGCCCGCGACTTCCTGGTCCCGGTCCGCCTGCAGCCGGGCCACTGGTACGCCCTGCCGCAGTCGCCCCAGCTGTTCAAGCAGCTGCTGATGGTGGCCGGCATGGAGCGCTACTACCAGATCGCCCGCTGCTTCCGCGACGAGGACTTCCGCGCGGACCGCCAGCCGGAGTTCACCCAGCTGGACATCGAGGCCTCCTTCGTCGACCAGGAGGACATCCTGGCCCTCGGCGAGAAGATCGTCGGTGCCATCTGGCGCGAGGTGCACGGGTACGAGATCCCGAACCCGCTGCCCCGGATGACCTACGCGGACGCGATGAACCGCTACGGCTCCGACAAGCCGGACGTGCGCTTCGGCCAGGAGCTCACCGACCTGACCGAGTACTTCCGGGGCACCGAGTTCCGGGTCTTCCAGGCCCCGTACGTCGGCGCGGTCGTGATGCCCGGCGGCGCCTCCCAGCCGCGCAAGCAGCTGGACGCCTGGCAGGACTGGGCCAAGGCGCGCGGCGCCCGCGGCCTGGCGTACGTGCTGGTCGACGCCGAGACCGGCGAGCTGCGCGGCCCGGTGGCCAAGAACCTCTCCGAGGAGCACCTGGCGGGCCTCGCCGCCGCGGCCGGCGCCAAGCCGGGCGACGCGGTGTTCTTTGCGGCCGGCAAGAAGACCGCCTCGCAGGAGCTGCTCGGCGCGGCCCGGCTGGAGATCGGCCGCCGCTGCGAGCTGATCGACGCGTCGAAGTGGGCCTTCCTCTGGGTGGTCGACTTCCCGATGTTCGAGCCGATCGAGGACGACAAGGGCCAGTTCCAGGGCTGGCACGCGGTGCACCACCCGTTCACCGCGCCCACCGCCGAGTCGCTGGCGAGCTTCGACACCGACCCGGGCAGCGCCCTGTCCAACGCCTACGACCTGGTGCTGAACGGCTCCGAGCTGGGCGGCGGCTCGATCCGTATCCACCAGCGCGACGTGCAGAAGCGGGCCTTCGACGCGATCGGCCTGTCCGAGGAGGAGGCGCAGTCGCAGTTCGGCTTCCTGCTGGACGCCTTCAACTACGGCCCGCCGCCGCACGGCGGGGTCGCCTTCGGCCTGGACCGTATCGTCACCCTCCTCGGCGGGTACGACACCATCCGGGACGTCATCGCCTTCCCGAAGACCAGCACCGGCGGTGACCCGCTCACCGGTGCGCCGACCCCGATCACCCCGGCCCAGCGCCGCGAGGCCGGCGTGGACGCCCGGCCGAAGGGCGAGGAGAAGCCGGCGGCCGGCGCCGCGGAGTCCGAGGTCAAGGCCTGACACCCGGTCAGTAACACCATGCTCACGGCCCCGGCCGGGGTGAACCTCCGCAAGGTAGGCTCACCCCGCCCGGGGCCGGTGCACAACGACGTGCCACAGCAGAGGGGTCGAGGATGACCATCCGTACCAGAGTCGAGAACCCGGCGGACGCCCCCGCCACCAGACGGGTCCACATGGCCGCCTTCCCCGGCCCGGAGGAGGCGGACCTGGTGGACGCGCTGCGCCGGGACGAGGCCTGGGTGCCGGCCCTCTCGGTGGTCGCGGTGGACGAGCGTGACCTGATCATCGGGCACGTGCTGATGAGCAGGCTCCAGGTCGGCGAGGGCCGGGCGCTCTCGCTCGCCCCGGTGGCGGTCGCCCCGGAGTGGCAGCGCAAGGGGGTCGGCGACGCCCTGGTCCGGGCCGCGCTGGCCGCCGCCGAGGCGGCCGGGGAGCAGCTGGTGGTGGTGCTCGGCGACCCCGACTACTACGGCAGGTTCGGCTTCGAGCCGGCCTCCCGGCACCAGGTGACCGGGCCGTTCGAGGCGCCCGACGCCTACTTCCAGGTGCTGCGGTTGGGCGGCTACGACGGCAGCACCCAGGGCGTCTGCCGCTACCCGGCGCCGTTCGCTGCGGTCTGAGCGGCCTGCTGAGCGGACTGTTGAGCGGCCTGCCGGGCGGTCCGGGCGGGCGGAGCGGTCCGGCCGGTCCGGCGCTGCGCGGGCACCGAGTCCCGCCCCGGCGGCGGTGTGATCCCCGCCCCGACCCGGACGGTCTCCCGGCAGCTGCGGATGAAGGCGGCCATCGCCGGGGTGAGCGGCTGGTCCAGCGGCCAGTACAGGCCGACCCGGCTGGCGGCGAGCCCGCGGACCGGCCGGTAGACCACCCCGGGCCGGGAGGCCAGCCGGCTCATCGTCGCCGGCGCGAAGCCGATGCCCTGGCCGCAGGCCACCGCGGTCAGCCACTCGTCCGCGTTGTGCGCGACCGCGCCGATCCGGGCCGGCCGGCCGCCGCGCTCCTCGGCCGCCAGCCAGAAGTCCCGCCAGGTGCCGGCCTCCCGGGGGATGGCGACGAAGTCCTCGTCCAGCAGCTCGGCGAGGTCCAGCAGCTCCCGGCCGGCCAGCCGGTGCCCGGCCGGCAGCACCGCGCAGCGCTCCTCCACCCCCAGCTCGGCGTGGTTGTACTCGTCCGCCATCGACTCAGGCGCGTGCCACAGCGCCAGGTCGATCTCGCCCGACGCCAGTCCGGAGGTGGGGTCGAACCAGTTGTTCTGGCGCATCTGGACCTGCCAGCCGGGCATCCGGCGGGTGAAGTCCTCGACCGTGGCGCGGTCGACCACGTTGATGGTGCTGCCCTCGAAGCCGACCCGCAGGGTGCCCGCCGCCCGGGTGGCCGCCTGACGGGTGGCCCGCAGGGCCTCCTCCCAGCCGGCCAGCAGCGCCGCCGACCGGGCGGCCAGCGCGTCGCCGGCCGGGGTGGGTGCCATCCCCTCCCGGGAGCGTTCGAAGAGCAGGACCCCGAGCTGCGCCTCCAGCTGCCGGATCTGCTTGGTCAGGGTCGGCTGGCTCACGGACAGCCGCGCGGCCGCCCCGGTCAGCTGCCCGTCCTCGTAGACCGCGGCGAAGTAGCGCAGCAGGCGGGTGTCGATGTCCATGCCGCAAGGTTATGAGTCGGGTAATTTGCCCCGCGGGCGGGGTCCGGGGGACAGTTGATCACTCGTCGGGCGGCCCCCGGCGCCGGCAGCGCAGGGGACTGCCGGACCGGGCCGCCCGATCGGCGTTTCCGGACCTGCCGCGGTCCGGGCCCCGCGTCCGTTCGCCACCTCCCGGGCCGCGCCGAACTGCGCGCCGGTCCGATCGCCCGTAGCGTGAGTGACCGTCAGCTGAACGCGAGCGGAGGTCAGGGTGGCGGGGAAGCAAAAGGATCGTCTGCCGAGGAAGCCCTACGAGGCCGAGCTGCTGCGCCTGCAGTACGAGCTGGTGAAGCTCCAGGAGTGGGTGCGCAGCGAGGGCGTCCGGCTGGTGGTGGTCTTCGAGGGGCGGGACGCGGCCGGCAAGGGCGGCGCGATCAAGCGGGTGACCGAGTACCTCAACCCGCGGCTGGCCCGGGTCGCCGCGCTCCCGGCACCCACCGAGCGCCAGCGCGGCCAGTGGTACTTCCAGCGCTACGTCGAGCAGCTGCCGGCGGCGGGCGAGATCGTGCTGTTCGACCGCAGCTGGTACAACCGGGCCGGCGTGGAGAAGGTGATGGGCTTCTGCACCCCGGCGGAGTACCAGCAGTTCCTGCGGCAGTGCCCGACCTTCGAGCGGATGCTGATCGAGGCCGGGATCCAGCTGCGCAAGTACTGGTTCTCGGTGAGCGACGTGGAGCAGGAGCGGCGCTTCCGGGACCGGATGGAGGACCCGATGCGGCAGTGGAAGCTGTCGCCGATGGACGTCGAGTCGATCACCCGCTGGGAGGACTACTCGCGGGCCAAGGACGAGATGTTCGTCCACACGGACATCCCCGAGGCGCCGTGGAACGTGGTGGAGAGCGACGACAAGCGGCGCTCCCGGATCAACATGATCGCCCACCTGCTCGGCTCCGTCCCGTACCGGGAGGTGCGCCGGCCGGAGGTCCAACTGCCGCCCCGCCCGCGGCCGCAGGGCTACCAGCGGCCGCCGCGGGACCTGCAGAAGTACGTGCCGGACCACGCGGCGGCACTGGAGCGGCGGGGCTAGGCCGCCTCTTCCAGGCTCGGCCGGGGCTCGTCAGGGGCTCGTCGGGGGCCGGTCGCGGCGGCGGAACCAGCGGCGCCCGGGGCGCTCCGGCCGCTCGGCCCGGCGTCGGCCGTCGGTCGGGTGGTCGGGGCCGGTGGCGGCGAGCTCCCGGCGGGCGGCGGCGGTGACCTCCGGGGGCAGTCCGGGCATCGCCAGGGTCAGCCGGCAGAGCGAGTCGAGGACGGTGACGGCGCGGGTGCGGCGGGCCCGGACGGCGTCCAGCATCCGCCCGGCCACCAGTTCGGCGGCGTCCCGGCGGGCGCCGGGGTCGGTCCAGGCGACCGCGACCAGGGCGAGCGCGGCCGTCTCGGTGACCCAGTCCTCGGGGCCGTGGAGCAGGTCGGCCAGCACCCGGCGGCGGTCCGAGCCGGCCCAGGGCTGGTCGGTGCGGTGGTGGGTGAGCCCGAGGCAGGCGAAGGTCTGCGTGGCCCGGACCCACAGGTCGGGCCAGCGGTCGGCGAGCCGGCGGCCGGTCGCGTCCTCGCCGGGCGCGGGCGGGTGGACGAGGCAGCCCAGCAGGTCCTCCAGCGGCAGCGAGGACAGGGCCACGGCGTGGTCGTAGGCGGCCGGCAGGTGCGGCCAGGACAGGTCGGCCACCGAGCGCAGCAGCTCGGCCGCCTCGGCGGACGGGGGTGGCACGGCGGGCCGGGCCTCGGTGCCCTCGTAGTGCCAGAGCCGGACGCCGACCGGGCGCAGCGGCTCGCGCAGGTCCGGCTCGGGCACGGCCCGGATGCTCACCCGGGACCCGGGCAGGGTGGCGCGGAAGAGGGCCAGCGCGCTCGGCGGCTCCGGGGCGGAGAGCGTGCAGGCGCCGGCGGTCGAGCCCTCCTGTTCGAGTACCTGGTGCAGCACGCCGATGATCGCCTCGGAGGCGGAGGCGACGTGCCGCAGCCAGGGGCGGCCCTCGCTGCACCGGGCCAGCACGGTGGAGGCGTAGCCGTGGTCGGGGTGGTCGCGCAGGTGGTCGGCGAGCGCGGCCAGGTGGGTGCCGTCCTGGTCGAGGGCGAACCGCACGCCGTGCAGGGCGGGTCCGGCCTGCGGGTGGTCCGGGTCGGCGGCGAGTGCCCGTTCGATCCAGCTCAGGCCCTCGGCGGGGCGGCCCAGGGTGGCGTACAGCTCGCCGACGTCCACGTGCAGCGAGAGGTCCGACGGCTCCTCGCGCAGCTCCCGCTCCCAGACGGTGAGTGCCTCCTCGGGCCGCCCGGCCGAGCGCAGCGCGAAGCCGAGCATCACCGCGCCGCTGTGCGAGGGCGCGGCGGCGAGCGACTCGCGGGCCCAGCGGACGGCGGTGGTGTGGTCGCCGTACCGGCGGGCCAGGCCGGAGGCCATGGTGAGCAGGCCGGGGTGCTCGGGGGAGCGGGCCACGCAGCCGCGGACCAGGTCGTAGAACGGGCGCAGCCGCTCGGCCGCCGCGGTGGGCAGCGGGTCCGGCAGGCCGCCGCCGACCACCCGGGCGATCGCCCGCAGGGCCGCCTCGGGGCCGATCCGGGCAGGCAGCTCGGGGTGGCCGAGCCAGGCGACCGAGGCCCACGGGCGGTCGGGCTCCTCGCGCAGGACGTGCGAGAGCAGCCCGACCGCCTCCTCCCAGTGGCCGGCCGCCGCGGCGAGCGAGGCGCGGCAGCCGACCTCGCCGATGGTGGGCTGCTCCAGCGGGAAGCAGTCCAGCGCGGCCGCCGGGCCGCCGGCGCGGACGGCCAGTTCGGCGAGCGCCTCGTGGACCTCGGGGAGGGCCGGGTCCAGCGCGGCGGCGTTGGCCAGGTGGCCGGCCGCGTGCGTCAGGTCCCGGTCGGCGAGGGCGAGCCGGGCCAGCGCCACCTCCCCCTCGGCGGCCAGCCTCCCGTCGCCGTGCTCGTCTGCGTGCGTCACTGCGGTCCTTCCCCCCGGTGCGATGATCCGGGTCAGAACCTAGCGCGCTCCCGCGTCAGGTGGCCGACCCGGCCGCCGCGCCGGTGGCCAGGTCGGAGCCCCAGCGGTCGATGGCGGCGGCGAGGTCCAGCGGGCCGGGCCGGGCGGCGGAGTCGGCGGCCGGCCAGTCGGCCTTCGGGACCCGCCACATCAGCTCGAACTCGTTGCCGTCCGGGTCCTTGGCGTAGAAGGACTTGGAGACCAGGTGGTCGGTGGAGCCGACCAGGGAGCCGCGCTCGGCCAGCCGGTGGCCCAGCGCCGCGAGCTCGCCGAGGGTGCCGACCTCCCACGCCAGGTGGTAGAGCCCGACCCGGCCCTGTTCGGGACCGGGGGCGTCCGCGCCGATCGCGAACAGGCCGAGGTCGTGGTCGTTGTCGCTGCCGGGGGCGCTGAGGAACGCGGCCCGGCCGGGCATCAGGTGGTCGACCCCGAAGCCGAGGACCTCGCGGTAGAACTCGACCGAGCGGTCGATGTCGCGGATCCAGAGCACGGCGTGGTTGAGACGGCGTACGGCCATGGCGTACTGCTCCTTCCAGGTGGTCCGACCAGCCTACGCCGTCCCGTTCAAATTCGAACTACCTGGTCCCGAACTGTCGGTCCGCTCGCATACGCTTCAGGCGTGGAAGAACCGGACCTCTTCACCGCAGCCGCCGAGGAGCGCCAGGCCGCCGAGCCCGGCCGGGCCCCGCTGGCGGTACGGATGCGCCCGCGCACCCTGGACGAGGTGGCCGGGCAGCGCCGGCTGCTCAAGGACGGTTCCCCGCTGCGGCGCCTGGTGGCCGGCTCGCGCGGCCCGGCGGCGACCAGCTCGGTGATCCTCTGGGGCCCGCCCGGCACCGGGAAGACCACCCTGGCGCACGTGATCAGCCAGGCCGTCGAGGGCCGGTTCGTGGAGCTCTCGGCGATCACCGCCGGCGTCAAGGAGGTCCGGGCGGTGATCGAGGGCGCCCGCCGCGCGATCGGCATGTCCGGCCGCGAGACGGTGCTGTTCCTGGACGAGATCCACCGCTTCTCCAAGGCCCAGCAGGACTCCCTGCTGCCCGCGGTGGAGAACCGCTGGGTCACCCTGATCGCCGCGACCACCGAGAACCCGTACTTCTCGGTGATCTCCCCGCTGCTGTCCCGCTCGCTGCTGCTCACCCTGGAGTCGCTCACCGACGCGGACGTGCGGGCCCTGCTGCGGCGCGCGGTGGAGGACGAGCGCGGGCTGGCCGGCGCCGTCGAGCTGACCGCCGAGGCCGAGGACCACCTGGTCCGGCTGGCCGGCGGCGACGCCCGGCGGGCGCTCACCACGCTGGAGGCGGCGGCCGGCGCCGCGCTCGAGCAGGGCGAGCCGCGGATCACGGTGGCCACCACCGAGACCGCGGTGGACCAGGCCGCGGTCCGCTACGACAAGGACGGCGATCAGCACTACGACGTCGCCAGCGCCCTGATCAAGTCGATCCGCGGCAGCGACGTGGACGCCACCCTGCACTACCTGGCCCGCATGATCGAGGCCGGCGAGGACCCGCGGTTCATCGCCCGCCGGCTGATGATCTCGGCCAGCGAGGACGTCGGGCTGGCCGACCCGACGGCGCTGTCGACGGCCGTGGCCGCCGCGCAGGCGGTCGCCCTGATCGGCTTCCCGGAGGCGCGGATCATCCTCGCCCAGGCCGCGGTCGCGCTCGCCCTCGCGCCCAAGTCCAACGCCGCCTACCTGGCCATCGACGCCGCCCTGGCCGACGTCCGGCAGGGCCTGGCCGGCGCCGTCCCGCCGCATCTGCGCGACGCCCACTACGGCGGCGCCGGCAAGCTCGGCCACGGCCAGGGCTACCGCTACCCGCACGACCTGCCGGAGGGCATCGCCGCGCAGCAGTACGCGCCGGACACGGTGCACGGCCGGGAGTACTACACCCCGACCCGGCGCGGCGCCGAGGCCCGGTACGCCGACACCGTGGCCTGGACCAGGGCCCGGCTGCGCGGCGAGCCCGGACCCGCCGCCCGGCAGCCCCAGGAGCAGCCGGCGGAGCAGCCGCCGAAGCCGTCGCAGCCCGACGGGGGCGCGGACCAGGCGGGCTGAGATCGCCTGTACACTGTCCCGGAGTGCCATGTCCCGGGCACGGCGGCGGGTGAGAACCCGACCGACCGGCCGCACCAGCGGGGCACCGGCCAACGGGCCCTCCTCCGGGAGCGGCCCATGGAGCGTCGCGCACCGTTTCACGGTGTCGCGGGCAGCCCACCACCTTCGCGGCCGGTGGGCCTCTCGTGTGCATGCACGGATGTGCCCGGCTCCGGAGAGCGGCTGACCACCCCTGCGGGTGGTTTTTCTCCGGGTCGCGAGGAGCGACCTCCGTCAACACCTGGTGAAGCCGTATTCGAAAAGCAAGGAAGGTTTGGTTCATGGCGAACCAGAAGCGTCCCAAGGTCAAGATCGCTCGTGCCCTTGGTATCCCGCTGACCCCGAAGTCCGTCAAGTACTTCGAGGCCCGCCCGTACCCGCCCGGCCAGCACGGCCGTGGCCGCAAGCAGAACTCTGACTACAAGGTCCGTCTGACCGAGAAGCAGCGTCTGCGCGCGCAGTACGACCTGAGCGAGAAGCAGATGGCGCGGGCGTTCGACCGTGCCAAGAAGGTCGAGGGCAAGACCGGCGAGGCGCTCATCGCCGAGCTGGAGACCCGTCTCGACGCCCTGGTCCTGCGTTCGGGCATCGCCCGCACCATCTACCAGGCCCGTCAGATGGTCGTGCACGGCCACATCGAGGTCAACGGCGGCAAGGTCAACAAGCCGTCGTTCCAGATGAAGCCGGGCTTTGTCGTCACCGTCAAGGACAAGTCCAAGGAGAAGACCCCCTTCCAGGTGGCTCGCGAGGGCGGCAACGCCGGCGAGGGCCAGACCCCGAAGTACCTCGAGGTCAACCTGAAGGCGCTGGCCTTCCGCCTGGACCGCCAGCCGCAGCGTCGCGAGATCCCCGTGATCTGCGACGAGCAGCTGGTCGTCGAGTACTACTCGCGCTGACCCGCGAGCGAGTACCACACCGAGCCCCGTGGCCTTCCGGCCGCGGGGCTCGGCCCTTGTCCGGGGCCCCGCGGCCCGGGTCAGCCCGCCGGCACCGGTGAGGGCCGCACCGGGCGCGGGCCGGGCAGGCCCCCCGGACCGGGCCGGCCGCCACGGCCCAGCGCCCGGGAGACGGCGGCGTCCAGGTCGAGCAGCCCGCCGAGCCGGAACGCCTCGTGGAACTCCTGGTCGGTCAGCCCGTCCCTGGCCCGCTGCTCGCACTCCAGGTGCGGCCCGTTGAACGAGCGGGACCCGAAGAACGGCTTGCCGACGGCCTGCCAGATCCGGTGCGCCGCGCCCTGCAGCACCCGGGCCTCCACCAGGTCACCGTCCGGCCCCTCGGTCTCCAGCAGCGCCAGCACGTCCATCGCCAGCACGATCCCCAGCAGGTCCCGGAACAGGTGGTTCAGCCGGACGCACTCCCGTGCGTACGCCCGGGCCCGCCGTACCTCGCCGGCCGACCAGCGGGCGTAGGCCAGCGCGTACAGCGCGTACGCGTACGCCCACTGCTCGCCGTGCTCCTCGGCCAGCTCGCGCACCCGGTCGATCCACACCTCGCCGCTGTCGCCGTCGCCGAGGAACAGGTACGCCATGCCCAGCTCGAACATCGCCATCAGGACGTTGCTGTTCAGCTCGCCGAGCGCGTTGTAGTGCCACAGCGCCTCCTCGAACAGCTCGGCCGCCCGCTCCGGGGCGTCGCCGATCAGCGCCGCGCAGCCCTGCCGGTGCACCGCGTACGCCAGCGCCCGGTCGTCGCTGGTGGTCAGCGCCTGCCGGCGGCACTCCTCCAGCGCGGGCCGGGCCCGGGCCAGGTCGCCCTGGAGGATCGCCATGTAGCCCGTCACCCAGAGTGCCTTGGCGCGGGCCTCGGTCGGCTCGGGGGCCAGCGCGAGCGCGCGGTCCAGCCAGTGCCGGCCCTCGCCGAGGTGGCCGGAGCCGACCCAGTAGAACCACAGCGTGCCGGCCAGCACCAGGGCGAGCTGCTCCTCGCCCGGCTCGCCCAGCGAGAACTCCAGCGCGGCCCGCAGGTTGGGGTGGGCGAGCCTGGTCCGCTCGGCGGTCTCCGCCTGGCGCGGCCCGAACCACTCCACCTCGCCCCAGGTCGCCACCCCCAGGTACCAGTCGCGGTGGCGCCGCAGCAACCGGTGCTGCTCGCCACCGGCCCGCAGCCAGTAGCCGCCGTACTCGCGCAGGGTGTCGAGCATCCGGAACCGCACCCCGTGCGGGCCCTCCTCGCGCAGCAGCACCGACTTGCCGACCAGCTCCGCGACCAGCTCCAGCAGCTCCTCGGCCTCGATGCCCCCGCCCGCGCAGACGTACTCCACCGCCTCCAGGTCGAAGGCTCCGGCGAAGACCGAGAGCCGGGCCCAGAGCAAACGTTCTTGCATGCTGCAGAGTTCGTGGCTCCAGCCGATCGTGGTGCGTAGCGTGCGGTGCCGCTCCGGAGCCGTCCGCGCGCCGCCGGTGAGCAGCCGGAAGCGGTCGTCCAGGCGCAGGTTCAGCTGGGCCACCGAGAGCGCGCGCAGCCGGCCGGCGGCCAGCTCCACCGCCAGCGGGATGCCGTCCAGCCGGCGGCAGAGCAGGGCCACCTCGGCCCGGTTGGCCTCGGTCAGCTCGAAGCCGGGCAGCACCGCGGCCGCCCGGTCGACGAAGAGCGCGACGGCGTCGGCGGCCCCGCCGCCCGCGGCCGGCTCCAGCGCCAGCGGGGCCACCGGCAGCAGGTGCTCGCCGGTCGCGCCCAGCGCCTGCCGGCTGGTGGCCAGCACCCGCACCCCGGGGGCGGCCCGCAGCAGCGCGTCGACCAGCTCCGCGCACGGGCCCACCAGGTGCTCGCAGCCGTCCAGCACCAGCAGCAGCCGCCGGTCGGCCAGCTGCTCGACCAGCACCTCCAGCGGTGGGCGGGCGGTGGCGTCGGTGAGCCCGAGCGCGTTCAGCACCGCGTGGCCGAGCAGCAGCGGATCGCGCACGGCGCCGATCTCGGCCGGCCAGGCCCCGTCCGGGAAGAGGCCGGCCCGGGCGGCCGCGGCGGCGCCGCGCAGCGCCAGCCGGGACTTGCCGACCCCGCCGGGCCCGGTGACCGTCACCAGCCGGGCCGAGGCGAGCAGCCCGGCCAGCGCGGCCAGCTCCGCGCGGCGTCCGATGAAACTGGTCACGTCGGCGGGCAGCCGGCCCGCCGGGGCCCCGCTCCGCTCCACCGTCGGCTCGCTGCTCAACTGCCGCCCCCTGTCTGGCCGGACGGGCACCCCGGAGAGCCCCTGCGACCCGCGCTGCACGGGCCCACCCGGCCCAACGACCCGGCCCGCGCGAGGTCACGCCCGGCGCCGGGGCGAGCGGCCCGGGCCCCGGCGGCCGCGGCTCCCGGAAAGCCGGTCGGGCGAAGCCGGTCGGCCGCGATAGGGTTCACCTTTGAGGAAGATCCGCTGAAGAGGCAAGGCGAGGGAGCGCACCGGTGTCCGTGGGAGAGCTGGCCGGCCTGCTGGTGGCCGTCTTCTGGGCGGTGCTGGTCACGCTGCTCGCCGTCGTCCTGGTCCGGCTGGCGCGGGTGCTCAAGGAGGCCACCGTCCTGGTCGCCGCCGTGACCGAGCAGGCCGTGCCGCTGCTGGTGGACGCGGGCAGCGCGGTCCGCAGCGCCAACGAGCAGCTGGAGCGGGTGGACGAGATCACCGCCAACGTGCAGGACGCCGCCGCCAACGCCAACGCGCTCTCCTCGACCGTGGCCGCCACCATCGGCGGCCCGCTGGTCAAGGTCGCGGCCTTCAGCTACGGCGTCCGAAAGGCCGTCAGCAAGCAGCAGGGCGCGGTGACGCTGCCGCAGCAGGCGGCCGAGCGCGAGGCACTGGCGAAGCTGATCCGCGCCGAGGTGCGGGCGGCCGCCGCCCCGCGCGGCGGCGGGCTGCTGGGCCGGGTCCGGCGAGCCGTGAGGGGCTGAACCATGGTTCGTCGCATCTTCTGGATGGCGGTCGGCGCGGGCGCCACCGTCTGGGCCATGAACAAGGCCAACGAGGCCGTGCACCGGCTCACCCCTGACAGCCTGTCCGGCACCGCCGCGCGCGGCGCCCTGCACCTGGGCGACGCCGCCAAGCGCTTCGCCCGGGACGTCCGCACCGGGATGGTCGAGCGCGAGGAGCAACTGCGCGCGGACCTCGGCCTGGACGGCACCGCGGTGGTCGAGCCGCCGCGCCGCCGGGCCCCGCTGCGCGGCGAGCCGACGTACCGAGCTATCTCGGCGGCCCCGGGCTCCCCGGCCGCCGCCCTGCCCCCGTCGCGCAGTACCCGCACCACCCCCCAAGCCCTTGATTCGCCCTCCCGCCGGCTCGACGAGCTGCCGGGAGGCCCCAACCGGAAGGACCACTGATGGAGTCGGCAGAGATCCGCCGCCGCTGGCTGCGCTTCTTCGAGGAGCGCGGCCACACCGTCGTTCCGTCGGCGTCGCTGGTCGCCGATGACCCCACCCTGCTGCTGGTGAACGCCGGCATGGTGCCGTTCAAGCCGTACTTCCTCGGCGAGGTGAAGCCGCCGTTCACGCGCGCCACCAGCGTGCAGAAGTGCGTGCGCACCCTGGACATCGAAGAGGTCGGCAAGACCACCCGGCACGGCTCGTTCTTCCAGATGTGCGGCAACTTCTCCTTCGGCGACTACTTCAAGGAAGGCGCCATCAGGTCGGCGTGGGAGCTGCTCACCACGCCGGTCGCCGACGGCGGCTACGGCCTGGAGCCGGAGAAGCTCTGGATCACCGTCTACAAGGACGACGACGAGGCCGAGAAGATCTGGCGGGACGTCATCGGCGTCCCCGCCGAGCGCATCCAGCGGCTCGGCATGAAGGACAACTTCTGGTCGATGGGCGTCCCCGGCCCGTGCGGCCCGTGCTCGGAGATCAACTACGACCGCGGCCCCGCGTACGGCGAGGAGGGCGGCCCGGCGGTCAACGGCGAGCGCTACCTGGAGATCTGGAACCTGGTCTTCATGCAGTTCGAGCGCGGCCAGGGCGACGGCAAGGACGGTTTCGAGATCCTGGGCGACCTGCCCAGCCGGAACATCGACACCGGCCTCGGCCTCGAGCGCCTCGCCGCCATCCTGCAGGGCGTCGACAACCTCTTCGAGATCGACACCAGCCGGATGATCCTCGACCGGGCGGCCGAGCTGACCGGCCACACCTACGGTGCCGACCACAGGTCGGACGTCTCGCTGCGCGTGGTCACCGACCACTTCCGCACCGCGGTGATGCTGATCGGCGACGGGGTGACCCCCGGCAACGAGGGCCGCGGCTACGTGCTGCGCCGCATCCTGCGCCGCGCCATCCGCAACATGCGGCTGCTCGGCGCCACCGGGCAGGTGGCCAAGGAGCTCACCGAGGTCACCATCGAGGCGATGAGCCCGCAGTACCCGGAGCTGGGGACCGACCGCAAGCGGATCGAGACGGTCGCGGTCGCCGAGGAGACCGCGTTCCTGCAGACCCTGCGCAGCGGCACCAACCTGCTGGACGCGGCCGTCACCGAGACCAAGAAGTCCGGCGGCGCGGTGCTCTCCGGCGACCAGGCCTTCAAGCTGCACGACACCTACGGCTTCCCGATCGACCTCACCCTGGAGATGGCCGAGGAGCAGGGCCTGCAGGTGGACGAGGCCGGGTTCCGCCGGCTGATGCAGGAGCAGCGCGACCGGGCCAAGGCCGACGCCAGGGCCAAGAAGATGGGCCACGCCGACGTGGCCGCCTACCGCGAGGTGGCGGACACCTCCGGCGCCAGCGTCTTCACCGGCTACAACGCCACCGAGGGCGAGGCCACCGTGGTCGGCCTGCTGGTGGACGGCGTGCCCGCGCCGGTCGCCGGCGAGGGCGACGAGGTCGAGCTCATCCTCGACCGGACCCCGTTCTACGCCGAGGGCGGCGGCCAGCTCGCCGACCACGGCCGGATCCGGCTGGACTCCGGCGCGGTGGTGGAGATCCGCGACGTCCAGCAGCCGGTGCCCGGTGTGATCGTGCACTCCGGCGCGGTGCTGTTCGGTGAGGTGACACTCGGCGCGTCCGCGTACGCCACCATCGACATCGACCGCCGCCGGGCCGTCTCGCGGGCCCACTCGGCGACCCACCTGACCCACCAGGCGCTGCGTGACGCGCTCGGCCCGACGGCCGCCCAGGCCGGTTCGGAGAACGCGCCGGGCCGCTTCCGCTTCGACTTCGGCTCGCCCGCCGCCGTGCCCGGCAGCGTGCTGACCGACGTCGAGCAGAAGATCAACGAGGTGCTGGTCCGGGAGCTGGAGGTCACCGCCGAGGTGATGACGATGGACCAGGCCCGCAAGGCCGGCGCCATCGCGATGTTCGGCGAGAAGTACGGCGACGCCGTGCGCGTGGTCACCATCGGCGACTTCTCCAAGGAGCTGTGCGGTGGCACCCACGTCGGCAACACCGCCCAGCTGGGCCTGGTGAAGCTGCTCGGCGAGTCCTCGATCGGTTCCGGCGTGCGCCGGGTCGAGGCGCTGGTCGGCGTCGACGCGTACAAGTTCCTGGCCCGTGAGCACACCGTGGTCGCGCAGCTCCAGGAGCTGGTCAAGGGCCGTCCGGAGGAGCTGCCGGAGAAGATCTCGGGCATGCTCGCCAAGCTCAAGGACGCGGAGAAGGAGATCGAGCGGTTCCGCGCCGAGAAGGTGCTCGCCGCCGCGGCCGGTCTCGCCGACGCGGCCGAGGACGTCCGCGGGGTGGCCCTGGTGGCCGCCCGGGTGGCGGACGGCGTCGGCGCCGACGACCTGCGCAAGCTGGTCCTCGACGTCCGCTCGCGGCTGGGCTCGCGCCCGGCCGTGGTCGCCGCCTTCACCGTGGCCAACGGCCGCCCGCTGACCGTGATCGCCACCAACGAGGACGCCCGCGCGCGCGGCGCCAAGGCCGGCGAGCTGGTCCGGGCCGCGGCCAAGGCGCTCGGTGGCGGCGGTGGCGGCAAGGACGACGTCGCCCAGGGCGGTGGCACCGACGCCGGCGCCGTCGACCAGGCGATCGCCGCGGTCCGCGCCCTGGTGGCGGAGCGCGCCGCCTGATGGAGGAGCAGCCGGAGAAGGTCTTCCGCCGCGGCCGCCGGATCGCCGTCGACGTGGGTGACGCCCGGATCGGGGTCGCGTCCTGCGACCCCGACGGGCTGATCGCCACCCCCGTGGAGACGGTCCCGGCCGGCGGCCGGTCGCAGGCGCGGCTGAAGGAGATCGCCGAGGAGTACGACGCGATCGAGATCGTGGTCGGCCTGCCCCGCTCGCTGAGCGGCAAGGAGGGCCCGGCGGCGGCCAAGGTCCGGGCGTACGCCGGGCGGCTGGCGGCGCTGGTCGCCCCGGTCGAGGTCCGCCTGGTGGACGAGCGGATGACCACCGTCACCGCCAGCCAGGGTCTGCGGGCCTCCGGGCGGAGCAGCAAGAAGGGCCGCTCGGTGATCGACCAGGCCGCGGCCGTGGTGATCCTGCAGAGCGCCCTGGAGACCGAACGGGTGAGCGGGCGCGCCCCTGGTGAGAGCGTCGAACCGGTCAGCTGATCGGTCTGGCCTAGCGTGCGGGATGGGGCCCGTGCGGACGCGAGTCCGTACGGGCCCCTTGCCGTTCCCCGCCGCCTGCCGCCGACCCGAGGGTTCCCGTGTCCGACCCGTTCATCACCCCCGGTCTCACTCCCGGCCTCACCTCCGGCCACCTCGGCGCGCCCGTGCTGGACCCGGAGCCGTACGTGCCGATCGGCGGGGAGCCGCCGCGGCCGCCGGACCCGCGGCGCCGGCACACCGGGTTGGCCTGCCTGCTCACGGCGGTGGCGCTGTTCACGGTGGCGAGCGCGGTGCTGCTGGCGGGCTACCTGCTGTGGCCCCAGGGCCGGCCGCCGGCGGCCGACTACACCGGCAGCGGGAGCGGCACGGTCCAGGTCTCGGTGAGCCAGGGCGCCACCCTGACCCAGATCGGCCAGGTGCTGGTCAAGGACGATGTGGTGGCCAGCACCCGGGCGTTCACCGAGGCCGCGGCCAAGAGCCCGGCGGGCAACCGGATCCAGCCCGGCACGTACACCCTGCACAGGCGGATGGCGGCGGCCGCCGCGCTGAACGTGCTGCTCGACCCCGGCAACGCCAACGCGCTGACCATCCCCGAGGGCCGGCGGACCACCCAGATCTACGCGGCGGTGGACTCCCGGCTGAACCTGCCGGCCGGCACCACCCAGGCGGTCGCCCAGCAGCGCTCCGGCGAGCTCGGCCTGCCGCCCGACGCGCACGGCAACCCCGAGGGCTACCTGTACCCCTCGACCTACCCGATCACCGGCGAGACCACGCCGTTCGGCCTGCTCCAGGACATGGTGAAGGAAGCCAGGAGGGCCGCCGACGCGAGTGGCGTGGTGGCCACCGAAGGGCAGTCGGCGTACCAGACGCTGATCGTCGCCAGCCTCGCGGAGGCGGAGGCGGACAACCCGGACGACATGGCCAAGGTGGCCCGGGTGATCTACAACCGGCTCGCCAAGGGCATGCCGCTGCAGCTCGACTCCACCATCAACTACGCGATGGGCCGCTCCACCCTGACCACCACCGCCACCGACACCCAGCTGGACTCGCCCTACAACACCTACCTGCACAAGGGCCTGCCGCCCGGTCCGATCGGCAACCCCGGCCGGGACGGCCTGCGTGCGGCCACCCACCCCGCCGAGGGCGACTGGATCTACTTCGTCACGGTCAGCCCGGGGGACACCAGGTTCACGGACAGTCCCGAACAGCACCTGAAGAACGTCGCGGACTTCAACGCCTACAGCGCGCAGCATCCGTCCTCACCTGCGCCGTCCTCCCCGTGAGGGCGGCGGGCACCCGGCCGGGGGCTACGCTGCGGTACGGTAACGTCTCCTTTCGGGCGTGTCCCTAGCACGCCGGTTCGATACGTCTGCGGTCCGCCGCAGCCGCAGGGGCGCTTAAGGGGATCGATGACTGATCAGGGTGGGGGCTACCGCCCCCAGGGCGAGCAGCCGTGGTACCCCGGTTCCCCGGGCGGCGACGGGCAGCCCCACCCCGGCGGCCAGCCGGGCGCCTGGCAGCAGCAGCCCCCGCAGGGCGGGCCGTACGGCCAGCAGCAGGGGTACCCGCAGGGCGGGCCGTACGGGCAGCAGCAGGGCTACCCCCAGCAGCAGCCCCAGCAGGGCTACCCGCAACAGCAGCAGCCCCAGCAGCAGCCGTACCCGCAGCAGGGCTGGCCGCAGCAGGGCGGCTCGTACGGCGGCCAGCAGGGCTACCAGCAGCCGCAGTACGGCCAGCCGCAGACCCCGGTGTACCAGCAGCCCCCGCAGCAACAGGGCTACCAGCAGCAGCCCCAGCAGGTGCAGCAGCAGCCCCGACCGGCGCCGCAGCCGCAGCCCGTGCCGCAGCAGCCCGCGCGCCGGCAGGCCGCCGCCCCCGGACCGGACGGCATCGACTGGGAGGCCGAGGCCGCCGCGCTGGACTCCCCGCAGGCCGAGCCCCAGGCGCAGGACTGGGAGGACGAGTCCGAACTCGGCTTCGAGGAGCCCGCGGAGGCGACGGACGAGTCCTTCTTCGGCGCCGCCGAGGAGGACACCTCCCGGGACGCCGAGCGCAAGCGCAAGGAGAAGGGCAAGAAGGCCGGCCGCCGCAACCGCGGCGCCTGCCTGGTGGTCGCCCTGGTGCTGCTCGGCGGCGTGGCCGGCGCCGGCTGGTGGGGGTACGGCTTCTACCAGAACCACTTCGGGCCGCCGCCGGACTACGCCGGCGAGGGCTCCGGCTCGGTCAACATCGAGATCAAGCCGGGCTCCGGCGCCGCCATGGGCGCGGCGCTGAAGGAGGCCGACGTGGTGAAGAGCGCCGACGCCTTCATCGCGGCCTTCAACAAGAACCCCAAGGCCGGCACCATCCAGCCGGGCTTCTTCACCATGCACCACCAGATGTCCGGCGAGGCCGCGGTGAAGTACCTGGTGGACTCGGCCGGCGGCAACGTGCTGGTCGTCCCCGAGGGCAAGAAGGCCTCGGACATCTACGCGCTGATCGACGGCAAGCTCAAGCTGGAGAAGGGCACCACGGCGAACGCCGCCAAGGCCCAGGTGGCCTCGCTCGGCCTGCCGCCGTACGCGCAGGGCAACCCCGAGGGCTTCCTCTTCCCGGCCCGGTACTCGATCGCCGACGGGATGAAGCCCGAGGAGCTGCTGAAGCAGATGGTCTCCACGGCCGTCCAGCACTTCCAGGACCTCAAGCTCGACGAGGGCGCCCAGAAGATCGGCCTCAAGAGCGGCTACGAGGTGCTCATCGAGGCCAGCATCCTGCAGGCCGAGGGCAACAACGACGCGGACTTCGGCAAGATCGCCCGGGTGCTCTACAACCGGCTGAACACGCCCGCGACCCAGGGCAAGCTCCAGCTGGACACCACGCTCCAGTACAAGCTGGGCCGGACCAAGTTCACCGTCGCGGAGAAGGACGGGGACAAGAGCCCGTACAACACCTACGTCAACAAGGGCCTGCCGCCCACGCCGATCGCCAACCCGGGCGACGAGGCGATCCAGGCGGTGCTCAACCCGACGCCGGGCGACTGGGCGTACTTCGTGGCGCTGTCCGCGAAGGAGACCAGGTTCGCGGTCACCTTCGACGACTTCAAGAAGGACGTCAAGGACTACTGCACCGCCCACAACCAGGGCTTCGACGAGAGCGCGGGCATGTGCAAGTGACCGCGGACGGCGCCGAACCGCTGCTGCGGGCCGAGCGGGTGGACGTGGTCCGCGACGGCCGGTACCTGCTGCGCGGGGTCTCGATGGCGGTCCTGCCCGGCGAGCACTGGGCGGTGCTCGGCGCCAACGGGGCCGGCAAGACCACGCTGCTCGCCCTGCTCGGCGCGGTCAGCCACCCGACCCGGGGCGAGGTCCGGGTACTCGGGCGGCAGCTGGGCCGGGTGGACCTGCGCGAGCTGCGCTCGTACCTGGGGCACGTGAACCCGCGGCACCCGCTGCGCTCGCCGCTGACGCTGCGCCAGGTGGTGCTGACCGGGGTGACCAACAGCATCGAGCTGTTTCCGCGCTGGCAGCCGACCGGACAGCAGGCGGCGCACGCCGACGCGCTGATCGCGACGCTCGGCATCGCCCACCGGGCCGAGGCGCCCTGGCCGACGCTCTCCCAGGGCGAGCGGGGCCGGGCCCTGATCGCCCGGGCGCTGATGCCGGCGCCCCGGCTGCTGCTGCTCGACGAGCCCGCCACCGGCCTGGACCTGACCGCCCGCGAACAGCTCCTGGCCAGCCTGGACGACCTCCGGCTGCGCCACCCCGAGCTGGCGAGCGTGCTGGTCACGCACCACCTGGAGGAGCTGCCGGCGAGCACCACGCACGCCCTGCTGCTGCGCGACGGCGAGACCGTCGCCGCCGGCCCGGTGGCCGAGGTGCTGACCACCGAACTGGTCAGCGCGTGCTTCCGGCACCCGATCCGGATCACTCGCGACGAGGGCCGCTGGGCGGCCACGGCGGCTGCCCGCGGGCCCGCCCGCTGACGGCGCTATCGTTCTCGGTGATCTCCGCCCACGGCGATCCCGGCGAAAGGTGACCAGGCTCGTGACCACGCAGCACAGGGCGGCCGTACTCGGCTCGCCGATCGCGCACTCGCTCTCCCCGGCACTGCACCGGGCCGGGTACGCCGCGCTGGGGCTGGGCGCCTGGAGCTACGACCGTTTCGAGGTGGACGAGGCCGCGCTGCCCGGTTTCGTGGCCGGCCTCGGCCCGGAGTGGGCCGGCCTGTCGCTGACCATGCCGCTGAAGCGGGCGATCATGCCGCTGCTGGACGAGGTGAGCGGGACCGCGCGCGCCGTGCAGGCGGTGAACACCGTGGTGTTCGGCCCGGACGGCAGCAGGCGCGGCGACAACACCGACGTCCCCGGCCTGGTCAACGCGCTGGCCGAGCGCGGCATCCACCGGGTCGAGGCGGCCGCGGTGCTGGGCGCCGGCGCCACCGCCTCCTCGGCGCTGGCGGCGCTGGCCCGGATCTGCGACGGCGAGGTGACGGCGTACGTCCGCAGCCCGGAACGGGCGGCCGAGATGCGCGCGCTCGGCGAGCGGCTCGGACTGCGGCTGCGGACGGCCGGCTGGGACCGGGCGGCCGAGGCCCTGGCTTCGCCGCTGACCATCTCCACCACGCCGGTGGGCGCCACCGACGCTTTCGCGCCGGACGTCCCGGAGCGTCCGGGCGCGCTGTTCGACGTGCTCTACCACCCGTGGCCGACGGCACTGGCTGCCGCCTGCGCCGCCCGCGGGGCGACCGTGCTGGGCGGCCTGGACCTGCTGGTGCACCAGGCGGTCCTGCAGTTCGACCAGTTCACCGCCGGGTCCGGCGGTCCGGGCGGGTCGGGCGGCCCGCTGGCGGCGATGCGCGCTGCGGGCGAGGCGGCACTGGCCGGCCCGGCGGCGGCCGACCGGACCTGACTGAGAACCGGCGTCCGAATCCGCCGGACCGCTCCCGGGACGCCGGCGATCCCGCAGGTCGGAGCAGGTGCCGGCGGACAAGGGGCGGATGTTCGATGTCCGCAACGCGGACCGTGGACCCGGTCGGCCGCCAGGCATGAAAAGATCGGAGACGGAGGGCGGGACCCGCACGGGACCGCCGACGAAACGCCCGGCCCGGCCCGCTGCTGCGGTCCGGGCCGCTGACGAAGGAGCTCCGTTGGGTAGGTTGCGCTGGCTGACGGCGGGGGAGTCGCACGGTCCCGCTCTGGTCGCGACGCTGGAGGGCCTGCCGGCCGGTGTGCCGGTCACCACCGAGCTGGTGGCCGACGCACTGGCCCGCCGCCGGCTGGGGTACGGCCGAGGTGCGCGGATGAAGTTCGAGCAGGACGAGGTGACCTTCCTCGGCGGTGTCCGGCACGGCCTCACCATGGGCAGCCCGGTCGCCGTGATGGTGGGCAACACCGAGTGGCCGAAGTGGGAGCAGGTGATGTCGGCCGACCCGGTCGACCCGGACGTGCTGGCCAACCTGGCCCGCAACGAGCCGCTCACCCGCCCGCGCCCGGGCCACGCCGACCTCGCCGGCATGCAGAAGTACTCGATCGAGGAGGCCCGGCCGATCCTGGAGCGCGCCTCCGCCCGGGAGACCGCGGCCCGGGTCGCGCTCGGCGCCGTGGCGCGCTCCTACCTCAAGGAGACCTGCGGGATCGAGCTCGTCTCGCACGTGGTCGAGCTGGCCGCCGCCAAGGCCCCGGCCGGCGTCTACCCGGTGCCCTCGGACGAGGCCCGGCTCGACGCGGACCCGGTGCGCTGCCTGGACCCGGAGGCCTCCGAGCAGATGGTCGCCGAGATCGACCAGGCCCACAAGGACGGCGACACCCTGGGCGGTGTGGTCGAGGTGCTGGCGTACGGCGTGCCGGTCGGCCTCGGCTCGCACGTGCACTGGGACCGCCGGCTGGACGCCCGGCTGGCCGCCGCGCTGATGGGCATCCAGGCGATCAAGGGCGTCGAGGTCGGCGACGGCTTCGACCTGGCCCGGGTGCCGGGCTCGCAGGCGCACGACGAGATCGTCCCCACCCCGGAGGGCGTCCGGCGGACCTCGGGCCGCTCCGGCGGCACCGAGGGCGGCCTGTCCACCGGCGAGCTGCTGCGGGTGCGGGCCGCGATGAAGCCGATCGCGACCGTGCCGCGCGCGCTGCAGACCCTGGACGTGCGCACCGGCGAGCCCGCCAAGGCGCACCACCAGCGTTCGGACGTCTGCGCGGTGCCGGCCGCCGGCATCGTCGCCGAGGCGATGGTCGCGCTGGTGCTCGCCGACGCGGTCGCGGAGAAGTTCGGCGGCGACAACGTCTCCGAGACCCGCCGCAACGTGCAGGGCTACCTCGACAACCTGATCGTCCGATGAACGCGCCGGTGGTCGTGCTGGTCGGCCCGCCCGGGGCCGGCAAGACCACGGTCGGACGGCTGCTCGCCGACCGGCTCGGGGTCCCCTTCCGGGACACCGACGCGGACATCGAGGCGCTGGCCGGCAAGCCGATCCCGGAGATCTTCGTGGACGAGGGCGAGCCGCACTTCCGCGAGCTGGAGCAGCGGGCCGTCCGCGCCGCCGTCGAGGGCCACGCCGGGGTGCTGGCGCTCGGCGGCGGCGCGGTGATGGCCGAGGCCACCCGCGAGGTGCTGGCCGGGCTGCCGGTGGTCTTCCTCGACGTGGCGCTCGGCGACGCCGTCAAGCGGGTCGGCCTGGACGCCCCGCGGCCGCTGCTGGCGATCAACCCGCGGGCCCGCTGGCGCGAGCTGATGGACGTCCGCCGCCCGGTCTACCTGGCGGTCTCCACCGTCACGGTCGACACCGAGGGGCGTACGGCCGAGCAGGTCGCCGGCGCCGTACTGGAAGCACTGGAGCTGAAGATCGATGACTGACACCGTGACGATCCGGGTCGGCGGCAGCGCCGGCCACGACCCGTACGAGGTGCTGATCGGGCATCAGCTGCTCGGCGAGCTGGCGCCGCTGATCGGCAACCGGGCCAAGCGGGTCGCGATCATCCACCCGGAGGCGCTGGAGGCCACCGGCGAGGCGATCCGGGAGGACCTGGCGGCCGAGGGCTACGAGGCGATCGCGCTCCAGGTGCCGAACGCGGAGGAGGCCAAGAGCGCCGAGGTGGCCGCGTACTGCTGGTCGGTGCTCGGGCAGACCGGCTTCACCCGCAGCGACGTGATCGTGGGCCTGGGCGGCGGTGCCACCACCGACCTGGCCGGCTTCGTGGCGGCCACCTGGCTGCGCGGGGTGCGCTGGATCTCGATGCCCACCACCCTGCTCGGGATGGTGGACGCGGCGGTCGGCGGCAAGACCGGCATCAACATCGCCGAGGGCAAGAACATGGTCGGCGCCTTCCACCCGCCGGCCGGCGTGCTCGCCGACCTCGGCACCCTGGAGACCGTGCCCCGGCACGACTACATCTCCGGCCTGGCCGAGGTGATCAAGTGCGGCTTCATCGCCGACCCGGCGATCCTGGACCTGATCGAGTCCGACCCGCAGGGCGCCACCACGCCGTCCGGGCCGCACACCGTGGAGCTGATCCGGCGCGCCATCCAGGTCAAGGCCGACGTGGTCTCCGGCGACCTCAAGGAGTCCGGGCGCCGGGAGATCCTCAACTACGGCCACACGCTGGGTCACGCCATCGAGCGCAACGAGCGCTACAAGTGGCGGCACGGCGCGGCGATCTCGATCGGCATGGTGTTCGCCGCCGAACTCGGCCGGCTGGCCGGCCGGTTGGACGACGAGACCGCCGACCGGCACAAGGCCGTGCTCGGCTCGGTCGGCCTGCCGCTGACCTACCGGGCGGACGCCTGGCCCAAGTTGCTGGACGCCATGAAGATCGACAAGAAGTCGCGCGGCGACCTGCTGCGCTTCGTCGTGCTCGACGGCCTCGGCAAGACCTCCATCCTGGAGGGCCCGGACCCGACGCTGCTGGTCGGCGCCTACGCGGAGGTGTCCGGGTGAGCCGGGTCCTGGTGCTCAACGGCCCCAACCTCGGCCGCCTCGGCAGTCGCGAGCCGGACGTCTACGGCGCCACCTCCTACGCCGGCCTGGTCGAGCGCTGCACCGCGCTCGGCAAGGAGCTCGGCTTCGAGGTGGAGGTCAAGGAGACCAACTCCGAGCAGCAGATGGTCGAATGGCTGCACTGGGCGGCCGACCGGCAGACCCCGGTGGTGATCAATCCGGGCGCGTTCACGCACTACTCGTACGCGATGCGCGACGCCGCCGCCCAGCGGACCGCGCCGCTGATCGAGGTGCACATCTCCAACCCGTACGCACGCGAGGAGTTCCGGCACACCTCGGTCATCGCCGCGGTCGCCTCCGGCACCATCGCCGGCTTCGGCCTCGGCTCGTACGAGCTGGCGCTGCGCGCGCTCGCGGAGCAGCTCACCACGCGCTGACGTGCGATCATCGGCCCGGTGGCGGACTGTGCCCGCCACCGGGCCGACGTGTAGTGTCCCCGTCGGGAGGTGACCGTGACGCAGTACGTAGGGGGAGGGCCGGTGCCTCCGCGACCACTGGCGCCGCCGTACCCCACCCAGCAGGCGGGCCCGCAGCCGCCGTACACCCCGGCCCGGCCGCCGCACCCGGGCGCGCCCGGGTCCGTACCGCCCGGCGCGGTGCCCCCCGGTGTCATACCTCCTGGTGTCGTACCGCCCGGGGCGACCGGGCACTTCGTGCTGCCGACCGGAGCTCCCGTGCAGCTTCCCGCGCAACCGCCGCCGCACCTGCCCACCGGGCCGCTCGCGGTGCTGCTGATCGGTCCCGCCGGCGCGGGCAAGACCACCGTCGCCCGGCACTGGGCGGAGCGCCGGCCGACCGCCACCGCGCACATCAGCCTGGACGACGTCCGCGAGTGGGTGCAGGCCGGATTCGCCAACCCGCAGTCCGGCTGGAACACCGCCTCCGAGGCCCAGTACCGGCTGGCCCGCCGCACCTGCGGCTTCGCCTGCCGGAACTACCTGGCGAACGGGATCTCCTGCATCATCGACGACGCGGTCTTCCCGGACCGCCCGGCGATCGGCCTCGGCGGCTGGAAGCGGCACATCGGCCCGGGGATGATCCCGGTGGTGCTGCTGCCCGGCCTGGACTCGGTGCTCGCCCGCAACGCCCGGCGCAGCGGCAACCGGCGGCTCAGCGACGAGGAGGTCGCCCGGATCCACGGGCGGATGGCCGGCTGGCGCACCTCGGGGCTGCCGATCATCGACAACTCCCAGCTGGACGTGGCCTCCACCGCCGCCGCGCTGGACCACGCGATCCTCTCCCGGCTGACCGGCCGCCCGATCGGCTGAGCTGCCGGGGCGATCGGCTCGGGCGCGTGGGTGCGTGGGCGCGTGGGTGCGCTCCGGGGGGCTCGTTTCACTCGATCGAGTGACGTAACTCGTGCTTGCCGGGCCTACGGGCGGTCGTCGGCCATGGTGGGCGGAAACCACGAACGGGCACAGAGGGAGACTGCGATGACGGCGACCGCCGACCAGGCCGAGGAGCGCGCGAATCCGGCTGCCCGGCTGGGATTCCAGCCCGGCCAGGTCGTCCTGGAGATCGGGTACGACGAGGACTGCGACCTCGAGCTCCGGGAGGCGATCGAGGAGGCCACCGGCCAGGACCTGGTGGACGAGGAGTTCGACGACGTGGTGGACGCCGTCCTGCTCTGGTTCCGCGAGGACGACGGCGACTGCACGGACGCCCTGGTCGACGCCATCGGGCTGCTGGAGGACGGCGGGATGATCTGGCTGCTCACCCCCAAGGCCGGCCGGCCCGGCCACCTGGAGCCCAGCGAGATCAGCGAGGCCGCGCAGACCGCCGGCCTGTCGCAGACCAAGTCGGCCAGCGTCGCGGCCAACTGGAGCGCCGCCCGGCTGGTCACCCCCAAGCGGTAGCCCGGAGCCGGGCCGGGGGTGTCGTACCCCGCTGGGATGATGGAGGCGTCGCAACGGATCTGCCGAGGAGCTGACGCCCGTGCCCGAGGGCCACATCATCCACCGCCTGGCCACCGAGAACCTCCGGACCTTCGGGGGCCGCCCGGTCGGCGTCTCCAGCCCGCAGGGCCGGTTCGCCGAGGGTGCGGCGCTGCTGGACGGCCGCACCCTGGACGAGGCGGAGGCCCACGGCAAGCACCTGTTCCTCGGGTTCGGCGAGGACTGGCTGCACATCCACCTCGGCCTCTACGGCGGCTTCACCTTCGGCACCGGTGCGGCGCCGGCGCCGGTCGGCCTGATCCGGCTGCGGATGGCCTCCGAGGACGCCTACGCCGACCTGCGCGGCCCCAACACCTGCGAGCTGCTCACCCCGGCGGAGAAGGCCGCGGTGCACCGCCGCCTCGGGCCCGACCCGCTGCGGGCCGGCGCCGACCCGGGGCCGGCCTGGCAGCGGATCTCCCGCAGCCCGACCACGGTGGCCGCGCTGCTGATGGACCAGAAGGTACTGGCCGGGGTCGGCAACGTGTACCGGGCCGAGGTGCTGTTCCGCCTCGGGATCAGCCCGCACCGGGCCGGCCGCGACCTGAGCAGGGCGGAGTGGGACGCGATCTGGGGCGATCTGGTGGCCCTGATGCACGACGGGGCCGGGATCGGCCGGATCGACACCGTACGGCCGGAGCACACCCCGGAGGCGGTGGGGCGCCCGCCGCGGGTGGACGACCACGGTGGCGAGGTCTACGTCTACCGCCGGACCGACCAGCCCTGCCTGGTCTGCGGCACCCCGGTGCGCACCGAGGAGCACGCCGCCCGGAACCTCTTCTGGTGCCCGGCCTGCCAGCAGCGCTGAGCCGGTCGGCCGCTCGGTCGGGTCGCCGCTCGGTCGGGCGCGCCGTTCGGCCGGGCCGCCGCCGGTCAGGCTCGGCGGCGACCCGGCTCGGGGCGGGCGGGACTTGGTGGACCCGCTCTAGCGGAAGGTCTCCGGGCGGGCGGCGGTGCCGGCCTTCCCGGGGAGCAGGCCGGGCAGGGCGGGCCCGGCCGTCGGGGCTGCCGCCCGCGGCAGCGTGGTCACCCCGCCCACGACCGGCAGCCGCAGCGCCGAGCGGGCCAGGTCGAGGGTGACGGCAGGCCTGGTCGAGGGCGGGTCGATCAGACCGGCGTCGGTGCCCGCGACGATCAGGGCGAGCCGGTGGCCGGCGGGCACCACGTGGTCCGTCCCGGCCAGGTCGAAGGTGATGGGGTAGGCGGTGCCGGGGGTGAGGTTCACCGACCGGTCGAGTCCCGCGTAGTGGCCGAGGTCGGCCCAGCCGCGGCTGAACACGGTGGCGCCGACCTGCGCGGTGTCGGCGGCGGTGTCCAGGAAGCAGGCGCTGTCGCCGGCCGTGCTGTCGCCCCAGCAGGAGCGGGTGGCCAGCGTGCTGATGCCCTCGCCGTCGGCCCGGTAGTCACGGATGGTCGCCGGTCCGAGGTCGACCAGCACGGCGCTGAGCCGGGCGCTGCGGGTCGAGGGGGTGGCGGTCAGGGTGATCGAACCGCCGCCTGAGATCCGCAGCGGTGCGCTCAGCGCTCCGGTGGTGAAGACGGTCTTGTCCGGGGTGCTGCGGTCGGCGTCGGCGGCCCAGGCGTTCTCGTCCCGGGACGGGTCGTCGGTGAACCGGGCGGTGCCGCTGCCGGACGCGGTGGTGAGGGCGCCCGGGCGCAGGCCGAGGGTGCTGGTCACGGTTCCGGGGGCGGGCCAGGTCGGGTCCTGGGTCCACTGGTCGGGGGAGCGTTCCAGGTCGGCCACCGGGCCGCGCTCGATCCCGTTGTCGACGCCCAGCAGGTAGTGGTCGAACCAGCTGTGCAGGGTGTCCACCCAGGCGGAGCGGCGGAAGTCGAACGGGTCCACGTGGCCGGTCTGGGAGAGCCAGATCTTGCGCTCGACGCCGTTCTGCGCGAGGGCGGACCACCACTGCGAGAAGTTGATGTCGCGGACGTTGAGGTCCTGCATGCCGTGCACCACGAAGACGCTGGCGCGCACCCGGGAGGCCGAGGCGACGTAGTCGCGGGCCTGCCAGAGCGCTGTCCAGTTGCCGTTCGCGGGCGCCCCGCTGGTCAGCTGCCGCTGGACCTTGGCGCAGCGGCCGAGGGTGGCCGAGCTCTCCACGTAGCTCGACAGGTCGGCGGGGGTGCCGCTGTAGAGCGGGGCGCCGTCGGAGCGGTAGTAGTCGTACCAGGAGCTGATCGCGGAGATCGGCACGACGGTCCGCAGGCCCGGCACGCCGGTCGCGGCCACGCCGTTGGCGATCGTCCCGTCCCAGGACTTGCCGATCATGCCGACCGCGCCGGAGGCCCAGCCCGGGTCGGCGGTGGTGGTGCCGGTACGGGTGCGGTAGCCGTGGGCGCGGCCGTTCAGCCAGTCCACCACCGCCTTCGCGGAGGTCACGTCGGACGGGCCGCCGACGTCCACGCAGCCGTCGGAGCGGTTGGTGCCGGCGAGGTCGACCAGGACGACGGCGTAGCCGCGCGACACGAAGTAGTTGTCGTAGAAGAGCGGGAACTGCACCGGCGCGCCCTGCGCGTCGTAGGTCTTCAACTGGCTCTCGTTGCCGCGCCCGCAGCAGGAGTAGTACGGGCTGGCGTCCATGATCACGGGGATCCGCAGGCCGGCCGCGGCCGGTTCTCGGGGGCGGACGATGTCGGCCGCGACCCGGTCGGTGCGGCCGTCGCCGTCGCCGTCCAGGCCGGTGTCGACCCAGACCGTCTCGCGGACGGCGCCGGCGTAGGAGTAGACCGGCTGGCTGGCGCCGTCGCGCACGGTGCCGGCGGCGGCGGTTCCGGCGGCGGCGGTGCCGAGGGTGCCGGCCCGGGCCGCCGCGGGGGAGAGCAGGGTGGCGGCGAGGGCGGCGAGGAGGGTTGTGACGAGGGCGAACGATCTGGTTCGGCTGGTAATCACAGCGGACGACGCTAGCCGTGAAGTGCGGTCCACCAGAAGGGATTTGACGATGCGCGGACAAAGATTTTACGGGATCCGGCAGTCCCGGCCCTCTTGACCATGGCATGTCAGAATCGGGAGGATGCCTCGACCCCGGCAGTGAAGAGAGGCATCCCGCGATGGCCGTCCGTCCCCTGCTCCGCCGCGCCGCGCGGTTGCTCGCCGCCCTGCTCGCCCTTGCCGTGACCGTGCTGGCGGTGGGCCCGGCCCAGGCCGACTTCGGCACCGACTACCACGACCCGTTCAGTGTGACCAAGCCGCTGACCAGGCCGGACACCAGGTCCTGCACCGTCGAGACGATGCACGACCAGCCGTTCAGCAACGGGTACGGGAACCCGCCGGACACCCCGTACACCGCCACCGTCACGCCGCCCGCGGGCTGCCGGGGCCCCTGGTCGGCGGTGCTGCTCGACCTGCACGGGCAGGTGGCGGGCCGCCAGTTCGACCGGCTGTTCACCGTCCGGATCGGCGGGGTCGAGGTGCTGCTCTCCTCCACCCCCGAGCCGTCCGCGGACGGCATCGAGTGGCACGTCGAGAGCGACCTGACCCGCTACGCCCCGCTGTTCGACCGCCTGCAGCCGTTCGCCTTCGACCTGCCGAACGTCACCGACAGCACCTACACCGGGGTCTTCCGGATCACCGCGACCCTCACCTTCTTCACCACCTCCGCCCGTTGGCCGGCCGCCCCCGCCGCGGACCGGCTGCTGACCACCGGCCCGTTCGGCCTCACCGGCGCCGCACCCTCCGCCGCCGTGCCGCTCACCTTCCCGCCGAACCTGGAGCGGCTGACCGCCGAGGTGTACACCCGCGGCGGCGGCGCCTGCGAGGAGTTCGCGTACGCCTCGGCGCCGGACGACTTCGTGCGGGCCAATCCGGGCCTCGGGCTGTGCGGCAAGGGGCCGTTCCGCGAGCTGGCGCTGACGGTGGACGGCCGGGTGGCCGGCGCCGTCTGGCCGTACCCGGTGATCTACACCGGCGGCTGGGACCCGCTCCTGTGGCGGCCGACCCCGGGGATCGGCGCCTTCGAACTGCCCGCCTACCGGCTCGACCTGACCCCGTACGTCGGGCTGCTGCTGGACGGGCGCCCGCACGCCGTCGGGGTCGCGGTCAACGCGGCCGAGAGCCAGAGCAACGACCTGTGGACCGGGCAGGTCAACCTGTTCGCCGAGACCGACCACGGCCGGGCCCGCACCGAGGGCGGCCTCACCGAGTACCGGGTCGCCCCGGCGGCGGCCGTCAGCACGGCGCTCACCGACCAGGGCGGCGGCAGCGGCCACTGGACGGTCACCGCCGCCCGGCACGACCGGGCGACCGGCTGGGTGCAGACCTCGCACGGCCGGGTCAGCACCGAGGTCCGGGACGACCTCACCTTCTCCTCGGAGCAGCAACTCGGCGCATCCGGGAACGAGTTGACCCTCCACAACCGGACCGACCTGACCCGCTCCAGCGAGACCCGCGGTGGCGGCTGCCTGCCGCAGCTGCGCAGCAGCCATGAGAGCGACCCGCTGGACGTCGACTACCGATTTTCCCGGGACGCGGCCGGCAACACCGACCAGCTGACCACCATGGCCCTCGGGCGCCACCAGGAGGACACCCTGAGCCTCGGGCCGCTGCCGCTCCGGCGGACCACCGTCGACCACACCCTGCGCCCGAGCGCGCACCGCCACGACGGCGACGCCACCGTCCGGACGGCGAGCGCGGTGGAGGACTACCGCTCCACCGGCCCGGACGGCCGATACCACCGCACCTCCACCACCCGGGACGGCTGGCCGGTGCCCTGACCGCCGGGGGCACGACGCGGCGCGTCCGTCGGCCGACCTCGGCCGCTAGCGGCGCTGGAAGTTCTAGCGCCGCTAGCGAAGCTGTCGCCACCAGCCGGCCGGACGATCTAGCAGTGCTAGCGACACCAGTGCCGATAGCGCCGATAGGACTGCTAGCGCCGCTAGATCCGCTAGCGCTGCTGCGCGGCCCGCGCGGCCTGGCTGCGGATGGTCACGTTGCCGGCCCGGTCGTAGGCCCACCAGAGCAGGACCGCCGCCGTCACCAGGCTCAGCGCCACGGTCTTCAGTACGGCGGTGGGTGAGCCGTCGGTGAGCGCCTCGGTGAACGGGACGGTCAGCACCACCACAGCCACCGCCGGCCCGGCCGCGTACCAGGCGGCGAACAGCAGCGGCCCGCCGCCCGAGCCGGGCGCCCGGGCGGAACCGAACATCAGGTCCTGCCGGATGAAGCCCCGGCAGGCGTTCACCAGCCCGGCGGCCACCATCGCGGGTACGGCGGCGGGCGCCAGCCAGGCCCGCCCGCCGGACCCGGCGATCACCGCCGCCCCGGCCGCCACCGCGCCCGCGACCACCCCGAGCACGGTCGGCACCACGGCGTGCCGCAGCATCAGCCCGGCGAACGGGTACGGCGACCAGGAGGCGCGCCGGGCGTCGTCGGTCTCGATCCGGGCCGGCTCCAGCAGCTGCGCCGTCGCCAGGTAGCCGAACAGCAGGGCGAGCGCCGTCCCGCCCCAGGAGACCAGGCCGGACGCCGAGTGGACCAGGTACGCGCACAGCGCCGAGGGCACCGTGAGCAGCAGCGCGCGACCGAGCCGGGCGGGGGCGCGCAGCAGCGTCAGCGCGTCCCGCCAGGGCACGGCGAGCCAGCGGGCGCGCGGCGCCGGCAGCCGCAGCCGGCGCGGGCCCCGGCCCTTGGTGGTGCTGCTGACGGTGAGCCGGGCGGCCCGCAGCTCCACCGTGCGCAGGGCGGCCAGCACGCCGGCGGCCGTCCGGGCCCGCTCGCGCAGCCGGGCCGGCGCGATGTCCCCGCAGTACCGGTCGGCCAGTACCACGCAGCCGGCGGTGAGCAGGACCAGCAGTGCCGCGGCCGCCCAGGCGCCGGGCCTGGCCGCGGGCGTCGGGGCGAGTGCGGCGAGGCCCGCCCAGCCCCACGGCCCGGACCACAGCTCGATCCGTTCCAGCCGGCCCACCCGGTGGCCCTGGGCGGCGAACACGCTCTGGGTGGCGAGCAGCAGCACCGCCACGGTCACCCAGGGGGTGAGCCGGTGGACGGCGGCGGCCACCCGGTCGCTGCGCTCCACGGCCAGCCCGGTGCAGGTGGCCAGCAGCGGCAGGCAGACACCGCCGAGCAGGCACCAGCCGAACGCCGCGGGCAGCGACGCGTGGGTGGTGAGCGCCAGCACGACCATCGCGCCGGCCGCCGCGAGGACGCCGGGTGCGGTGGCCAGCGCGCAGGACAGCCAGAACCAGGGGCGCAGCACCCGGCGCGGGCGGACCGGGTGCGGCAGCAGCCAGTCGGCGGTCGCCCGGGGCGGTATCACCGGCCCGCGCCACAGGCCGTCGCGGGCGGCGAGCAGCAGCGTGGCGAGCGAGGCCGCGGCCACGGCGCTGGGCAGGGCGGCGAGCAGGGTCGGGCCGTGGCCGGTGTAGTCGGCGCCCATCGAGGACTGCAGCAGCAGCCCGAAGCTGGGGGTGACGCCCCAGGCGACCAGGACGAGCACGGTGCAGTAGACCATGAAGGCGATCTGGCCGGCCCGGCTGCGGCGGTGCGGTGCGCGCAGGGTGCGCAGCAGGGTGAGCGCCTCGTCGGTCCAGTCGTCCTCCGCGGTCCAGTCCGCCGGGAGGTCCTCGGGCTCGACGGCATCGACGGCATCGGCGGCGGCATCGGCGGCGGCGTGCGGGGCTGCGGCGGACAGGGCCGCGGACTCGCTCACCGGGCGCCGCCCTTGCCGCCGGCGCCGGCACCACGCTTGCGGGCGGCGGGGGTGCCGGGGGTGGCCGCAGGGGTGCCGGCGGTGGCGGTGGCGGTGGCGGCGGCGAGGACGCCGCCGGTGATCCCGTCCGCGAGGATGCCGCGCGGGGGGCCCTCGGCCAGTACCTTGCCGTCCTCCAGCACCATCACGCGGTCGGCCACCTCCAGGGCCAGGTCGGTGTGGTGGGTCACCAGCAGCACGGCGACGCCGTCCGCGAGCTCCGCCGTCAGCAGCTCCGCGAGCCGCCGGCGGGCGTCCGGGTCGAGGCGCTGCTCCGGCTCGTCGAGCAGCAGCAGGTCGCGCGGGCGGACCATGGCGCAGGCCAGCAGCAGCGCCTGCAGCTGCCCGGAGGAGAGCGCGGACGGCAGGGCGTCGGCGCGGTCGGCGAGGTTGCGCTCGGTCAGCACGTGCTCGATCCAGTCGGCCGCGTCGGCGACCCCGTGGGCGACGGCGACCAGCAGCAGGTGCTCGCGCACCGACAGGTCGGGGTAGCAGGCGACGGTGTCGCCGACCACGGCGACCCGGGCCCGGATCCGGGGGTCGTTCTCGTCCATCGGGAGCCCGTCGAAGCGGACCGTCCCGCCGGTCGGCAGCTCCCGGCCGGCGGCGATCCGCAGCAGGGTGGACTTGCCGGAGCCGTTGTGGCCGAGCAGCGCCAGGCACTCGCCGGCGGCGAGGTGCAGGTCGACCGGGTGCAGCACCTGCCGCTCACCGTAGGTGCGGCTCACTCCGGTGAGCTGGAGCAGGGCCTTGCGGGCCTCGGCGGACGTCTTGGCCATGGGCGGGTGCCTCTCGCTGCGGGTGTCCGCCCACCCTACCCAGCCGGTACGGGCACCCCTGGCCGGGGCGGCCGGGCCACACCCCCGGCCGGCCCGCCCAACCCCGGGGAAAATCGCGTCACTTGTCCCCCCGGGGACGGCTGAGCGGCCGCCCGGGTCGGGCGGCCGCTCGCGGTCGGTCGGCCGGCGTCAGCCGCGCGGCAGGACCAGGGACTGCACCTCGGGCAGGTGCCGCCAGTCGCTGGAGACCACGGAGGCGTGTGCCGCGGCCAGCTGCACCGCGCGGGCCCGGGCCTGGTCGGCGGTCGGGTCGGTGCCGCTGATGGCGGGCGCGACGTTCTGCGCGTCGGTCATCACCAGCAGGTAGTGGCGGCTGTCGTACCAGGAGGTGTCGATGCCGTTCAGGTAGGCGGCCGCGTCACCGTCGAAGAGCACGAACCAGGGCCGGATCGCGGCCTCGTACCGGCTGCGCGGGTCGGCCGCGGCGGCGCCGTGCACGGCGGGGAAGATCTGCGCCTGGCCGAGCTTGCCGGCGGCGGCCAGGTCGCGCAGGTAGCGGCCGTACTCGACGTCGGTGTGCAGGGTGTCGAAGGGGTTGCTCTCCTCGACGGTGCCGGGGATCACCTCGACCATCGCCCGGCCGGCCAGGGCGGCGCGGCTCGGCCAGTTCCCGGCCCGGGCGGCGTCGTCCAGCGACGGGTACGCGCCGCCGCCCGCCTTGGCGAGCAGGTCGGCGGGGCGGAACGCGGCGCTGCCCAGGTGCGCGGCGATCAGCGCGTCGAGCTCCTTGGGGCCCATGCCCCGGTTGGCCGCGAAGCCGCCCTTGAGCTCCAGCTTGACCACCAGCGGCCCGGCGGTCGGGTGCGCGCCCAGCCAGACCCGGATGTCGTCGAAGCAGCTCTCCAGGTTCTTGTTGGCGCCCCCGGTGTACAGCTGCGCGGCGGTGCTCGCGTTGACGCAGTTGTTGGCGTTGCCGAGCGGGTTGGAGTGGCTGACCTTCCACTCCTTGGTGATGGTGTCCGTCCAGGCGTCCAGCTCGATCAGGCCGGTGCCGGTGTCCAGGCCCTGGGCCAGGTACGGGAAGGCTGCCGGGTCGTAGGTGTTGTGCAGGCCGACGGTGGTGGCGGAGCCGAAGGGGAGCTCGCCGGGCCCGGCGGCGACCGCCTGCTGAGCCGGTATCACCGCGGCCGCGGCGAGGGCGAGCAGGCCGGCGGCGAGGATGCGACGGACGGTCAAGGTTCCTCCTGTGCGGGGAAGGTCGGGGCGCTGGGGAAGAGCGTCGACCATTCGAGCGCACGGAAGGTGACATGACAAGGAATTGCGGGCTTCGGCGGGATGAGCGTCCACCGCCGCGGCCGTACCGGTGGGGCGGGTGGGTCAACAGCCACTCAGGGGCGGGGAGCTGACGGCCGGGCAGCAGCGAACCGGGTCGCACCCCGGGCCCGGAGGCCCGGGGTGCGACCCGGTGGTGGTGCTGGGCGGTCAGCCCTGGCCGTAGCGGCGGCGGTACTGCTCGACCCGGCCGGCGGTGTCCAGGATCCTGGCCTTGCCGGTGTAGACCGGGTGGCTGGCCGAGGAGGTCTCGACGTCGACCACGGGGTAGCGGTTCCCGTCGGCCCACTCGACCGTGCCGGTGCCGGCGAGCGTCGAGCGGGTCAGGAACGCGTGGTCCGCGGCGCGGTCCCGGAAGACCACCGGACGGTACGCGGGGTGGATGCCGTGCTGCATGTCGTCTCTCCTCTGCGAGTGCTCCTGCTGCTGCGGGCGGTGGTTCAGCGCTGTTCGCGGAACAGCACGTGCGCGCCGGCGACCGGGTCGAACTTGCGGATCTCCAGCCGGTCGGGGTCGTTGCGGCGGCTCTTGCGGGTCACGTACGTGTAGCCGGTGCCGGCCGTCGATCGCAGGGTCACGATCGGGCGCAGGTCGCTGCGGGCCATGGTCGCCCTCCTTCTGTTGGCAATGGAAGTCATTGTCATGGGTTCATAACCGGCCCTGCCTCCGGTTCATTCCCGGGGTGCGGATCCTCCGTCGGGGCCACTATGCACTCGGTGTATACCCTCGGGGTATAGTCCTGCCATGTCACTCGGACACACGATCCTCGGGCTCCTGGAGTCCCACCCGCGCCACGGCTACGACCTCAAGCGCGCCTACGACGAGCAGTTCGGCCGGACCAGGTCGCTCGCCTACGGGCAGGTCTACTCGACGCTCTCCCGGCTGCTGAAGAGCGGCTTGGTCGAGGTCGAGGGCGTCGAGCCCGGCGGCGGCCCCGAGCGCAAGCGGTACGCCATCACGGAGGCCGGCGTCACCGACGTGGCCGGCTGGCTGGCCCGCGCCGAGAGCCCCGAGCCGTACCTGCAGAACACCCTGTACACCAAGGTCGTGCTGGCCCTGCTGACCGGGCGCCCGGCGTACGAGGTGCTGGACGTGCAGCGCGCCGAGCACCTGCGGCAGATGCGCGAGCTGACCCGCCGCAAGGCCGGTGGCGACCTCGCCGACCAGCTGATCTGCGACCATGCACTGTTCCACCTGGAGGCCGACCTGCGCTGGCTGGAACTGACCGGCGCCCGGCTGGACGAGCTCGGCCGGGAGGTGCGTCCCGCATGAGGATCTCCCCCGTCGAGGTGATCGGCTCGGGCCCCGCCGCCGACCCCGTCGCCGAGCACCCGCTGGCCCACCCCGGAGCCCTGCTGAGCGGGGCCGGACTGGTCAAGCACTACGGCCCCACCACCGCTCTCGCCGGCGCCGGCCTGTGGGTGATGCCCGGCGAACTGGTCGCGGTGATGGGCCCCTCCGGCTCGGGCAAGTCCACCCTGCTGCACTGCCTGGCCGGCATCGTCCGGCCGGACGAGGGCGTCGTGACCTACCGGGGCCAGAGCCTGTCGGACCTCACCGACCGCAGCCTCAGCGCGCTGCGCCGTACCGACTTCGGCTTCCTCTTCCAGTTCGGCCAGCTGGTGCCGGAACTCAGCTGCCTGGACAACGTGGCGCTGCCGCTGCGCCTGAACGGCGTGCGCCGGAGGGCCGCCGAGGCCAAGGCCCGCGAGTGGCTGGAGCGCCTGGAGGTGGCGGACGCCGCCGGTAAGCGGCCCGGCGAGATCTCCGGCGGTCAGGGCCAGCGGGTCGCGGTGGCCCGGGCGCTGGTCACCGGACCGCGGGTGGTGTTCGCCGACGAGCCGACCGGCGCGCTCGACTCGCTCAACGGCGAGCGGGTGCTGCGGCTGCTGCGGTCCGCGGTGGAGGAGACCGGCGCCGCCGTCGTCCTGGTCACCCACGAGGCCCGGGTGGCCGCCTACACCGACCGGGAGGTCGTGGTCCGCGACGGCCGCACCCGCGAGCCCGGGGCCGCCCGGTGAGGCCCGCGGCCGCGCGCCCGGACCGCGCCCGACCGCGCCGGTTCGGTGCCGGTCTCGCCGCCGCCGCGCTGCTCCTCGCCCTGGCGTACTCCGCCGCCGGCGAGGACCGGCAGCAGCAGGCCCCCGGCCCGCTGGGCGACAGCCGCCGGCTGATCCGGCTGTGCTGGAGCGCCGTCACCGCCCCCGACCTGAGCGCCGTCCTCGTGCACGGTGACGCCCGCGACCCGGAGCCCGCCCCGTGAACCAGACCACCCCCGCCCCGACCGTACGGCTGCGCCGGCTCGGCCAGCTCGCGTTCGGCGTCCGGCTCGCCCTCACCGGCGGCCGGGACAGCCTCGTCCGGACCCTGCTGACCGCCGTCGGGGTCGGGCTCGGCGTCGCCACCCTGCTCCTCGCGTCCTCGTTCCAGACCATGAAGCACCACCGCGACGACCGGATCCACGCCCTGGTCGACACCCTGCACGCCGACGACAGCCTGGCCGCCGGGCCCGGCACCCTGCTGGTGGTCGACGCCTCCACCAGCTACCACGGCACCGAGGTGCGCGGCCGGATCGTGCAACCGGAGGGCCCGAACGCCCCGCTGCCGCCCGGTCTGAGCAGGTACCCGGCGCCGGGCGGGATGGTGGTCTCGCCCGCCCTCGCCGACCTGCTCGGCTCGGCCGACGGGCGGCTGCTGAAGGAACGGCTGGACCACCCGGTGAGCGGGGGGATCGGCAACGGCGGCCTGGTCGGCCCCGGCGACCTCTCCTTCGTGCTCGGCGCCGACGACCTGAGCCGCGACCGCGGGGCGGTACGGATCGACTCGTTCGGTGACTCCTACCCGCCCCGGGCGCCGGAGCCCGAGCTGGTGCTGCTCACCGTGGTCGGTGTGGTGGTCCTGCTGACCCCGGTGGCCGTGTTCGCCGGCGCCGCCACCCGGTTCGGCGGCGAGGCCCGGGACCGGCGGCTGGCCGCGCTGCGCCTGGTCGGCGCCGACCGGGCGATGACCGCCCGGATCGCCGCGGGCGAGGCGCTGGCCGGCGCGCTGGCCGGTCTCGCGGTCGGCTGGCTGCTGTTCCTGCTGGCCGGGCGGCTCGCGGAGTCGGTGACCATCGAGGGGATCAGCGTCTTCGCCGCCGACATCGTCCCCGATCCGCTGCTGGCCGCGGTGGTGATGGCGGTGGTCCCGCTGCTCGCGGTGGCCGCCGCCCTGGTGGCGATGCGCGGCGTGGTCGCCGAGCCGCTCGGCGTGGCCCGCGGGCGTGGCGCGCCGCGGCGCCGGCTGTGGTGGCGGCTGGCGCTGCCCGCGGCCGGGGCCCTGCTGCTGGGGCAGGCCCGGGACGGCGGCGACCTGATGGCGGATCCGCGCTCGTCGGTGGCGGTGTGCCTCGGCATGGTCCTGCTGCTGATCGGCATCGCGGTGGTGCTGCCGGCCCTGCTCGACCCCGTCGCCAGGCTCCTGCCGACCGGCCCGCCGTCCTGGCAGCTGGCGGCCGGACGCCTGCGGCTCGGCGGCGGGGCCGCAGCCCGGGCGACGGCCGGCGTGCTGGTCGCGGTGGCGGGGGCGATCGCGCTGCAGAGCCTGTTCGGCGGCATCGCGGCCGGCCATCGGGAGCGCGATCCGCGCGGCGCCGCCGGGGCGGGCGCCCCGAGCGGCACGGCCACCTTCGCGGGCGCCGGTGACCGGGCCGACGAGCTGGCCGCCCGGCTGCGCGCCGTGCAGGGCACGACCGTCAGCACCGGGTACACCGAGCTGTGGTTGAGCGAGAGCGGCGCCGGGGACCGGCCGGACCTGGTCCGGGTGGGTGACTGCACCGCCCTGAAGACCTTCGCCGTGCTGCCCTCCTGCGCCGACGGCGACGCCTTCGTGGTCGCCGGCGCGGGCCCGGTGGCCGTCCGCCCGACCCCGGGCGCCGAGGTCACGGCGCTCGACGGCCGGCAGGGCACCCGGTGGCGCCTGCCCGCCGCGCTGTCCCCGGTCGAGGCCCGCCCCGGGCAGGACCGGCGCTTCCTCGACGGGGTCGTCCTGGCCACCCCGGCGGCCCTGCCCGACGGGGTCCGCAGCGGCCTGCCCGCCCAGGTCGCCCTGACCCTGGACGCGGGGGAGCCGGACGCCCGGGAGCGGGTGCGCAACGCCGTGGCTGCTCTCGACCCCGCGGCCCGGGTGCACTTCCCGGACGAGACCGTGGACGACGCCGACCGGGGCTTCGACGGGGTCCGCCGGGCGCTCACCGCCGCGGCCACCGCCACCGTGCTGCTGATCGCGCTGAGCATGCTGGTCGGCCTGCTGGAGCAGCTGCGCGAGCGCCGCCGTGCGCTGGCCTGCCTGGTGGCCTTCGGCACGCCCCGGCGCACCCTGGCCTGGTCCCTGTTGTGGCAGAGCGCGGTGCCGGCCGCGGTCGGGCTGCTGCTGGCGGTCGCGGTCGGTACCGGCCTCGGGCGCGCCCTGCTCACGCTGGCCGGCCTGCCCGGCACCGTCGACCGGACGGGCGTGCTCGCCCTGGCCGGGACGGCCGCCGCCGCCGTGCTCGGGGTGACCGTGCTGACCCTGCCCGCCCTGCGGCGCGGCACCCGGCCCACCGCCCTGCGGCACGAGTAGCCGTGGCACGGGCGGCCGTCCCGACGGGCGGACGGCCGCCCGGCTCCGTACGCTCGATCCATGTCCGATGTGCACGCGGCCCGACGGGAACGCCTCCGGGAGTACTGCAGTGCCTCCGGGGCCGACGCCGCGCTCATCACCCGCGCGGCCAACGTCCGTTACCTCACCGGTTGCCCGCCGTGCGGGGCCGGTCTGCTGCTCACCCGGGACCGGGTGCTGCTGGCGGTCCCGGACGACCTGCCACCGGACGACGCCGGCGAACACCTGATCGCCGAGGACATCGCCCGGCTGCCGGTGCTGTCGCAGACCGACACCGCGCTGGCGCTGGCCGAGGCGGCGGTCCGGCTCAAGGTGGCCGACCTGGCCGTGGAGGAGCACGACCTCACGGTCGGCCGCCACCGCGACCTGAGCCGGACGGACCCCGGACTGCGGCTGCTCGACCTGGACCAGGCGGTGGAGCGGCTGCGGGTGGTCAAGGACGAGCACGAGATCGCCGACCTGCGGATCGCCGCCGAGATCGCCGACCAGGCGCTCGGCGAGCTGCTGGAGTCGATCCTGGTCGGCCGGACCGAGCGGCACCTGGCGATGGAGCTGGAGCGCCGCATGATCGACCACGGCGCCGACCGGGCCGCCTTCCCGGTCTCCGTCGGCACCGGCGCGCACTCCGGCCTGGAGCACCACCAGCCCACCGACCACCGGGTCGAGGAGGGTGATTTCCTCACCGTCGTGCTCGGCGCCCAGTACCGGGGGTACGGCGTGCGCACCGCCCGCACCTTCGTGATCGGCGCGGCCCCCTCGCCCTGGCAGGTCGAGCTGCACCGGCTGGTCTTCCACGCCCAGCGGGCCGGTCGGGAGGCGCTCGGGCCCGGCGTCGCGCAGCACGTACCGGACGACGCGGCCCGCTCGATCCTCCAGGCGGCCGGCCACAGCGAGCGCTCCGTGCATCCGGTCGGACACGGAATCGGCCTGGAGATCCGGGAGGCGCCGCGTCTGGGCCCCGCCGACATGGGTAAACTGGACAATCGCGTGCCGGTCACCGTCGGTCCGGGGGTCCATCTCCCGGGCAAGGGCGGTGTCCGGATCGAGGACACGCTCGTGGTGCGCCCCCCTGAGGAGGGCGGGCCCGAGCTGCTCACCATAACGACCAAGGAGCTCCTCGCCCTGTAGCCCGCGGCCCCGGCCCGGCAGCAGGTTGCGCGTCATTCTTGGTTCCTTGACAGCTATATCCAGGAGTTAGTGCGCCCGTGGCTTCCACGAACGATCTCAAGAACGGCATGGTCCTCAAGCTTGACGGCGGCAAGCTCTGGTCCGTCGTCGAGTTCCAGCACGTCAAGCCCGGCAAGGGCCCGGCCTTCGTGCGCACCAAGCTCAAGGAGGTCCTGACCGGCAAGGTCGTCGACAAGACCTTCAACGCGGGCACCAAGGTCGAGACCGCCAATGTCGACAAGCGCGGCATGCAGTTCTCCTACAAGGACGGCGAGCAGTTCGTGTTCATGGACACGGACACCTACGACCAGCTCCCGATCGACCCCGCGGTCGTCGGCGACGCCGCCAAGTACCTGCTGGAGGGCTTCGAGGCCCTGGTCGCGGTCTACGAGGGCGCCCCGCTGTACATCGAGCTCCCGGCCTCGGTCGAGCTGGTCATCGAGCACACCGAGCCCGGCGTGCAGGGCGACCGCTCCACCGGCGGCTCCAAGCCGGCCACCCTGGAGACCGGCGCCGAGATCCAGGTCCCGCTCTTCATCACCACCGGTGAGAAGATCAAGGTCGACACCCGCGACGGCAGCTACCTCGGCCGGGTGAACAAGTAACCGTGGCGGCTGCACGCAGCAAGGCCCGCACCCGGGCCTTCCAGATCCTGTTCGAGGCGGATCACCGCGGTGTCTCCCCCGAGCAGGTGCTCGCCGACTGGGTGGCCCGCGCACGCGAGCCCAAGCCCGACGAGGGCATCCCGCAGGTGGCCGAGTACACCATGCAGCTGGTCGAGGGGTACTCCCGGTACGCCCGCCGGATCGACGACCTGATCGCCACCTACGCGGTCGGTTGGACGCTCGACCGGATGCCCGTCGCGGACCGCAACGTCCTGCGCCTGGGCACCTACGAGCTGATCTGGGAGGACGGCGTTCCGGACGCGGTCGTGGTCGACGAGGCCGTCGAGATCGCCAAGGAGTACTCCACGGATGACTCGCCCGCTTTCGTGAACGGCCTGCTGGCCCGGTTCATGGAGCTGAAGCCGACCATCCGCCGGGACTGATCCCCGTCCCCTGCGTGAAGGCCGCCGGACCACGGTCCGGCGGCCTTCACGCATGTCCGGCCGCCGGAAGCACCTGGTCGGTGCGGCCCCCACGGCGTAGGCTACTCATCAGTAACCAGGCGCAGGCCGGGACCGTCGCAGCGAAGGGCACCCCCCGATGACCACCGCGATCCGCAGCGAGTTCGACCGGGGCATCGCCCTGACCCCGCACCCCGAGGAGTCCGACCGCTACCGGGCAGAGCTCGGCGCCGGCTGGCAGATCGGCGGCGGCATCAACGGCGGCCTGCTGCTCGCGGTGGCCGGCCACGCGCTGTCGCTGCGGCACGGCGAGCACCCGGACCCGATGTCGATCAGCGGCTACTACCTCTCGGCCGCCCGGCCGGGGCCGGCCGAGGTGCGCACCGAGCTGGTCCGCCAGGGCCGCTCGCTGTCCACCGGCACGGCCTCGATCAGCCAGGACGGCGAGGAGCGGCTGCGGGTGCTGGCCACCTACGGCGACCTGGGCCGGTCGGCCGGCGAGGTGCTCACCACGGCCCGGCCGCCGGTCATGCCGCCGCCGCAGGAGTGCATCGGGGTCGAGCACGCCCCGCCCGCGCTGCTGGAGCAGGCGGCGCTGCTGGAGCGCTTCGACCTGAGACTCGACCCGGCCACCATCGGCTGGGCGGTCGGGCAGCCGTCCAAGGAGGGCCGGATCCAGGGCTGGTTCCGGCTGGCGGACGGCCGCGAGCCCGACCCGCTGCTGCTGCTCCTGGTGGCCGACGCGCTGCCGCCGGTCACCTTCGACCTCGGGATGCCCGGCTGGGCCCCCACCATCGAACTCACGGTCCACCTGCGGGCCCGTCCGGAGCCGGGCTGGCTGCGGGTCAGCCACGCCACCCGCAACGTGGCCGGCGGCTACTTCGAGGAGGACGCCGAGGTCTGGGACTCGGCCGGCCGGCTGGTCGCCCAGTCCCGCCAGCTGGCCCGCGTCCCGCGACAGCCGTAGCGGGCCGGGGCGCGCCGGGTCGTCGCACTCGGTTACAGGGCTGTGACAACCCGTACGTGTGCACCGGGTGAGGGTGGGGAGGAAGAGGGGCAGCGGCCGGCCGGCCGCCCCCTGCGACTCCCCGCCCCCCAGGAGCCTCGATGCCCCGCAACAGCCGCACCCCCCGGTCCTCCCGCTGCACCTCCACCGGGGCGGCCGGCGGCCGCAGGCCCGAGGAGGCCTTCGTGACCGGCATCCTCACCAGTGCGGAGGACTTCGAGCGGGCCCGCCCGTGGGGGCTGACCGAGGCGCCCGACCACGAGACGTACCTGCGGGACACCGCGACGCTGCTGGCCGAGGCCCGCCGGGTGTTCGGCACCGTGCAGGCGCGGATGTTCCACCCCGAGGACTTCGCCGACTTCTGCCTGCTGCACGCGCTCGACCCGGGTGAACAGGTCGCCCGGGACCGCTACCTGGTCAACCCGCCGCTGCAGACCCAACTGCTGCCCTACCAGGGCGAGGAGCTCGCCGACGACTTCCTGCCGCGGCTGGTCCGGGCCCGGGAGGGCGGGCTGACCCTGCGCCACGCCGACCTGCTGCTGGACGGCGGGCTGTGCGGCGCCCAGGAGCAGGCGTCGCCCCAGGTCCGGCAGGCGTACGAGCGGGCCTCGGAGCTGTTCCGCCGGATGCTGGTCGGCGCGGGCGCCGGCACCTACCAGTTCCACTGCGTGGTGGACGGCCCGAGCGGGCGGCTGGCGGCGGACGCCCGGATCCTGCACTGGGAGGACGGGGTGGTGCGGATCAACGACGAGGACCTGGACCTGGTCTGCGCGGTGCTCTGCGCCGGGCTGGTCCGGGAGCTGCCCGGGGCGGCGCTGCTGCACGGCTCGCAGGGCTCGGCGCAGGCCTGCGGGGAGTACCGGCAGGTCGCCTGGGCCTGGCAGAGCGCCGGCTCCGGGTACGCGCCGGCCGCGGTCGAGCTGGACGGGGTGGAGGCCAGGCCGGGCTTCAGCCTCGGCACGGTGTGCTGACGGCACGGCCGCCGGGCCGATGCCCGGACGGCACGACGGCGGGGTGCGCCGAAGCGCACCCCGCCGTGACGTTTCTGCTGACGGTTGAGCGTCAGCCGGCGTCCTCCTCGCGCACCGCGCGCCGGGCATCCGGGTTGAGCACACCCCAGCTGATCAGCTGCTCGGTGAGGATCGACGGCGACTGGTCGTAGATCACGGCCAGCGTGCGCAGGTCGTCCTGGCGGATCGACAGCACCTTGCCGTTGTAGTCGCCGCGCTGGCTCTGGATGGTGGCCGCATAGCGCTGGAGGGGACCGGCCTTCTCGGACGGCACCTGAGTCAGTCTCTCCAGGTCGAGCACCAGGCGCGGCGGCGGCTCGGCCGCGCCGCCCGGGGTCCCGCCGGGGAGCAGCTCCTGCACCGGGACGCCGTAGAACTCGGCCAGTTCGGCCAGGCGCTGCACCGTCACCGCGCGGTCGCCGCGCTCGTACGAGCCGACGACGACTGCCTTCCAGCGACCCTGGGACTTCTCCTCGACGCCGTGCAGGGAGAGACCCTGCTGAGTGCGGATCGCCCGGAGCTTGGCCCCGAGTTGCTTCGCGTAGTCGCTGGACATAGATCTCCCCGGACGAGATTGCTTCGCGTTCAGTGGCGAGCCACGAGCGAGCGGGTGATGACCGCGGACCCGGCCGACCGTACCGGTGGGTACAGCGGCGGTCTCGTAACTCACTGTGAGGTTACGTAGAGTGAGGTAGTCGCGTCAAGCCGAATGGGGCAGTCGTGCGAATAGCTCCGGGCCGGTCCGTGAACCGGCGCGGTACGGCGGATCAGGCAAAACGGAACCGGCCGGTCCTGAACGCGGGTGAGCGCACTGCTACCATGGGCGAGGCTCCCGCCACGGTCGGGAGTGCTCTCCCAGACATCCTTTAAGGCCCGTCCAGTGAGGCGGGGAAGGAGGTCCGCTTCGGCATGACCACACAACTCCCATCGCCGCCGCGCCCGCCGCACCAGGTGCTCGACGCCGGCGACATCGCCCGGATCGTCACCCGGATCGCCCACGAGATCGTCGAACGCGCCAAGGGCGCCGACGACGTGGTGCTGCTCGGCATCCACACCCGCGGTGTCCACCTCGCCCGCCGGCTGCAGACCCGGCTCAACCAGGTGGCCGGCCGCGAGATCCCGCTCGGCACCCTCGACATCACCATGTACCGGGACGACCTGCGGCTGAAGCCGGCCCGCGCGCTGGAGCACACCGAGATCCCCGCCGAGGGCATCGACGGCAAGCTGGTCATCCTGGTCGACGACGTGCTGTTCTCCGGCCGCACCATCCGGGCCGCGCTGGACGCCCTGAGCGACATCGGCCGCCCGCGCGCCGTCCAGCTGGCCGTGCTGGTCGACCGCGGCCACCGCGAGCTGCCGATCCGCGCCGACTACGTGGGCAAGAACCTCCCCACCTCGCTGCGCGAGGCGGTCCAGGTCCAGCTCGCCGACACCGACGGCCGCGACGCCGTCCTGGTCGGCGACCGCGACTACGCCGCCCGGTCCTCCCAGGCGCTCGCCGCCCAGCCGTCCGACCCGCACCTCCCGGAGTGACCGCGTGAAGCGCCATCTCGTCTCCACCGCAGACCTCAGCCGCGACGACGCCCTGCTCATCCTGGACACCGCCGAGGAGCTGGCCCACCTCTCCGCACGCTCCGTCAAGAAGCTGCCCACGCTGCGCGGGCGCACCGTCGTCAACCTCTTCTTCGAGGACTCCACCCGCACCAAGACCTCCTTCGAGGTCGCCGAGAAGCGGCTGTCGGCCGACGTCATCAACTTCTCCGCCAAGGGCTCCTCGGTCTCCAAGGGCGAGAGCCTCAAGGACACCGCGCTGACCCTCCAGGCGATGGGCGCCGACGCGGTCGTGATCCGCCACCACGCCTCCGGCGCGCCCGCCCGGCTGGCCCAGTCGGACTGGCTGCACGGCAGCGTGATCAACGCCGGCGACGGCACCCACGAGCACCCCACCCAGGCCCTGCTGGACGCCTTCACCATCCGGCGCCACCTCAACCCGGGCGCCGGGCACGACCTGGCCGGCCGCCGGGTCACCATCGTCGGCGACGTCCTGCACAGCCGGGTCGCCCGCTCCAACGTCCACCTGCTGACCACGCTCGGCGCCGAGGTCACCTTCGTCGCCCCGCCGACCCTGCTGCCGATCGGGATCGAGAACTGGCCCTGCCAGGTCTCCTACGACCTCGACGCGGTGCTGCCCAAGACCGACGCGCTGATGATGCTCCGGGTCCAGCGCGAGCGGATGAACGCGGCCTTCTTCCCGACCGAGCGCGAGTACTCCCGGCGGTACGGCATGGACGGCATCCGGATGGCGCAGCTGCCCGAGCACGCCATCGTGATGCACCCCGGGCCGATGGTCCGCGGCATGGAGATCACCGCCGAGGTCGCCGACTCCCCGCGCTGCACCGCGGTCGAGCAGGTCGCCAATGGCGTCTCCACCCGGATGGCTGTGCTCTACCTCCTGCTCGGCGGGGCGGTCTTCGCCGACACCGCCGCAGCGGACACCACCCGTACCGAATCCCCGGAGGCCGCCAAGTGACGAGCTACCTGATCCGCAACGTCCAGATCCTCGGCGGTGCGCCCCAGGACATCCTCATCGCCGACGGCGTGTTCCGGGAGATCGGCACCGCCCTGGCCGCCGAGGCGGACGTGGAGATCGACGGCCACGGCCTGATCGCCCTGCCCGGCCTGGTCGACCTGCACACCCACCTGCGCGAGCCCGGCCGGGAGGACGCCGAGACCGTGCTGACCGGCACCCAGGCCGCCGCCAAGGGCGGGTACACCGCCGTGCACGCGATGGCCAACACCTTCCCGGTGGCGGACACCGCCGGCGTGGTCGAGCAGGTCTGGCGGCTCGGCCAGGAGTCCGGCTACTGCGACGTGCAGCCGGTCGGCGCCGTCACGGTGGGCCTGGAGGGCAAGAAGCTCGCCGAGCTCGGCGCGATGCACGACTCCGCGGCCGGCGTCCGGGTCTTCTCCGACGACGGCAAGTGCGTCGACGACGCGGTGATCATGCGCCGCGCGCTGGAGTACGTGAAGGCCTTCGACGGCGTGGTCGCCCAGCACGCCCAGGAGCCGCGGCTGACCGAGGGCGCCCAGATGAACGAGGGCCAGGTCTCCGGCGAGCTCGGGCTCGGCGGCTGGCCCGCGGTCGCCGAGGAGGCGATCATCGCCCGGGACGTGCTGCTGGCCGCGCACGTCGGCTCCCGGCTGCACGTCTGCCACCTCTCCACGGCCGGCTCGGTCGAGATCGTCCGCTGGGCCAAGGCCAAGGGCTGGGACGTCACCGCCGAGGTCACCCCGCACCACCTGCTGCTCACCGACGAGCTGGTCCGCAGCTACGACCCGGTCTACAAGGTCAACCCGCCGCTGCGCACCGCCGCGGACGTGGAGGCGCTGCGCGCCGCGCTGGCCGACGGCACCATCGACGCGGTCGCCACCGACCACGCGCCGCACCCGGCCGAGGACAAGGACTGCGAGTGGGCGGTCGCCGCGATGGGCATGGTCGGCCTGGAGACCGCGCTGTCGGTCGTGCAGCAGACCATGGTCGACACCGGCCTGCTGAACTGGGAGGGCGTGGCGGACCGGATGTCCCGCCGGCCGGCCCGGATCGGGCGCCTGACCGGCCACGGAAGGCCCGTCTCGGTCGGTGAACCGGCCAACCTGGTGCTGTTCGATCCCGCGTACCGTGGTGCCGTGGACCCCGAAACCTTTGCGACCCGCAGCCGGAACAGCCCCTACCGCGGTCTCGACCTCCCCGGGCGGGTGCACGCCACCTTCCTGCGCGGCGCCGCCACCGTGCTGGCCGGCGAGCTGGCCGAGCAGGGCGACCTCGCGTGAGCGCCCTCGCACCCGCGTCGCTCGCCGCCGACGGCCAGGCCCAGGTGACCAACTGGCCCGGTTACATCGGCTGGACGGTCGGCCTGGTGATCGTGATCGCGCTGGTCTACTGGCTGATGCGGCAGGGCTGGAACTGGCGCCGCACCCTGCAGTCCGACCTGCCGGCGCTGCCCGAGGTGCCGGCCGACCCGGGTCCCGTCACCCGCACCGCCGCCGGCCGCTACCACGGGACCACCACCGCGGGGAACTGGCTGGACCGGGTCGTCGCGCACGACCTCGGCACCCGCAGCCTCGCCGACCTGACCCTCACCGAGCGCGGCCTGCTGGCCCGCCGCCCGGGCACCGCCGACCTGTGGATCCCGGTCGAGGCGCTGGCCGGTGCCCGGCAGGACTCCGGCATCGCCGGCAAGGTCGTCCCCTCGGGCCTGCTGGTCGTCGGCTGGCGCCTGGGCAGCACCGGCCTGGAGTCCGGCTTCCGGCTCGACCGGCCGGACCAGCACGCGGCCTGGATCGCCGCCATCCTCGAACTCTCCACCCGCACGCAGCAGACGGAAGGCACCGCATCATGACCGCACCTGCCCCGACCACTCAGCGCTTGAGGCGGGAGCGCGTGCCCGCCGTGCTCGTCCTGGAGGACGGCCGGATCTTCCGCGGCCAGGCCTACGGCGCCCAGGGCGAGACCTTCGGCGAGGCGGTCTTCAACACCGGCATGTCCGGCTACCAGGAGACCCTCACCGACCCGTCGTACCACCGCCAGGTGGTCGTCATGACGGCCCCGCACATCGGCAACACCGGCGTCAACGACGAGGACCCGGAGTCCCGGCGGATCTGGGTCGCCGGCTACGTGGTGCGCGACCCCTCCCGGGTCCCGTCCAACTGGCGCTCGCGGCGCTCGCTGGACGAGGAGCTCGCCGAGCAGGGCGTCGTCGGCATCAGCGGGGTCGACACCCGCGCGCTCACCCGGCACCTGCGCGAGCGCGGGGCGATGCGGGTCGGCATCTTCTCCGGCCCCGCGCTGCCCGATGACGCGGCGCTGCTGGCCCGGGTCAACGAGGCGCCCGAGATGAAGGGCGCGGACCTCTGCGCCGAGGTCGCCACCACCGAGGCGTACGTGGTGCCGGCGATCGGCACCAAGCGCTTCACGGTCGCCGCCGTCGACCTCGGCATCAAGGCGATGACCCCGCAGCGGATGGCCGAGCGCGGCATCGAGGTGCACGTGCTGCCGGCCGACGCCACCATCGAGGACGTCTACGCGGTCGAGCCCGACGGCGTGTTCTTCTCCAACGGCCCGGGCGACCCGGCCACCGCCGACCACCAGGTCGCGGTGATGCAGGGCGTGCTGGCCCGCCGGACCCCGCTGTTCGGCATCTGCTTCGGCAACCAGATCCTCGGCCGCGCGCTCGGCTTCGGCACCTACAAGCTGAAGTACGGTCACCGCGGGATCAACCAGCCGGTGCAGGACCGCACCACCGGCAAGGTCGAGGTCACCGCGCACAATCACGGCTTCGCCGTGGAGGCCCCGCTGGACAAGGTCAGCGACACGCCGTACGGCCGGGCCGAGGTCTCCCACGTCTGCCTGAACGACGACGTGGTCGAGGGCCTGCAGTGCCTGGACACCCCGGCGTTCAGCGTCCAGTACCACCCGGAGGCCGCGGCGGGCCCGCACGACGCCGCGTACCTCTTCGACCGCTTCGTTGACCTGATGGCCGGTGCCCCGGCCCGCACCACCACAGGGAGCTGACCCGTGCCGAAGCGCACCGACATCAAGTCCGTCCTGGTCATCGGGTCCGGCCCGATCGTGATCGGCCAGGCGGCGGAGTTCGACTACTCCGGGACCCAGGCCTGCCGGGTCCTCAAGGCCGAGGGCCTGCGGGTGATCCTGGTCAACTCCAACCCGGCCACCATCATGACCGACCCGGAGATCGCCGACGCCACCTACGTCGAGCCGATCACCCCGGACTTCGTCGAGAAGATCATCGCCAAGGAGCGCCCCGACGCGCTGCTGCCCACCCTCGGCGGCCAGACCGCGCTCAACACCGCGATCTCGCTGCACGCCGCCGGCACCCTCGACAAGTACAACGTCGAGCTGATCGGCGCCGACGTCGAGGCGATCAACAAGGGCGAGGACCGCCAGCTGTTCAAGGGCGTGGTCGAGGCCGTCAACGCCAAGATCGGCCACGGCGAGTCGGCCCGCTCGGTGATCTGCCACTCGATGGAGGACGTGCTCGCCGGCGTCGACACCCTCGGCGGCTACCCGGTCGTGGTCCGCCCCTCCTTCACCATGGGCGGCGCCGGCTCCGGCTTCGCGCACCACGAGGAGGACCTGCGCCGGATCGCCGGCCAGGGCCTGGCCCTGTCGCCGACCACCGAGGTGCTCCTGGAGGAGTCCATCCTCGGCTGGAAGGAGTACGAGCTGGAGCTGATGCGCGACAAGCACGACAACGTCGTGGTGGTCTGCTCCATCGAGAACTTCGACCCGATGGGCGTGCACACCGGTGACTCGATCACCGTCGCCCCGGCGATGACCCTGACCGACCGCGAGTACCAGATCCTGCGCGACATCGGCATCGCGGTGATCCGCGAGGTCGGCGTCGACACCGGCGGCTGCAACATCCAGTTCGCGGTCAACCCGGCGGACGGCCGGGTCATCGTCATCGAGATGAACCCGCGGGTCTCGCGCTCCTCGGCGCTGGCCTCGAAGGCCACCGGCTTCCCGATCGCCAAGATCGCCGCCAAGCTGGCCGTCGGCTACACCCTCGACGAGATCCCCAACGACATCACCGAGCAGACCCCGGCCTCCTTCGAGCCGACCCTCGACTACGTCGTGGTCAAGGTCCCGCGGTTCGCGTTCGAGAAGTTCCCGAGCGCCGACGCCACGCTGACCACCACCATGAAGTCGGTCGGCGAGGCCATGGCGATGGGCCGCAACTTCACCGAGGCGCTGCAGAAGGCGCTGCGCTCGCTGGAGAAGAAGGGCTCGCAGTTCAGCTGGACCGGCGAGCCCGGCGACAAGGCCGAGCTGCTGACCCGGGCCCAGGTGCCGACCGACGGCCGGATCAACACCGTGATGGCCGCCATCCGGGCCGGCGCCACCCAGGAGGAGGTGTTCGAGGCCACCCGGATCGACCCGTGGTTCGTCGACCAGCTCTTCCTGCTCGACGAGATCGCCGCCGAGCTGGCCGAGGCCGACAAGCTCCACCCCGAGCTGCTGCGCCACGCCAAGCGGCACGGCTTCTCGGACCAGCAGATCGGCGAGATCCGCGGCCTGAAGCCGGACGTGGTCCGCGAGGTGCGGCACGCGCTCGGCATCCGCCCGGTCTTCAAGACGGTCGACACCTGCGCGGCCGAGTTCGCCGCCAGGACCCCGTACTTCTACTCGTCCTACGACGAGGAGAACGAGGTCGCGTCCCGCACCAAGCCCGCCGTGATCATCCTGGGTTCGGGTCCGAACCGGATCGGCCAGGGCATCGAGTTCGACTACTCCTGCGTGCACGCCTCCTTCGCGCTCGCCGAGGCCGGGTACGAGACCGTCATGGTCAACTGCAACCCGGAGACCGTCTCCACCGACTACGACACCTCCGACCGGCTCTACTTCGAGCCGCTCACCCTGGAGGACGTGCTGGAGATCGTCCACGCCGAGCAGCAGGCCGGCCCGCTGGCGGGCGTCGTCGTCCAGCTCGGCGGCCAGACCCCGCTGGGCCTCGCCCAGGCGCTCAAGGACAACGGCGTGCCGATCGTGGGCACCCAGCCCGAGGCGATCGACCTCGCCGAGGAGCGCGGCGCCTTCGGCCGGGTGCTGCGCGACGCCGGCCTGCCCGCCCCCAAGCACGGCACCGCCTTCTCCTTCGAGGACGCCAAGGCGATCGCGGACGAGATCGGCTACCCGGTGCTCGCCCGGCCCTCGTACGTGCTCGGCGGGCGCGGCATGGAGATCGTCTACGACGAACCCTCGCTGGCCTCCTACCTGGAGCGGCACGCGGGTCTGATCTCCGAGCACCCGGTGCTGATCGACCGCTTCCTGGACGACGCGGTGGAGATCGACGTCGACGCGCTCTACGACGGCGCCGAGCTCTACCTCGGCGGCGTGATGGAGCACATCGAGGAGGCCGGCATCCACTCCGGTGACTCCGCCTGCGCGCTGCCCCCGATCACCCTCGGCGGCTACGACATCAAGCGGCTGCGGACCTCCACCGAGGCGATCGCCAAGGGCGTCGGGGTGCGCGGCCTGATCAACATCCAGTTCGCGCTGGCCGGCGACATCCTCTACGTGCTGGAGGCCAACCCGCGCGCCTCGCGCACCGTGCCGTTCACCTCCAAGGCGACCGCCGTGCCGCTGGCCAAGGCGGCGGCCCGGATCTCGCTCGGCGCCACCATCGCCGAGCTGCGCGCCGAGGGCATGCTCCCGGCCGAGGGCGACGGCGGCACCCTGCCGGCCGACTGCCCGATCTCCGTCAAGGAGGCCGTGATGCCGTGGAGCCGCTTCCGCGACATCCACGGGCGCGGCGTCGACACCGTGCTCGGCCCGGAGATGCGCTCCACCGGCGAGGTCATGGGCATCGACAAGGTGTTCGGCACCTCGTACGCCAAGGCCCAGGCCGGCGCGTACGGCGCGCTGCCGACCAAGGGCAAGGTGTTCGTCTCGGTCGCCAACCGCGACAAGCGCAACCTGGTCTTCCCGGCCCGCGCGCTGGTCGAGCTCGGCTTCGAGGTGCTCGCCACCGCCGGCACCGCCGAGGTGCTCCAGCGCGGCGGCATCCCGTCCACCATCGTGCGCAAGCACAGCGAGGGCGAGGGCCCGAACGGGGAGCGGACCATCGTCCAGCTCATCCACGACGGCGAGGTCGACCTGATCATCAACACCCCGTACGGCACCGGCGGCCGGCTCGACGGCTACGAGATCCGCACCGCGGCCGTCTCGCGCGGCGTCCCGTGCCTGACCACCGTGCAGGCGATGGGCGCGGCCGTCCAGGGCATCGACGCCCTCACCCACGGCGAGATCGGGGTGATGTCGCTCCAGGAGCACGCGGCGCTGATCAACGCCGGGCGCAAGTAGCGACACCCTGGTGGGGGGCACCGAGCACGGGTGCCCCCCACTTCCCATGTCGTCCCGCTGTCCCGCTGTCGCTCCAGGAAGGCGCGTTCCCGCCCGTGTACAAGATCCTGTTCAACCTGGTCTTCCGGAAGATGGACCCGGAGAAGGCCCACCACCTGGCCTTCTTCTGGATCCGGCTGGCCGCCTCGGTGCCCGGACTGCGGCAGCTGGTCCGGCTGGTGCTCGCGCCGCGGTACCGCTCGCTGCGCACCACCGCGCTCGGCCTCGACCTGCCCGGCCCGTTCGGCCTCGGCGCCGGCTTCGACAAGGACGGCATCGGCATCGACGGCCTGTCGATGCTGGGCTTCGACTTCGTCGAGATCGGCACCGTCACCGGTGAGCCGCAGCCCGGCAACCCCGCGCCGCGGCTGTTCCGGCTGGTCGAGGACCGCGCGCTGATCAACCGGATGGGCTTCAACAACCAGGGCTCGGCCCGGGTCGCGGCCCGGCTCGCCCGGCGCCCGCACACCACCTCGACCCCGGTGATCGGCGTCAACATCGGCAAGACCAAGGTGGTCGAGGAGGCCGACGCCACCGCCGACTACCTCAAGAGCACCGAGCGGCTCGCCCCGTACGCCGACTACCTGGTGGTCAACGTCAGCTCGCCGAACACCCCCGGGCTGCGCAACCTGCAGGCCGTCCAGGTGCTCGGCCCGCTGCTCTGGGACGTCCGCAAGGCCGCCGACGCGGCCGTGGCGCACCACGTGCCGCTGCTGGTGAAGATCGCCCCCGACCTCGCGGACGAGGACATCGACGAGATCGCCGACATGGCCCTGCACCTCGGGCTGGACGGCATCATCGCCACCAACACCACCATCGGCCGGAACGGCCTGCGCGAACCCGCCGCCCGGATCGAGGAGATCGGCATGGGCGGCCTGTCCGGCGCCCCGCTGGCCGACCGCTCGCTGGAGGTGCTGCAGCGGCTGCGGGCACGGACCGAGGGCCGGCTCGCCCTGATCTCGGTCGGCGGCATCGAGACCGCCGAGGACGCCTGGCAGCGGATCCTGCACGGCGCCGACCTGGTCCAGGGCTACAGCGCGTTCATCTACCAGGGACCGTTCTGGATGCGGCGGGTGCACAAGGGCCTGGCCGACCGGCTGCGGGCCAGCGGGCACCGCACCATCGCGGAGGCGGTGGGCACGGCCAAGCCGTAGCGGGCGCCGCGGCGGCCCGGGGAGGGGCGGCCGGGGGCGGGGAGCGGACCGGTGCGCGGGCGAAGTGACAGCGTCCGCGCGGGTTTGGGAGAGTTCACACCGTCACGACGGCCGGCCGAAAGGTGATGCGCAATGGCCAATCCTGTCCGGACCGCCGCCGAGGTGCTGTCCAGCACCCCCGAAGGCGCCTACCGGCGGCTGGTGCTGCACGCCCCCGCCGCCGCCCCCCGGGTCGGACCGGGCCACTTCACGACCGTCGCGGTCGGCGGCCCGCTCTCCTCGGCGCTGCTGCGCCGGGCGTTCTGGATCCACCGCGCGGACCCGGCCGCCGGCACCGTCGAGCTGCTCGTCGAGGAGCTCGGCGCGGGCACCCGGGAGCTGGCGCGCACCCGGGCGGGGGAGCAGGTCGACCTGATCGCCCCGCTCGGAACGCCGTTCCCGCTCCCGGAGGCCCCGGTCAGCACGCTGCTGGTGGCCACCGGGCACAGCGCCGCGCCGCTGCCCGCGCTGGCCGAGGAGATCCGGCGCGGCGGCGGCCAGGTGGGCTTCGTGCTCGGCGCGGCGAGCGCCGAAGGACTGCTCGGGGTCGAGCAGGCCCGCGCGCTCACCGCCGACGTCCTGGTGGTCACCGAGGACGGCTCGGCGGGCCTGACCGGGCAGGTCACCGACCCGCTCGGGGAGGCGATCAAGGCGATCGACGCCCGGGTGGTGTACGCCTGCGGCCCGCCGCCGCTGCTGGCCGAGGTCAGCCGGATCTCGCTCGGCCTCGGCGCCCGCTGCTGGACGGCGGTCGAGGCGGCGATGGGCTGCGGCACCGGCCTCTGCGCCGCCTGCGTGCTGCCGGTGGTCGGCGCCGACGGCGTCGACCGCCTCACCCGCTGCTGCACCGACGGCCCGGTCTTCGACGGCGCCCGGGTCCGCTGGTCGCAGGCCGGCAGCGGGCCGCCCGACCCGGCGGGCCCGGCCGGGGCGGGGGTGGCGGCCCGATGAACCCCGAGGACGTCGACCTGTCGGTCCCGTACGGGCCGCTCACCCTGCCCAATCCGCTCACCACCGCCGCCGGCTGCGCCGGCTACGGTCGGGAGCTGGCCAGGTTCGTCCCGCTGGAGGAGCTGGGCGCGGTCACCACCCGGACCGTCATGCTCCGGCCGCGGGCCGGCGGCGCCACCCCGCGGCTGGCCGAGACCCCGTCCGGGATCCTCAACGCGCTCGGCCTCCCGGGCGCCGGCATCGACTCCTTCGTCCGCGACGAGCTGCCCTGGCTGACCGAGCGCGGCGCCCGGGTGGTGGTCTCGATCGCCGGCGAGCGGCTGGAGGAGTTCGCCGAGGTGGCCGCCCGGCTGAACGGGCTGCCCGGGGTGATCGGCATCGAGCTCAACATCTCCTGCCCCAACAGCGCCGACCGCGGCCTGCTCTTCGGCCGCAACCCGGCCACCACCTACGACGTGGTCCGCGCGGTGCGCCGGGCCGCCGACGCCGCTCTGCCCGTGCAGGCCAAGCTCTCGCCCGACGTCGCCTCGATCACCGAGATCGCCGCCGCGTGCGTCCAGGCCGGCGCGGACGGCCTCGCGATGATCAACACCACCCTGGGCACCACCATCGACCTGGACAGCCTGCGACCGGCCCTGGCGGCCGGCTCCGGGGGCCTGTCCGGACCGGCGATCCGCCCGATCGCGGTCCGCTGCGTCTACGAGGTGCACGCCGCGATGCTGGCCGGCCGGATCCCGCCGGTGCCGATCACCGGCATGGGAGGCCTGCGCACCGGCCGGGACGCGCTGGAGTTCGCCCTCGCCGGCGCGAGCACCGTCGCGGTCGGCACCGCCCTGTTCAACGACCCCACCGCCCCGCCGCGCATCCTGGACGAGCTGCGCGGCGAGCTGGCGGCCCGGGGCTTCGCCGCCTTCACCGACGTGGTGGGCCTGGCCCACCGCACCGACACCCCTGCTGGAAGGACCTCATGACCCTCGCCCCCTTCGGCGCCCGGCTGCGCCAGGCCCTCGACACCCGCGGTCAGCTCTGCGTCGGCATCGACCCGCACTCCTCCCTGCTCACCGCCTGGGGCCTGACCGACGACGTCGCCGGCCTGGAGACGTTCTCCCGCACGGTGGTCGAGGCACTGGCCGACCGGGTCGCCGTGCTCAAGCCGCAGGCGGCCTTCTTCGAGCGGTTCGGCAGCCGCGGGATCGCGGTGCTGGAGCGCAGCGTCGCCGAGGCCCGGGCGGCCGGCGCCCTGGTGGTGATGGACGCCAAGCGCGGCGACATCGGCTCCACCATGGCGGCCTACGCCGAGACCTTCCTCGCCCCGGGCAGCCCGCTGTTCTCGGACGCGCTGACCGTCAGCCCGTACCTGGGCTTCGGCTCGCTGCAGCCCGCGCTGGACCTGGCCCGGGCGAGCGGGGCCGGCATCTTCGCGCTGGCGCTCACCTCCAACCCGGAGGGCGCCGAGGTGCAGCGGGCCACCGGGGCGGACGGGCGCAGCGTCGCGCAGGGCGTGCTCGACCGGCTGGCGGCCGAGAACGCCGGCGCGGAGCCGCTCGGCTCGTTCGGCGCGGTGGTCGGTGCGACCCTGGCCGAGGCCGGCGCGGACCTCGCCATCAACGGCCCGCTGCTGGCGCCCGGGGTGGGCGCGCAGGGGGCGACCGCGAAGGACCTGCCGCGGGTCTTCGGCGCCTCGGTGCGCAACGTGGTGCCCAGTGTGAGCCGTGACGTGCTGAAGCACGGACCGTCGGTGGCGGCCCTGCGGGAGGCCGCCGCGCGCTTCGTCGACGATGTGAGCGCAGTCACAAACGGCTGAGAATACCGGCCGCAAGCCGGTGCATTTGCCCGGAAAGTCCTGGGTCGGCCCTGGCTGACCAGGACTTTTCGTGTTCTTTTCCTGACGCGGAAGCCCAAGTTGGGTAGTGTCCGGCGGTAGGTCACCGAACGGCGGCACATTGCGTCGCTCCCGCAGGTCAGAGCCTTGCGCTCCGGTTCTGTGTTCGATGGCCGGGCACCACCAGTCATAGCTCCTCCCTTCCATTCACACCTGAGGTGAACGGCGTGGCTCTTCCGCCCCTTACTCCTGAACAGCGCGCCGCTGCGCTCGCCAAGGCCGCCGAGGCTCGTCGGAAGCGTGCCGACGTCAAGAACCGGCTCAAGCACTCCGGCGCCTCGCTGCACGACGTGATCAAGGCCGGCAAGGCCGATGACGAGGTCATCGGCAAGATGAAGGTCTCCGCCCTGCTGGAGAGCCTGCCGGGTGTCGGCAAGGTGCGCGCCAAGCAGATCATGGAGCGCCTCGGCATCAGCGAGAGCCGTCGTGTCCGGGGTCTCGGCACCAACCAGATCGCCTCCCTGGAGCGGGAGTTCGGCGGCGCGGCCTCCTGACCCGGCCCCGCGTCGCACCCCGTGGTCCCGCGACCGTCCGCGATCCGGGATAATCGGTGCATGAGTGAGCGTCCGCGGCTGACCGTGCTCTCCGGCCCTTCGGGGGTCGGCAAGAGCACGGTCGTCGCTCATATGAGGAAGCAGCACCCCGAGGTCTGGCTCTCGGTGTCGGTGACCACCCGGCACCCGAGGCCCGGCGAGAAGGACGGGGTCCACTACTACTTCGTCGACAACGACCAGTTCGACAAGCTGATCGCCAACGGCGAGCTGCTGGAGTGGGCCGTATTCGCCGGCAACCGGTACGGCACGCCGCGCGGCGCCGTGCAGGACAAGCTGGAGGCCGGGGTCCCGGTGCTGCTGGAGATCGACCTGCAGGGCGCCCGCCAGGTGCGGGAGTCGATGGCCGAGGCCCAGCTGGTGTTCCTGGCCCCGCCGAGCTGGGACGAGCTGGTCCGCCGGCTCACCGGTCGGGGCACCGAACCGCAGCACGTGATCGACCAGCGGCTGGAGGCGGCCAAGGTGGAGCTGGCGGCCGAGCCGGAGTTCGACACCACGCTGGTCAACACCTCGGTCGAGCAGGTGGCCGCTGAGCTGCTAGCCTTGCTCGGTGTAGTCTGACCGGATCGGCTCGTGAGCCTGTCCGGGTCGGAGATATCCACTTCGGAAGGTTTTAGCGTGTCCTCTTCGATGACCGCGCCTGAGGGCATCATCAACCCGCCGATCGATGAGCTGCTCGAGGCCACCGACTCCAAGTACAGCCTGGTGATCTACGCGGCCAAGCGTGCTCGTCAGATCAACGCCTACTACTCGCAGCTGGGCGAGGGCCTGCTGGAGTACGTCGGTCCGCTGGTCGACACCCACGTGCACGAGAAGCCGCTGTCGATCGCGCTCCGCGAGATCAACGCCGGCCTGCTGACCGCCGAGGCGATCGAGGCCGCCTGATCCGGCGACGCTCGCGAAGGGCCCGTCCACCCGGTCGAAAGACCGGGTGGACGGGCCCTTCCGCATTGCTGCGGGGCGCCTCGCACCGCGCGTCCGACGGGTCGTAAGGTGGGCCGGTCGTAGCGACGACCGGCCCGGCCGGGGCCGGTCGTACGGTGGGCCGGCTCCGCGGGGGCCGGTCGTACGGTGGGCCGCCAGCTGGCCCCGAGGAGAGGCAGCACCCATGAACGCGAGCCCGGAGCAGGCCCAAGCCCCGCGCGTGGTCCTCGGTGTCAGCGGCGGCATCGCCGCGTACAAGGCCTGCGAGCTGCTGCGGCGGTTCACCGAGTCGGGCCACCGGGTGACGGTGGTGCCGACCGCCGCCGCGCTGCACTTCGTCGGCGAGGCGACCTGGGCGGCGCTGTCCGGCCGGCCGGCCGCCACCGAGACCTGGGCCGACGTGCACGAGGTGCCGCACGTGCGGATCGGCCAGCAGGCCGACCTGGTGGTGGTTGCCCCCGCCACCGCCGACCTGATGGCCAAGGCCGCCCACGGGCTGGCCGACGACCTGCTCACCAACACCCTGCTCACCGCGCGCTGTCCGGTGGTCTTCGCCCCGGCCATGCACACCGAGATGTGGGAGCACCCGGCCACCCGGGAGAACGTCGCCACCCTGCGCCGCCGCGGCGCGATCGTGCTGGAGCCGGCGGTCGGCCGGCTGACCGGCGTGGACACCGGCAAGGGGCGGCTGCCGGAGCCGTCCGCGATCTTCGAGGCCTGCCGCCGGGTGCTGGCCCGCGGCGGGCTGGAGCAGGACCTCGCCGGCCGGCACGTGGTGGTCTCGGCCGGCGGCACCCGGGAGCCGCTCGACCCGGTCCGCTTCCTGGGCAACCGCTCGTCCGGCAAGCAGGGCTACGCGCTGGCCGCCACCGCCGCCGCCCGGGGCGCCCGGGTCACCCTGCTGTCCGCCAACGCCGAGCTGCCGGACCCGGCCGGGGTGGACGTGGTGCACGTCTCCACCGCGCTCCAGCTGCGCGAGGCCGCGATCGGGGCGGCGGTGGACGCGGACGTGGTGGTGATGGCCGCGGCGGTCGCCGACTTCCGGCCCGCCGAGTACGCCACCGGCAAGATCAAGAAGGTCGAGGGGGTCGAGCCGGCCCCGGTCGCGCTGGTCCGCAACCCCGACATCCTGGCCGAGCTGTCGGCCCACCGCACCCGTCCGGACCAGTTGGTGGTGGGTTTCGCCGCCGAGACCGACCGGGTGCTGGAGAACGGCCGGGCCAAGCTCGCCCGCAAGGGCTGCGACCTGCTGGTGGTGAACGAGGTCGGGGACGGCAAGGCCTTCGGCCGTGACACGAACGCCGCAGTGGTGCTGTCCGCCGACGGCGCCGAGGTGGCCATCCCGGACGGCCCGAAGGAGGCCCTGGCGGACACGGTCTGGGACCAGGTCGTCACCCGTCTGCCCAGCCCGGCGGCCCGCTGATCCCGGTGTGATCCGCGCTGCCCGGGCATCCCATTGCGCGGGCGGGTAGCCCGCCGAAGGGGCCTGACCGTTACACTCCAGGAATCAAGTCTTTCCGGATGACCATGGCCGGTCCGCCGAACCGTGGTCGTTCAGTCAGCAGCCGCTGCAACCCCAGGGAGCGCTGTGTCTCGCCGCCTGTTCACCTCGGAGTCGGTCACCGAGGGACACCCCGACAAGATCGCTGACCAGATCAGCGACACCATCCTCGACGCCCTGCTCCGCGAGGACCCCACCTCGCGCGTGGCCGTGGAGACGCTCATCACCACCGGCCTGGTGCACATCGCCGGTGAGGTCACCACCAAGGCGTACGCGCCGATCGCGCAGCTCGTCCGGGAGAAGATCCTGGAGATCGGCTACGACAGCTCGAAGAAGGGCTTCGACGGCGCTTCGTGCGGCGTCTCGGTCTCGATCGGTTCGCAGTCGCCCGACATCGCGCAGGGTGTGGACACGGCGTACGAGGCGCGGGTCGAGGGCGACGACGACCACCTGGACAAGCAGGGTGCTGGCGACCAGGGCCTGATGTTCGGCTACGCGTGCGACGACACGCCGGAGCTGATGCCGCTGCCGATCACCCTGGCGCACCGGCTCTCCCGCCGGCTGTCCGAGGTCCGCAAGAACGGCACCATCCCGTACCTGCGTCCCGACGGCAAGACCCAGGTCACCATCGAGTACGACGGCGACAAGGCGCTGCGCCTGGACACCGTGGTGGTCTCCTCGCAGCACGCCAGCGACATCGACCTGGACTCGCTGCTCACCCCGGACATCCGCGAGTTCGTCGTGGAGCCGGAGCTCAAGCGCCTCGCCGACGACGGCATCAAGCTGGTCACCGACGGCTACCGGCTGCTGGTGAACCCGACCGGCCGCTTCGAGATCGGCGGCCCGATGGGCGACGCCGGCCTGACCGGCCGCAAGATCATCATCGACACGTACGGCGGCATGGCCCGCCACGGCGGCGGTGCCTTCTCCGGCAAGGACCCGTCCAAGGTGGACCGCTCGGCCGCGTACGCGATGCGCTGGGTCGCCAAGCACATCGTCGCCGCCGGCCTCGCCACCCGGGCCGAGGTCCAGGTCGCGTACGCGATCGGCAAGGCCGAGCCGGTGGGCCTGTTCGTGGAGACCTTCGGCACCGAGACCGTCCCGGTCCTCAAGATCCAGGAAGCCGTGGTGAAGGTCTTCGACCTGCGCCCCGCCGCGATCATCCGCGACCTGGACCTGCTGCGCCCGATCTACGCGAAGACCGCCGCCTACGGCCACTTCGGCCGTGAGGACGCGGACTTCACCTGGGAGCGCACCGACCGGGTGGACGACCTGAAGAAGGCCGTCCAGGCCTGACGCCCGACTCCGCCGGACGGCGGTCGCCCTGCCGGGCGGCCGCCGTCCGGCGCGTTCCGGGGGATGTCGGCGGGATCGGCTACGTTGATGCTCGGGCCGGGTCGGCCGACCAGGTCGGGAGCGTGGAGCACGGGAGCGATGGGCAGCGCAGAGGGCGCCGGCGAGCAGCTGGCCTTCATCCGGGAGACGGTCCGCCGCTCCCGGCCCAGGGCCGCGCGCGGCCTGGAGCTGGCCGAGCAGCTGCCGGTCGCCCGGGTGCTGGTGGACAAGGGCGTGCTCAGCCTCGACCAGTACTTCGACTACGCCGTCCCCGCCGCGATGGACCAGGAGGCGCAGCCCGGCGTCCGGGTCCGGGTCCGGTTCGGGGCCCGGGTCGGCGCCTCCGGCCGGCGCGAGGGCGGGCAGCTGCACGACGGCTTCGTGGTGGAGCGCCTCGCCGCCTCCGACTACGCCGGGCCGCTGGCGCCGCTGTCCCGGGTGCTCTCGCCCGAGCGGGTGCTCACCCCCGCCCTGCTGCGGCTGTGCCGTGCGGTCGCCGACCGGTACGCGGGCACGCTGGCCGACGTGCTCCAGCTCGCGGTGCCGCCGCGGCACGCCGGGGCCGAGGCCGAACCGTCGCCCGCGCCGCTGCCGTCGCCCGCGCTGCCCGAGCCCGGCAGCTGGGTCCGCTACCCGCAGGGCCCCGCCTTCCTGGCCTCGCTGGCCGCCGGCCACGCCCCGCGCGCGGTCTGGACGGCGCTCCCGGGGCCGACCTGGCCCGAGGAGATCGCCCGGGCGGTCGCCGCCACCCTGGCCGGCGGCCGGGGCGCCCTGGTGGTGCTGCCGGACGGACGCGCCGCCGGGCGGGTGGACGAGGCGCTCACCGCCCTGCTCGGCCCGGGCCGGCACGCCGCGCTGGCCGCCGGGGCGGGGCCGCAGGAGCGCTACCGGCGCTGGCTGGCGGTGAGCCGCGGCTCGGTGCGCGCGGTGATCGGGACCAGGGCGGCGATGTTCGCCCCGGTCCGTGACCTCGGCCTGGTGGTGGTCTGGTCCGACGGCGACAGCAGCCACAGCGACCTGCACGCGCCGTACGCGCACGTGCGGGAGGTGGCGCTGCTGCGGGCCGCCGAGGAGGGCGCCGGGGTGCTGCTCGGCGGCCTGTCCACCACGGTCGAGGCGGCGCAGCTGCTGCGCACCGGCTGGGCCCGCCCGCTGGCGGCCGACCGGGAGACCGTGCGCGCGCTGGCGCCGCGGATCCGTACCGTCACCGATCTGGACGAGGCCAGGGACGAGGCCGCCCGGGCCGCCCGGCTGCCCTCGGTCGCCTGGACGGCGGCGCGCGAGGCGCTGGAGCGCGGTCCGGTCCTGATCCAGGTGCCGCGACGCGGCTACCAGCCGCGGCTGGCCTGCGGGCGGTGCCGGGAGCCGGCCCGCTGCCGGCCGTGCGGCGGCCCGCTGGAGGCGCTGGGCGCCGACCGGCCGCCGTCCTGCAGCTGGTGCGGCACCCCGGAGCCGGACTGGCACTGCGTCGAGTGCGGCTCGTTCCGGCTGCGAGCCCAGGTGGTCGGTGCCCGGCGGACGGCGGAGGAGCTGGGCAAGGCGTTCCCCCGGGTGCCGGTGCGCACCTCCGGGAAGGACGCGGTGCTGGCCACCGTCCCCGGGGAGCCCTCGCTGGTGATCGCCACGCCGGGGGCCGAGCCGCTGGCCGAGGGCGGGTACGCGGCCGCGCTGCTGCTGGACGGCTGGGCGCTGCTCAACCGGCCTGACCTGCGGGCGGGGGAGGAGGCGCTGCGGCGGTGGCTGACGGCCGCGGCCCTCGTCCGGCCGGCCTCGGCCGGGGGCACGGTGGTGGTGGTCGCCGAGGCGACCGCGCGGCCGGTGCAGGCGCTGGTGCGCTGGGATCCGGCCGGGCACGCCGCGCTGGAGCTGGAGGAGCGGGCGCAGCTGCGCTTCCCGCCGGTCTCCCGGATGGCCTCGGTGACCGGTCCGCCGCAGGCGGTCGCCGATCTGCTGGGGCTGGTCCGGCTGCCCGAGGGGGCGGACGTGCTGGGGCCGGTGCCGGCGCCGGGGGCGCGCGGGGAGGACGTGGAGCGCGCCCTGCTGCGGGTCGAGCCGGGGCAGGGGGCCGCGCTGGCGGCGGCGCTGAAGGCCGCGCAGATCGCCCGCCTGGCGTTGCGGGGCTCGGAGCCGGTGCGGATCCGGATCGATCCACCCGACATCGGGTGACCCGCGCAGTGCCTCGCGCCCCTGCGGGGCGGTCGGTGGGGAGGAGCGGAGGACTGCGCGAGCGGGAAAGCGGGGCGCTCAGGGGCGCTCAGTGGCCGACCCGCGCCCCCTGGGGCGTGAGCCCGCCCTGACGGGCCTGCGGTACGGAACGCGACAGCGCCGGTGCGGGCGCCTGCTCCTCGCGGGGCGGCGCCACGGTGAGCGGCTCGGCCGGCCGGTCGTCCCGCGGGCCGCCCGGGGCCGGCACGGCGGCGGCCGTCAGCAGCTCGCCGGTCGGCCGCCGCATGCCGTAGCGACGGTGCACCGCCTGCTTGGTCACGCCCAGCGCCGAGCCGACCGAGTCCCAGGAGAAGCCGAGCGCCCGGTCGAACTCGACCGCCGCCGCCACCAGCGTCTCCACGCTCTCGCGCAGCTCCTGGGCGAGCCGGACGGTGGGGGCGGGCGCCCGCCCGTACACCACGAACCCGGCCGAGGTGCTCGGGCGGCGCGGCCGGTAGACGTTGCCCAGTTGGGCGGTGAGGGTCCGCAGCGCATCGACCTGCCGCCGCACCCGCTCGATGTCCCGCACCAGCAGGTGCAGCGACGCCCGCGCGCGGGCGTCGTGGTTGATCTGCTCGGCCATGGCCTGGATGCCACCTCTCCGTGAGGGAGGGACGCTCGGCGTCCCGGTCAATTCCACTTGACCAACGCCCGACCGGGGCAGGGGTCACGCGCCCGCTCGGAGAAGGGTTATGCCAGATGATGGGCCGGACGTGGGGCGGCCATTGCATAGACTTCCCGGTGGTCCTCCGCGGACCCCGACCGCCGACCCCGTCCCGAACAGGAGCCCGACGCCATGGCGATCCAGCCGATCCGGATATTCGGCGACCCGGTGCTGCGCTCCACCGCCAAGCCGGTGACGGTGTTCGACAAGGAGCTGCGCCGGCTGGTCAAGGACCTCACCGACACCATGCTGGACGCCCCCGGGGCCGGCCTGGCCGCGCCCCAACTGGGCGTCTCGCTGCGGGTGTTCACCTACTACGTGGACGGCGTGGTGGGCCACCTGATCAACCCGGACCTGAGCCTCACCGAGGAGGAGCAGGACGGCCCCGAGGGCTGCCTGTCGCTGCCCGGCCTGCGGTTCGACACCAAGCGGGCCTACGGGGTGGTGGCCAAGGGCTTCGACATGCACGGCGAGCCGGTGACCGTCGAGGGCACCCAGCTGCTGGCCCGCTGCATCCAGCACGAGACCGACCACCTGGACGGCATCATCTTCATCGACCGGCTGGACCGGGAGCAGCGCAAGGCCGCGCTCCGGGCGATCCGTGAGGCGGAGTGGGGCGACGGGCCCGCGCCGACCGTCCGGATCTCCCCGCACAGCACCTTCGGGTCCGCCCGCTGAGCCCCGCGCTCCTGCCTACCCGCGCTCCCACCGACCCGCGCTCCCACCGACCCGCGCTCCTACCTACCCCGCTCCGCCCTGTCGATCCGCTGAAAGGCACCCATGCGCCTCGTCTTCGCCGGCACCCCCGAGGTCGCCGTTCCCGCCCTGGACGCCCTGCTCGCCTCCGACCGGCACGAGGTCGTCGCGGTGGTCACCCGCCCCGACGCCCCGGCCGGCCGCGGCCGCAAGCTGGTCGCCAGCCCGGTCGCCCAGCGCGCCGAGCAGGCCGGGATCGAGATCCTCAAGCCGGCCAGGCCGAGCGAGCCCGAGTTCCTGGCCCGGCTGGCCGAGCTGGCGCCGGACTGCTGCCCGGTGGTCGCGTACGGGGCGCTGATCCGGCCGGGCGCGCTGGAGATCCCCGAGCTCGGCTGGGTGAACCTGCACTTCTCCCTGCTGCCCGCCTGGCGCGGGGCCGCGCCCGTGCAGCACGCGGTGCTGGCCGGCGACGAGGTGACCGGCGCCTCCACCTTCCTGATCGAGCAGGGTCTGGACTCCGGCCCGGTGTTCGGCGTGATCACCGAGGAGATCCGCCCGAGCGACACCAGCGGCGAGCTGCTGACCCGGCTGTCGCACTCCGGCGCCCGGCTGCTGGCCGCCACCATGGACGGCCTGGCGGACGGCTCGCTGTACGGCGTCCCGCAGCCCGCCGAGGGGGTCACCCTGGCCCCGAAGATCAACGTCGAGGACGCCCGGATCGAGTGGAACCACCCCGCGCTGCGGATCGACCGGCTGGTCCGCGGCTGCGCCCCCGCACCCGGCGCCTGGACCACCTTCCGGGGCGAGCGGCTGAAGCTCTCCGGCCCGGTCCGGCTGGTCACCGACGCCGCCGAGCTGGCCCCGGGCGAGCTGGCGGTCGGCAAGAACAGCGTCCGCGCGGGCACCGGCAGCCACGAGATCGAGCTGGGCGAGGTCCAGCCCCAGGGCAAGAAGCCGATGCGCGCGGCAGACTGGGCCCGTGGGGTGCGGATCGAGTCCGGCGAGCGGCTCGGCCTCTGACCGGCGTCCGGGGCCCGGCGCGCGCTCCTCGTTCCGGCACGCGCCCCCGCTCCCGGCCTGCTCCCACCTGTTGTTCCCGTATCCGAATTCACCTGATTCCGTAGCACCTTGAGGCACCAGTGACCACCCCCAGCGCCAAGCGCGCCCCCCGCCCGCACCGCCGTCCCAAGAAGGACCCGGCCCGCACGGTCGCCTTCCGCGCGCTGCGCGCCGTCGACGAGCGCGACGCCTACGCGAACCTGATCCTGCCCTCGCTGCTGCGCGAGGCCGAGCAGAAGGGCATGGACCGGCGCGACGCCGCCCTCGCCACCGAGCTGGTCTACGGCACCCTGCGGATGCAGGGCAGCTACGACGCGATCATCGCCGCCTGCGTCGACCGCCCGCTGCGCGAGGTCGACCCGCCGGTGCTGGACGTGCTGGCGCTCGGCGCCCACCAGCTGCTCGGCACCCGGATCCCCACCCACGCCGCCGTCTCCGCCACCGTGGAGCTGGCCCGGGCGGTGCTCGGCGACGGCCGGGCCAAGTTCGTCAACGCCGTCCTGCGCAAGATCAGCGCCCAGGACCTGGACGCCTGGCTCCAGCAGGTCGCCCCGCCGTACGAGCAGGACGCGGAGGACCACCTCGCGGTGGTGCACTCGCACCCGCGCTGGGTGGTCTCCTCGCTCTGGGACTCGCTCGGCCGCTGGCAGCCCGAGGCCAGCGGACGTAGCGCGATGGAGCAGCTGCTCGCCGCCGACAACGAGCGGCCCGAGGTCACCCTGATCGCCCGGCCCGGCCGCGCCACCGTCGAGGAGCTCGCCGCCGCCCTGCCGGAGGCCGAGCCCGGCCGCTGGTCGCCGTTCGCGCTGCGGCTCGCCGAGGGCGGCGACCCGGCCGGGGTCGACGCCGTCCGGGAGAACCGGGCCGGCGTCCAGGACGAGGGCAGCCAGCTGGTCGCGCTGGCGCTGGCCGCCGCCCCGCTGGACGGCCCCGACCGGCTCTGGCTGGACGGCTGCGCCGGCCCCGGCGGCAAGGCCGCGCTGCTCGGCGCGCTGGCCGCCGAACGCGGCGCCGCCCTGGTCGCCTCGGAGAAGCAGCCGCACCGGGCCCGCCTGGTCGCCCGCGCGCTGGACGGCAACCCCGGCCCGTACACCGTGATCGCGGCCGACGGCACCCGGCCCGCCTGGCGGCCGGGCTCCTTCGACCGGACCCTGGTCGACGTCCCGTGCTCCGGCCTCGGCGCGCTGCGCCGCCGCCCCGAGGCCCGCTGGCGCCGCCGCCCGGACGACATCGCCGGCTTCGGCCCGCTCCAGCGGGACCTGCTGCGCACCGCGATCCGGGCCACCCGGCCCGGCGGCGTGGTCGGCTACGCCACCTGCTCCCCGCACCTGGCCGAGACCCGCGCGGTGGTCGAGGACGTGCTGCGCGAGGACCTCGGGGTGGAGTGGATCGACGCCCGGCCGCTGCTGCCCGGCCTCCCGGGCCTCGGCGCCGGCCCGGACGTCCAGCTCTGGCCGCACCTGCACGGCACCGACGCGATGTACCTCGCGCTGCTGCGCCGCACCGGCTGAGCCCCGCGCGCGGCACGCCCGGCGCGGCGTCGGGGCCCGGCACGCCCGGACGGCCGACGGGGCTCGCGACCGCCGTACGGGCGTGCTGAGCTGGCGGCACCGAGGGTCTGGAGGCGCGGGATGTCCGAGATCGACGTCAACGGGGTGTCGCTGTACCACGAGGCCCACGGCGAGGGACCGGGCGTGATCCTGGTGCACGGCTCCTGGAGCGACGCGGACGGCTGGGCCCGGGTGGTGCCGGGCCTGGCCGGCCGGTGCCGGGTGGTGGCGTACGACCGGCGCGGGCACAGCCGCAGCGAGGACCCGCCGGGCCAGGGCTCGGTGCACCAGGACGTCGCCGACCTGGCCGCCCTGATCGAGGAACTCGGCCTCGCCCCGGCCTTCGTGTGCGGCAACTCCTTCGGCGCGCTGATCGCCCTGCGGCTGGCCGTCGCCCGGCCGGACCTGGTCCGCGGCCTCGCCGTGCACGAGCCGCCGGCCCTCGGCCTGCTCCGCGACGATCCCGAACTCGCCGCGCTGTCTCGGCAGTTCGTCGAGCGAAACGAGCCGGTCCGGGTACTGCTGGAGGCCGGCGAGTCCGCGGCGGCGGCCGAACTGTTCGTCGACACGGTCGCGTTCGGGCCGGACTCCTGGCCGCGGGTGCCCGCCCCGCTGCGGCACACCTTCATCCGCAACGCGCCGAGCTACCTGGACGAGCTGCGCGATCCGGAGGCGTTCGACCTCGACCTGGCGGCGCTGGCCCGCTACCGGGATCCGGTGCTGCTCACCCGCAGCGACAACAGCCCGCCGCTGTTCGAGCCGGTGCTCGACCGGATCGCACTGACCCTCCCGCAGGCGGAGAGCCACCTCTACCGGGGCGCCGGCCACGTGCCGCACGTGACCGAGCCGGCCGAGTACGTCGCCCTGGTGCTGCCGCGGGCGCTGGCCGGGACGGTCTGAGCCCGCCTGCCGCCCGCCCGCTGCCCCGCCCTGGTGGCTCTGCCCCGCCCTGGTGGCCCTGCCCCGTCCGGTTCGCGCCGGTTCGTTCGTGCCGTGACGGGAGTTGATGCAGCGGCGGAACGAAATGCTGGACAAACCGGCCGGTGCGGCAGAGGCTGGCGGTCATGGAGTTCACCCACCTCGGCCGTACCGGCCTGACCGTGTCCCGCCTGTGCCTCGGCACCATGAACTTCGGCCCGCACACCGAAGAGGCCGACGCGCACGTGATCATGGACACCGCCCACGAACAGGGCATCAACTTCTTCGACACCGCCAACGTCTACGGCTGGGGCGAGAACAAGGGCCGCACCGAGGAGATCATCGGCAGCTGGTTCGCCAAGGGCGGCGGCCGCCGGGAGAAGACCGTCATCGCCACCAAGCTCTACGGCGACATGGGGGAGTGGCCGAACGAGGGCAAGCTCTCCGCGCTCAACATCCGCCGCGCCGTCGACGCCAGCCTGCGGCGGCTGCAGACCGACCACATCGACCTCTACCAGATGCACCACGTCGACCGGGCGACCCCGTGGGACGAGATCTGGCAGGCGATGGAGGTACTGGTCGCCCAGGGCAAGATCATCTATGTCGGCTCCAGCAACTTCGCCGGCTGGCACATCGCCCAGGCCCAGGAGAGCGCCAGGGCGCGCAACTTCCTCGGCCTGACCAGCGAGCAGTCGATCTACAACCTGCTGGAGCGCAACGTCGAGCTGGAGGTCGTCCCGGCCGCCCAGCACTACGGGCTCGGCCTGATCCCGTGGTCCCCGCTGCACGGCGGCCTGCTCGGCGGCGTGCTGCGCAAGGAGTCGGAGGGTGTCCGCCGGGTCAGCGGCCGTTCCGCCGAGACGCTGGAGGCCAAGCGCGGCCAGCTCCAGGCGTACGAGGACCTGGCGGCCGAGCTCGGGCAGGAGCCCGGCGACGTGGCGCTGGCCTGGCTGCTCACCCGCCCGGCCGTCACCGCGCCGATCGTCGGCCCGCGCACCCTGGAGCAGCTGCACGCCGCCGTGCGGGCGCTGGACGTGACGCTGGACCAGAAGACCCTCGACCGGCTGGACGAGATCTTCCCCGGCCGCCGCACCGCGCCGGAGGACTACGCCTGGTAGCCGCCGATCGACCCGGCGGGGTCGGTGCCCCTCCCGGCGCCGGCCCCGCCCGCCCCGCCCGGGAGGGCCGGGCGGGCACCGGGCGCCGGGACGCGCGAGGATGGCCGGGTGAGCCCGATCATCAACCAGGTCCCCTACTACTCCCAGTGGGAGTCCCCCGAGCTGGTGCCCGACCTGCTGGCCGGCACCGTGCAGGCGTCCGACGACCCGCTCTGGGAGCGCTCCGGCGCGGCGAGCGAGGAGGAGTACGCGTACTGGTCCTGGCGGATCTGCGGGATGGCCTGCCTGCGGATGGCGCTGGACCACTGGTGGGGGGTGGCCCCCGCCGCCGTCCCGCTCGCCGAGGAGTGCCGGGCCGCCGGCGCGTACGTCCGGCACCCGGACGGGCGGCTGGAGGGCCTGATCCACCGCCCGTTCGCGGAGTACGTGCGCACCCGCTGGGGGCTGTACGCCGAGGCCAGGGACCCGCTGCCGGTGGAGGAGCTGGCCGAGCAGATCGAGGACGGCCGGCTGCTGATGCTCTCGGTCCACCCCAGCATCCGCACGCTGGAGCCGGACCCGCCCCGGCAGGGCGGGCACCTGGTGCTCGCGGTCGGGGCGACCGAGCAGGAGCTGCTGATCCACAACCCGTCCGGCTTCCCGGACGGCTCGCAGCAGTACGCCCGGGTGCCCTGGGCGGACCTGCCCCGGTTCTACGCCGGCCGCGGCGTGCTGCTCGGGCCGCCCCGCCGCGGCCGGGTGAGCGCCGGCACCGGGCGGCGCACGGCGACCCCGGGGCACTGACGGGTCTCCCGGTGCCCCGGGGCGGGCGATCAGCTGCTGACCGGAAGACCGATCGGGTTGAGCAGCGGCAGCTCGGCCCGGCAGGCCGTGGAGATCGGGCGCAGCGCGGTGGCCAGCTCGTCCAGCTCGGACCGGCGGAAGCCGGCCCAGACCCGCGCGGCGGCCAGATCGGTGGCGGCCTCCAGCGCCTGGTGGCGGGCGCGGCCCTCGGGGCTGAGCGAGCCGTCCCCGGCCAGCCAGCCGCGCCCGGTCAGCCGGTCCGTCGCCGCGTCCCACTCCTGGTCGGTCCAGCCGCGGTAGGGCTGGAGCACCTCCCGGCGGATGTCCAGCGCGCAGCGCACCACCAGCGCCTCGCTGCCGTCCAGGCCCTCGGCGACCAGGGCGGCGACGTGCCCGTCGCCGCGGTGCTCGCGCAGCACGGTGGTGGCGTGCCAGAGCCGGGCGAGCCGCCCCTCGGGGCGGGGCAGCGCCGCGTTGGCCGCGGCCAGCACCCGCCCGCAACAGTCCAGGCCGTCCACCGCCCGCTCCAGCAGCTCCACCGAGCGGTCGATCAGGTGCGGCTTGACCGTCTCCAGGACCCGCTGCAGCGCGGCCTCGGCGCCCGAGACCCGGGCCGCCAGCGCGGCCTGCGGGGTGGCCCGGCCCCAGACGTCCGGCAGCGCCCGCTCGACCATGCCGGGGGCGAAGCTGAAGAACGCCGCCACCACCGGCGGCGCGTCCACCGCCCCGAGCGGCGCGGAGCGGCCCGCGAAGTAGCCGCGCCAGCTGCCGCGCAGCCCCGCCGCCTCGTACGCCGCCCGGCCCTCGGGCGAGAAGTAGGTCAGGGCGTGGACCGGTTCGAACAGCCACCACAGAGCGCGGGCGGGGTGGGCCAGCTCGGCCATCGGGCACCTCTCTCGCAGTGGGGCCGCGACGACCGCGACCCCGGCACACGCGCCCCGGATGTGACGCGGGTCACGGGGAGGCGTCGCCGCTCACGGCCGGCCGATCACGCGAGGGATGATGGACCTTGATGGCAGCTCAAGCCGCCCGCACCGAGTTGTGAAGGTACCCTCAAATGGCTCAGATCAACCCCAGCATTCTCTCCGCCGACTTCGCCCGGTTGGCCGAGGAGGCCGAGGCCGTCCGAGGCTCGGACTGGCTGCACGTCGATGTGATGGACAACCACTTCGTGCCCAACCTGACGCTGGGCGTGCCGGTCGTGGAGTCGCTGGCCCGGGCCACCAGCACCCCGCTCGACTGCCACCTGATGATCGAACAGCCCGACCGCTGGGCCCCGCAGTACGTGGAGGCCGGCGCCGGTTCGGTGACCTTCCACGTCGAGGCCGCCGCCGCCCCCGTGCGGCTGGCCCGGGAGATCCGCGCCAAGGGCGCCCGTGCCTCGATGGCCCTGCGGCCGGCCACCCCGATCGAGCCCTACGAGGACCTGCTGCCCGAGCTCGACATGGTCCTGATCATGACGGTCGAGCCCGGCTTCGGCGGCCAGGCCTTCCTCGACATCATGCTGCCCAAGATCCGACGCACCCGGCAGCTGATCGACAAGCACGGCCTGGACCTCTGGCTCCAGGTGGACGGCGGCGTCTCGGCCGCCACCATCGAGCGCTGCGCCGAGGCGGGCGCGGACGTCTTCGTGGCCGGCTCCGCCGTCTACGGGGCCGCCGACCCGGCCGAGGCCGTCCGCGCGCTGCGGGCGCAGGCGGACGCGGTGACGGCGAACGCCCCCTGGGCCTGCAAGCACTGACCCCGTCACAACGGCGGCCCCGGGCGCCGACCGTCCCCCGCCGGCCCGTACCGTGAGGCCCGACGATCTTCGATCGGGGCCGCGCGGCGGCGGTGCGGGCGGGACGGGGAGGGGTCGTGCAGGACGGGGACTTCGAGGGTGGCGCGGGCCGGCAGCGGGAGCCCGGGCAGCCCGCCGCGCGCCCGCTCGCGCGCCGCCGGCTGCTGCGGGTGCTCGGGGTCGCCGCGGTCGGTACGGTCGCGGTCGCCGCGGCCGGCACGGCGGTGGCCGAGGACCTGCTGCCGGGCGGCCCCCGGCTGCGCCGGGCGATCGGCCTGACCGGCCCCGACGGCACCGTGCCCGCCGTGACCCCCGGGCCGGTCGGCAGCACCACCTTCACCTCCGCCGCCCGGGGCCGGCCGGTGGAACTGATCACCATGTCCCCGCCCGGGGTCGGGCCCACCGCCGCGCTGCCCCTGTGCCTGGTGCTGCACGGCCGCGGCGGCAGCGCCCGCGCCACGGCCGCGCTCGGCCTCCCGCAGTTCCTGGCCGCCGCGGTGGCCGCGGGGGTGCCGCCGTTCCGCTTCGCCGCGGTCGACGGCGGGGACGCCACCTACTGGCACGCCCGTACCCCCGGCGACGACCCGATGGCCATGCTGCTCGACGAACTCCCGGCCCGGCTGGCGTCGTTGGGCCTGCCCGAGCCCACCGCCGCGCTCGGCATCTCGATGGGCGGTTCGGGCGCCCTGCGCTACGCCCGGACCCGGCCGGGCGCGCTGCGCGGGGTCGCGCTGCTCAGCCCCGCGCTGTTCCGCAGCTGGCCGGACGCCCGGACGGTGGGCGGCTTCCGCGACGAGGCGGACTGGCGCGCGCACGAGCCGCTGCTGCACCCCGACCCGGCGCCGGCCGCCCGGCTCGGGCTCTGGTGCGGCACCGAGGACCCGTTCTGCCCGGCGGCCCGGGAGCTGGCGCCCCGCGCCACCGAGGCGCACTTCCCGCGCGGAGCGCACACCGACGGCTTCTGGCGGCGGGTCCTCCCGGCGGCCACGGCCTTCCTCGGACACGCCGGCTGACGCCCCGGCGCTGCGGGCGACGGGTCGCCCGGCGACGTACGGTGGCGGCCATGAGCAACCTCGACCTCCGGCCGACGCCCACCCGGTGCGGGAACGCGTCCGCGACCGGGCCGGTCCGTGACCTGCTGACCGGCCGCCAGGTGCCGCTGGGCGAGTCGACGGTGGTGCGGCGGTTGTTGCCGAACCTGGGGCGGCGGATGGTCGGCGCCTGGTGCTTCGTGGACCACTACGGGCCGGACGACATCGCCGACGAGCCCGGCATGCAGGTGCCGCCGCACCCGCACACCGGCCTGCAGACCGTCAGCTGGCTGCACCAGGGCGAGGTCCTGCACCGCGACAGCCTCGGCAGCCTGCAGACCGTCCGCCCCCGCGAACTCGGCCTGATGACCTCCGGCCGCGCCATCTCCCACTCCGAGGAATCCCCCCGCCCGCACGCCCGGTACCTGCACGGCGCCCAACTCTGGGTCGCCCTCCCCGACGCCCACCGCCGCACCGCCCCCACCTTCGAACACCACCCCGACCTCCCCCACGTCACCGCCGCCGGCCTCGACGCCCGCCTCATCCTCGGCGAACTCGACGGCACCCGCTCACCCGGCACCACCTACTCCCCGCTGGTCGGTGCCGACCTGACCCTCCGGGACGGCGCCGAGCACCGGCTGCCGCTGGAGCCGGGCTTCGAGTACGCGGTGCTGGCGATGACCGGCAGCGTCGACGTGGACGGCGTCCGGGTCGAGCCCGGCTCGATGCTCTACCTCGGCTGCGGGCGCCGCGAACTGCCGCTGCTGGCCCGCTCGGACAGCTCGCTGCTGCTGCTCGGCGGCGAGCCGTTCGAGGAGCAGATCGTGATGTGGTGGAACTTCATCGGCCGCACCGACGAGGAGATCCGCCAGGCCCGCGAGGCGTGGATGGAAGGGGCGGAGTTCGGCGAGGTACACGGCTACGACGGCACCCGGCTGGCCGCACCGGCGCTGCCGCCGGTGCCCCTGAAGCCGCGGGGAAGGGCCCGCTGACCTGGTGTTGTGTGCTGCTGCAGGTGTGCCGGGCGAGGTCTACACCACCGGCGACGGCACCGACCCGGGCAGCAGTGTGCGTGCGACGTCCTCCAGTGATCCGAGGAGGGGGTCGGGGTCGTCGGCGCGCGTGACGAGCACGACCTCGCAGGGGGCGATGTCGATGACGGGCACCATGGCGATGTCCTCGCGCGCTGCGGCGCGTCGGTCGCCGGCGGGGAAGATCGCGACGCAGTGGCCGGTGGCGATGGCTTCCAGCTTGTCCTCGTAGCTGTCGTCGGTCGCGGGCGGGGGTGGTGCCGGGCGGTCGCCGACCGGTTTGGGTGTGCTCCAGAGCACCGGAGTGCTGACGCAGGCCACCAGTTCCTCGTCCGACAGGGCTCGCAGGCTGACGGGTTTCCCGTTCGCCAGCTGATGACCGGCCGACATGACGAGGACCCGCGACTCCTCATGGAGCTTGGTCACCCGGAGGCCGTCCGTGGGAAAGGGCAGCGGGCGGTAGGCGAGGAGGGCGTCGACCCGGCCCTCGGCGAGGGCGTGCGTGTCCCGCCAGTCGAGGTGCCGGGTGCGGATCCGGCCGTCGGGGTGCCGGCGGCGCAGTTCCTGCACGCAGGCGGTGATGACCAGGCCTTCGGCGTAGCCGACGGTGATGGTGCGGGGCTGGACGGCGGCTCTGGCCGTGCGGGCGGCCTGCTCGGCCTCGTGGAGCAGGATCCGGGCCCGGGGGAGGAAGGCCTGGCCGGCGTCGGTGAGGCTGGTGCCCTGCGGCGAGCGGTCGAAGAGCCGGACCCCGAGCTGGGCTTCGAGTCGCTGGATCTGGCGGCTCAGCGACGGCTGCGCCAGGTGCAGTCGGGTGGCGGCCCGGCCGAAGTTGCCGTGCTCCGCCACGACCGTGAAGTAGCGCACCAGCCGCAGATCGACGTCCATCCGCCCAGGGTACGGTGCGCGCCGCCATACGCCCGGGGCATGGCGGCATGCGGAACAGGTCTTGGACGCGGCGCACGGGTGGACATTTGACTGGACGGCATGACCACTTATGACGGCAAGAAGATCGTGATCACGGGCGGAAGCAGCGGTATCGGCCTGGCCGCGGCCCGGTTGTTCGCGGACGGTGGGGCGCACGTACTGATCACCGGCCGCACCAGGTCCGCCCTGGACGCCGCGTTGGAGCAGTTGGGGCCGGACGCGGTCGCCGTCCGCAGCGACGCCGCGTCCCTGGAGGACATCAAGGCGCTGGCCGGCACGGTCCGGGAGCGGTTCGGCGTGGTGGACGCGCTGTTCGTGAACGCCGGCGTCACTGCGTCCGCGCCGTTCGACTCGATGACGGAGGAGACGTACGACGAGGTGTTCGGCATCAACGCCAAGGGCCCGTACTTCACGGTCCAGGCGCTGGCACCGCTGCTGCGCGAGGGCGGCGGCGTGGTCCTCACCACGTCGGTGGTGAACGTCCTGGGCCTGGACGCGCTCAGTGTCTACTCGGCGAGCAAGGCGGCCCTGCGGTCGATGACGCGCACGCTGGCCCGCGAGCTGCTCCCGCGCGGGGTGCGCGTCAACGCCGTGAGCCCCGGCCCGATCGACTCGGGCATCCTGGACCGCTCCTCGCTGCCCGCCGACGTCGTCGAGGCGATGAAGGACGGCTACCGGAGCACCGTCCCGATGCAGCGGTTGGGGACGCCCGAGGAGGTGGCCGGCGCGGTGGCGTACCTGGCGTTCGATGCGACCTTCTCGACCGGGGCGGAGTTCCCGGTCGACGGAGGGGCTTCGCAACTGTAGGTGCGTCAACCGCACGCCGAGGCCGGATCCGGGGGCGGGCCGGGGCGGTCAGGCGGGGGCGCCGATCAGTGCCCACTGCTGCGGGGTGGCGAGGGCGAGCCGCGGCTTGGCGGCGGCCCAGTGGCGGACGGCGGCGGCCATCACCGCGGCGGGGTCGGCGACCGTGCAGGTGGGTTCGAACGGGCTGGTCATGCTGGTGTAGCTCTGGAACATGGCGAGCAGCTTCACGGCCTGGCCCTGGACCGGCGAGAGGTACTCGTCCGCGAGCGGGAGGAAGAAGCGGTTCCAGCTGTCGCCGGACACGATCCGCGGCCGATCGATCGGTTCCACGCCGGCGGCCCGGCGGACCTCGTTCAGGGTCCCGCAGATGACGTCCAGCAGCGTGTCCAGGGTCAGGGCGGCGCGGCCGGCGGCGATCACCTCGGTGTGCGGGCTGCCCGGCGGCTCGGCGAGCACGGCGTCGGCCACCGCCGCGCCGACCTCGTCGACGGGGCTGATCTCGGCGTAGCCGCCCGGGTCGCCGACCACCACGGCGGCCAGCCCGGAGACCAGCGCCTGGAGCATCGTGTACGGCCCGGAGAACCGGGCGATCGCGCCCGAGCCGCGCCGCCCGACGATCAGCGGCGGGCGGACCACGGTCAGCGGCCCCGGGTGGTCGGCGCGGGCCACCTCCTCGCACCTGGCCTTCGACCACTCGTAGCCGTTGCGGTACCCCTCGAACTCGGCGCCCCGCAGGTCCTCGGGGTTGCGCACCCCGCCGACGTACGCCGTCGAGAGGTGGACCAGGTGCGTGTCGCGGTCGGCCAGGGCCAGCACCGCGCGCAGCGGTTCGACGTTGGCGGCGGCCGCCTCCTCGCGGCTCAGCGTCCACCGGGTGGAGGCGGCCGAGTGCACGATGACGTCCCAGTGCCCCGCGAGCTGCGGCGGCGGGGGTTCGGCGCCGATCGGCCAGCGGACCACGGTGTCGTCGGCGGCCCGCCTGGCCACCCGGGTGGGGGTGCGGCCGGCGGCGGCCAGCTGGTGCACGATCTCGGTGCCGACCACTCCGGTCGCGCCGGTGACGAGGATGCGCATGGGCGTCAGCTCCGTGGGGAGGCCGGGGGAGCCGGCCGGTCGGCCGCGCCCTCCGGGGTGAGGACCAGGCAGGCGTTCTGCCCGCCGAAGCCGAAGGAGTTGGAGAGCACCGGGGCCGGCGCGATCGCCCGCGGCGCACCGATCACCAGGTCCACCAGGTCGGCCTCCGGGCTGGTCGCCAGGTTGGCGATCGCCGGGACGCTGCCGCGGGCGGCGCAGAGCAGCGCGAGCGCCGCCTCCAGCGCCCCGGAGCCGCCGATCAGGTGGCCGGTGACCCCCTTGACCGCGGTGACCGGCGGCGACTGGCCGTGGAAGCAGCGGTCGATCGCACGGGCCTCGGCCCGGTCGTTCAGCACGGTGGAGGTGCCGTGCGCGTTGATGTGGCCGATGTCGGCGGGGGAGAGCCCGGCGTCCGCGAGGGCCTGCCGCATGCAGCGGCCGGCGACCGAGCCGTCCTCGACCGGGGCGACCACGTGGGCGGCGTCGCAGTTCTCGGCGTACCCGGCGACCTCGCCGTAGATCCGGGCGCCGCGGGCCCGGGCCAGGTCCCACCGCTCCAGCACCAGGACGGCCGCGCCCTCGGCCATCACGAAGCCGTCCCGGTCGGTGTCGAAGGGGCGGCTGGCGGCGGCCGGGTCCTCGTTGCGGACCGACATCGCCCGCATCCGGGCGAAGGCGCCCATCACGACGGTGGTGACCGCGGAGTCGGTGCCGCCGGCGAGGGCGAGGTCGAGGTCGCCGTACCGGATCTTGCGGGCGGCCTCGCCGACGGCGGTGGTGCCGCTGGCGCAGGCGCTGGAGTACGTGGTGCACGGCCCGCGGAAGCCGTACCGCATGGCCAGCCGGGTGGCCGGGGAGTTGGCCATCGTCCGGGGCACGGTGTGCACCGGCATGTCCCGGGGGCGGTCGGCGTGGCTCAGGGTGACCTCCTCCATGCTGGGCAGGCCGCCGATCCCGGTGCCGATCTGGACCCCGGCCCGGTCGGGTGCGGTGCCGGGCGGCAGCGCGGCGTCCTCGACCGCGTCGGCGGCGGCGCACAGCAGCAGCCGGGTGCTGCGGTCGATCTGGCGCGACTCGCGGTGGGTGAGGTAGGCGTCGAGGTCGAACTCCGGTACCAGGCAGGCGAAGTGGACCGGCAGGCCGGCCTCGGGCAGCCGGCCGACGGTCGCGGCGGTGGGCCGGCCCTTGAGCACGGTGGTCCAGGCGGCCTCGAGGTCGGTGCCGGCCGGTGACTTCACGCCGATGCCGGTGACGGCCACGCGGTGCCCGCCGGAGCGGTGACGGCCGGTCATGACCGCTCGCCCGCACGGGCCGCGAGCAGGTCGATGGCCTGCCCGACGGTCTGTGCGGCGGTGAGGTCCTCGACCTCGATCCGCACCTGCAGGGAGCGCTCCAGCCGGGCGCCGATCTCCATCAGCTCCAGGCTGTCGATGTCGTGGTCGGCGCTCAGGCTGGTCTGCTCCCGGACCTCCTCGGTCCCGGTGCCGAGCACGTCCGAGATGGTCGTCCTGACCAGCAGGGCGAGTTCCTCGCGGGTGGGCATGTCGGTGGTTCCTTCCGTGCCGGGATCAGGTCCGGCTCGATGGGCGGCGGTGCTGCCGGTGCCGCGGGGCCGCGGGGCCGCGGTGCTGCGGTACCGGTCGGGTACGGGCCGGCGGGCGTCAGCCGTACGTGGTGCCCGCCGTGGTGAGCGCGGCGTCGAGGATCCGGGCCGCCTCCGCGAGGTCGGCTTCGGTGCTGATCAGCGGGGGCAGCAGCCGGATGGTGGTGGGCCGGCTCAGGCACGGGGAGACCAGCAGGCCGGCGCCGGCCAGTTCGGCCAGCACCGCGCCGGCGGCCCGCGGGCTCACCAGGTCGATCCCGCGCAGCAGTCCCGCGCCGCGTACGGCCCGGACCAGGTGGCGGTGGTCCGCGTGCAGCCGGGCCAGCGCGGTGTCCAGCAGCAGCGCCAACCGGTGCCCGTGCGGGGCGAGTTCCTCGATCGCGGCGAGCGCGGCGGGCAGCGCCGCGCAGCTCAGCGGGTGCCCGCCGAAGGTCGCCGAGTGCAGGAACGGGTCGGCCGCCAGCGGGGCGTACAGCTGCTCGGAGCAGACCAGGGCGGACAGCGGGACCACCCCGCCGCCCAGTGGCTTGCCGAGCAGCACGGCGTCCACCGGCAGGCCGGCGGCGAGGGCGACCGAGCGCTCGCCGCAGCGGCGCAGCCCGCACTGGATCTCGTCCGCGATCACGAACGCCCCGGCGCCGGCGGCGTCCGCGCACCAGCGCCGCACCACCTCGGGCGGCAGCGGGACGGCGCCGTTCTCGCCCTGGACCGGTTCCAGGACGAGGGCGGCCACCGGGGCCGCGCGGACCGCGCGGGCGACGGCCTCCGGGTCGGCCGGGTCCACGTGCACCACGTCGACCGTGCAGCCGCGCAGGCCGGCCCGGTAGAGCGGGTGGTGGGTGAGCGCGAGCGCGCCGACCGACTTGCCGTGGAAGCCGCCGACCACGGCCACCACCCGGTCGCGGCCGGTGGCGAGCCGGGCCAGCTTGACCGCGACCTCGACCACGTCGGCGCCGTTCAGGCCGAAGTACACCTTGGGCAGCGTGCCGCCCAGGTACTCGGCGAGGCAGGCCGCCGCCCGGGCGGCGACCGGGTTGGCCAGGCTCCGGGTGGAGGTGGGCATGGTCTCCAGCTGCCGGCGGACGGCCGCCGCCACGGCCGGGTGGCGGTGGCCGAGCAGGGTGACGGCGTAGGAGCCGAAGTCGAGCGCGGTCCGGCCGTCCGAGAGCGTGACCCGGCAGCCGTCCGCGGCGGTCTCGACGGCGCCGCGCCCGGCGAAGCTCCCGGTCAGGGCGAGCTTGGGCGACAGGTGGCGGCGCAACCGGTCGAACACCTCGGGGGCGTCGCCGGCCGGGTCCGCGCCGGTCGCCGTCGGCGTGGCGGTCACGGCGTGGCCTCCTGGAGGACCGGCGGCTGCTCCTGCGGGCCGGCGGCGTCCAGCAGCCGCCGTTCCAGGGCGGCGAGCATCTGGGCGGCGTTCTCCGCGAGGGCCTGCGCGGCCACCGGGTTGAGCATGTCGGCCAGCAGCGGGATGCCGATGTCGAAGTCGACGTGCAGGGCGACCGTGCTGCCGCCGCCGGGCGCCGCCGCGACCGCCCAGTGGCCGACGAACTCGCCCAGGTCGCCGGTCAGTTGGTGGAAGTCGAAGCGCCGGGCGACCGGGTCGAGCCGGTCGGCCTCGGTCCACCGCAGGACCGAGCCGCGCAGCCGGACGGCCCACTCGGTGGTGCGCTGCAGCTCGTCCGTCCGCTCGGTGACCTGGACCGAGTCGACGTTCTCCATGCAGTGCGGGTAGCTCTCGACGTCCACCACGGCCGCCCAGGCGGCGGCGGGCGGGGCGGCGATGCGCAGTTCCACGTCAACTCGTGGCACGGGGGAGCCCTTCTGCTTCGGGGGCGCCCGGGACGGCGCCCGGGGGCGGGAGATGGGGGCCGAGCGCGGCGGCGCGCGCGGCGGCCAGGGTCGGCGGGAGCAGCCGGCGCAGCACGGCGCGGGCGGGCCGGCGGGTGTGGGTCATCGCGTACCACTGCTCGACCAGCTCGCAGCCGAGTTCGACCTTCGGCCGGTAGGCGGTCTGGGCGAACCGGATGTGGCCGCAGCCGGCGGCGATGGCCGTCCGGATCGCCGCGTAGTGCACGTTGTGGTAGAGCCGGGCGTCGTGGGCGAGGCGGTAGTCCAGGCCGATCCGGGCGCCGGTCGCCCCGGTGCCGGCGAACAGGCAGAGCAGGAAGGCCACCAGCCGCTCGTCCTCGAAGCAGGCCACCAGGCGGCGGCGCAGCCCGGGTTGCTCGTGCACGGCGGCCAGGAACCCGGCGTCGAGCACCTCCAGGGTCTGGTCCGCCCGCTCCATCACCTGCCGGTACAGCGCCAGCACCTGCGGCAGCAGGTCGGCGAACTCGTCGAGCACCTCGATCCGCAGCCCGGGGTGGGCCTCGAACTTGCGGATCTTGCTCCGGGCGTTGCGCCGCGGCTTGGCCGGGAGCGCGGCCAGGTAGTCCTCGAACGAGCCCGCGTCGAGCCGCAGTTCGGTGTCCGGCAGGCTCGGCAGGAAGAAGAATCCGGCCTCGGCCAGCGCGGTGCGCAGCGGTGCCGGGGCGGCCACGGTGAAGTCCTTGAACACCACCGTGCCCAGCCGCTCGCGCCGCGCCAGGTCGAGGGCGCCCGCCACCAGCAGCCGCCAGACGCCGTCCGGCAGCCGGCCGTCCGCCAGGACGTGCCCCTGCCCGAGCAGGTTGCCGCAGAACAGCATCGGCACCCGCAGCAGTCGCGGGCACAGCCGGCGCACCGGCGTGAGCAGCCGCCGCTCGCGCGGGCCGACCACGTCGTCCAGCCGCAGCGCCGGGAACAGCGCCAGCGGTAGCACCGCCACCAGGTCCGCGCCCCGGCGGACCGCCAGATAGGCGTACCGGTCGGGGCCGATCCTGGAGCGCTCCATGGCGACGAACAGCGGCCGCGACCACATCGGGTCGTCGCCGGGGGCCAGCCGCTCCCAGAACCCGGCCGGCACCGCCTCGACGCTGGGCAGCACCTCGACCCGGTAGCCGGGGCGGGGCCCGGCCGGGTCGGGGGGTGCGGTGGGGGATCGCCGCACTGCGGTCACCTGCTCACGGTCTCGACGGTAGGCGGGGGCGGTACACACACGGGGGCGGGGGCGGGGGCGTCAGCCGATCCGCAGCGGCCGCCCGTCCAGGTGGTCGCGCAGCGGCCGGGCCATCCGGCTGCGGGACGGCGGGTGGAAGTTCAGCGCCCCGGCGGCCGCGGCCAGGTACGCGCCCTCCGGCGATCCGATGAACGCCATGCCGCCCAGCGCCGCCAGGCAGGCCGCCGAGGTCCGGGCGATCGCCTCCTGCGCCGCGTACCGCGCGTACAGCGCCCGGACCAGCAGCCCGTCGGTCCACGCCTCGTCCGCCATCGCCCGGGCGACGGCCTCCACCGCCAGCATCGCGGCCTCCACCGGCACCGTGTACGGCGTCGGGTCCTCCTCGGCGGCGCCGGGCCGCTCCAGGACCCGCTCCACCAGGGCGCTGGCCACGCCCAGGTATCCGGCGGTCAGGAGCAGCTCGAACCAGAGGAACCCGGCGATGTTGAGCGCGTCCGGCACGGCCTCGGCGGTGACGTCGGTGACCACCACCATCTGCGGATCCAGCTCGACCTCGGTGAGCACCACCTGCTCGCTCTCGGCCCCGGCCAGCACCGGCGTCCGCCAGAACGGCCGCACCTCGACGCCCGGGGCGTCGGCCGGGACGAGCGCGACGGCCAGCCGCTCGACCCCGTCCTCGTCCGCCAGCGCGACCGAGGCGGTCAGCAGGTCCATCGACCGCGCCAGGCTGCAGGGCATCTTGCGGCCGTTCAGCACGATCCGGTCGCCGCGGCGCTGCGCGGTGATGTGCGGGCGCAGGATGTTCTGGCCGGTGTTGCCCTCGGCGAAGGCGGAGGCCAGCAGCAGGCGCTCCTTCGCCACCGACTCCAGCAGCACGCCTTCGAGCCCGCTCCCGTACTTGGCGGCCTCGGCGAGGCCGGCGACCGAGAAGTGGTGCATCGTGGTGGCCACCGCCAGGGACGGGCAGCGCGCCCCGACGGCGCGCTGCGCCCGGACCGCCTCCAGCGGGGTGGCCCCCGCTCCGGCGTGCTGGGCGGGGACCAGCAGGGCGGGCCCGCCGGCCGCCCGGAACTCGGCGATCGCGGGGCTGGGCGCGCTCTCCAGTGCTGCCAGCGGGTGGCGGGCCAGCCGCTCGTCCAGTCCGGGCATGAACGTTTCGAGGGTGGCGCGTTCGAGGTGGAGGAAGGTCACGGGGGGACCCTTTCGGGCGGTGCGGGCGGCGGTGGTCTGCGGTGCGGTCGGGGGTCCGCGGTGGTGGCCGTGCGGGTCCGGCCGGACGGGGGTGGTGGTGGTCCGTCAGCCGGTGGTGGCCAACGGGAGGACGTCGAACGACCGCAGGGCGACCGCGTCGCGCCGCACCGGCGGGCCGGCCAGGGTCAGTGCCGGGAACCGGTCGAGCATCCGGGCGATCAGCGTGGTGCCTTCGGCCGTGGCCAGCGCCGCGCCGGGGCAGTGGTGCGGGCCGTGGCCGAAGCTGAGCGCCCGGTGGTCGGGCCGCCGGACGCTGAAGGCGTCCGGGTCGGGATGCCGCTGCGGGTCGCGGTTGGCGGCGGCGAGGACGGCGGTCACCGAGCCGCCCGCCGGGATCGGCACCCCGGCGACCGTCACCGGCCGGGCGGCCAACCGCTCGGTCATCAGCACCGGCGAGTCCCAGCGCAGCGCCTCCTCGACGGCGGCCGGCACCAGGGCCCGGTCCTGCCGTACCAGCGCGAGCTGCTCCGGATGGGTGAGCAGGGCGTGGACGGCGGTGCCGAGCAGGCCGGTCGTGGTCTCGAAGCCGGCCACGAACACCAGCAGCAGCAGGTCGGCCAGTTCGAGGTCGGTGGGCGGCGGATCGACCGCCCGGCACTGGTCGAGCAGGGCGGAGGCGAGGTCGTCGGCCGGGGCGGCGCGGCGCTCGGCCAGCAGGCCGGTGAAGTACGCGCGCAGTTCGGTGACGGCCCGGTCGGCGCGGGCCCAGTCCTCCGGTGAGCGCAGCGGCTCCAACAGCCGGCCGGCGCCCCGGCCGAGCTGCTCCAGCCGGCCCTGCTCGGCCCCGGGGACGCCGATCAGGGCGCCGACCAGGGCGACCGGCAGGGGCCGGCCGACCAGCTCCTGGAAGTCCGCCGTGCCGCCGGAGGCGGTCGCGTCGGCGAATCCGTCCAGCAGCTCGTCGGTGATCTTCTCGGTGGTCGCCTGCAGCGCGGCGACCTGCCGGGCGCCGAACGCGCCGACGATCAGACGGCGGTGGCGGGCGTGCTCGGCGCCGTTGGTGCCCAGCAGCGAGGAGTAGAAGAAGTCGGCGCCCGGACGGCCCCGCTGGTCGGGGACCTCCCGGGCGCACCAGGCGCGGTCGGGGACCAGGAAGGCGGGGCCGGTGAGCACCTCCTGGCAGTCGGCGAACCGGGTCAGGACGTGTGAGCCGAGCGCCGCGCTGCGGTGCACCGGGGCGGCCAGGCGCAGCGCGGCCAGGGCGGGGTAGGGGTCGCTGCGGCCTTCGGGGGTGAGCACCGAGAGAAGGCTCGACTCCGCATCCATCGGTCTCCCTGGTCGGCCGGGGTGGGCGCGCGACGGCGCGCGGCCGCTGGCCGGCGGCTCGCGGTGGTTCGCGACGGGCAGCAAGGAGAGTACACGAATCTTTCGGTCGCCGATGACGCCAAAACACCTGCGTGGCACGGCAGTTCGACGATCCCACCGGTATGACCATCGCATCGATGGGGATGGAGCCACGGCGTGCGGGCGTGCCGCTAACGGGGTGAGAACGGGGGTGCGAACCGGCGTGCTCCCGGGCCGGGCGGGACGGCTCGCCTAGCCTGGGCGGGCCGCCGGTCCGGCGGCCCGGCGGTGGGCGGCCCTCGACGCGGCCCGGTGATGGGCGGCTCTCGACAGGGGTGCACGATGGTGAGCTCGGCTTCGGGCGCCGGGAACGGCGCGTCCGCGCGGCAGCGGCTGCGGGCCTGGCTGCTGGAGGGCACCGCGGACCGGGTCAAGCAGCACCCCGGCCCGCACGCCGAGACCCCCACCGAACACCGGCAGCGCTGGTGGCGGGTGATGTGCCTGACCGGCCTGGACTACTTCTCCACCCTCGGCTACCAGCCGGGCATCGCGGCCCTGGCGGCCGGACTGCTCTCCCCGATGGCCACCATCGTGCTGGTGCTGGTCACCCTCTGCGGCGCCCTGCCGGTCTACCGGCGGGTGGCCCAGGAGAGCCCGCACGGCCAGGGCTCGATCGCGATGCTGGAGCGGCTGCTGTCGTTCTGGCAGGGCAAGCTGTTCGTGCTCGCCCTGCTCGGCTTCGCCGCCACCGACTTCGTGATCACCATCACCCTCTCCGCGGCCGACGCCACCGCCCACCTGGTGGAGAACCCGCACCTGACCGGCGCGCTGCACGGCCGTCAGGTGCTGATCACGATGGTGCTGGTGGCGCTGCTCGGCGCGGTCTTCCTCAAGGGCTTCAGCGAGGCGATCGGTGTCGCGGTCGTCCTGGTGGCGATCTACCTCGCGCTGAACGTGGTGGTCGTGGTGGTCGGCCTGGAGCACGTGCTGGCCGATCCGGAGCTGGTCACCGACTGGACCGACGCGCTGACCGCCGAGCACGGCAACGTGCTGGCGATGATCGGGGTCGCGCTGCTGGTCTTCCCGAAGCTCGCCCTCGGCCTCTCCGGCTTCGAGACCGGCGTCGCGGTCATGCCGCACATCGAGGGCGACGAGGGTGACACCGAGGAGCGGCCCACCGGCCGTATCCGCGGCGCCCGCAAGCTGCTCACCACGGCCGCCGTGATCATGAGCGTGTTCCTGATCACCACCAGCTTCATCACCACCCTGCTGATCCCGCCCGCCGCCTTCGAGCCGGGCGGCGCGGCCAACGGCCGCGCGCTGGCCTACCTGGCCCACGAGTACCTGGGCGGCGCCTTCGGCAGCGTCTACGACGCCTCCACCATCGCCATCCTCTGGTTCGCCGGGGCCTCCGCGATGGCCGGCCTGCTCAACCTGCTGCCCCGCTACCTGCCCCGGTACGGCATGGCGCCGCACTGGGCCCGGGCCGTGCGCCCGATGGTGCTGGTGCTCACCGCGATCGCCTTCCTGATCACCTGGATCTTCGACGCCAGCGTGGACGAGCAGGGCGGCGCCTACGCCACCGGCGTCCTGGTGCTGATCACCTCGGCCGCCATCGCGGTGACCATCGCCGCCCACCAGGCCGGCCAGCGCGGCTGGACGGTGGGGTTCGCGATCATCGCGGCGGTCTTCGTCTACACCACCGGCGACAACATCGCCGAGCGGCCCGACGGTGTGAAGATCGGTGCCTGCTTCATCGCCGCCATCGTGCTGATCTCGCTGGCCTCCCGGCTCGCCCGCGCCTTCGAACTCCGGGTCACCGACGTGGTCCTGGACGACGTCGCCCAGCGCTTCGTCCGCGACTGCTCGAACCGGACGATCCGGCTGATCGCCAACCAGCCGGACAGCCGCGACCTCACCGAGTACCGGGAGAAGCTCCAGCAGATCAGGACCGACAACGACATCCCGATCGAGGACGACCTGGTCTTCGTGGAGGTCACCGTCCGGGACCCGTCCGACTTCGAGGCGGAACTGAAGGTCCGCGGCGAGGTGCTGCACGACCGCTACCGGGTGCTGACGCTGGAGCACTCCAGCATCCCGAACGCGCTCGCGGCGCTGCTGCTGCACGTCCGGGACGCCACCGGGCAGCAGCCGCACATCTACTTCGAGTGGACCGAGGGCAATCCGTTCGCGCAGTTCCTGCGCTTCTTCCTGTTCGGCCAGGGCGAGGTCGCGCCGGTCACCCGGGAGGTGCTGCGGGAGGCCGAGCCGGACCGCGGCCGGCGCCCCCGGGTGCACGTCGGCTGACGGTCCCCCAGCTCTCCCCGTCGGCGTCCGGTGGGTTCAGCGCCGCGAGAGGTCGGTGGCCGCGCCCAGCAGGTGGCGCTGCTCCCAGTAGCCGGCCGAGATCCGGGCCAGCAGCCGGGCGGCGGGGTCGCCGGTGTCCCGCCCGTTCGCCAGCGGCCCCGAGTAGCAGACCACCAGCGCGTACGGCGGCGCGTCCGCCGGGTACACGATGCCCGCGCTGTGCCGCACGCCCGGCAGCCAGCCGTTCTTGAACGCGATCCGGGTACCGGGCGGCAGGCCGGCGGCCAGGTCCACCCGGTGCGCGTTGGCCGCCAGCAGGTCGAGCAACTCCTGCGGCAGCCGGCGCAGCAGCCGGGCCAGGTCGGCGGCCGTCACCAGGTTGACCACCCCCGCGGCCCGCGCCCGCAGGTCCTCGATGCCCCGGCCGGTGACGCTGTGCCGGGCCCGCGCCAGGTGCCAGACCTCCTCGACCGCCGGCAGCCCGACCTGCTCCAGGCAGAGGTTGGTGGCGAGGTTGGAGGAGTGGACGATCATGCGTCCGGCCAGCCAGCGCAAGCTCCGCTCGCCGCCCAGCGCCTGCCAGGGCCCGGGATCGCTGTCCTCCGCCCGGGTGACGGCGAACCGGGGGCCGTAGGTCGCCGAGACGAAGGAGTTGTGCACCGGTACCGGCCGGTCGAGGTCCAGACCGCTGCGGTACAGCGCGGCCAGCACGGCGACCTTCATGGTGCTCGCGGCCAGGTGCGGGGTGTCGGCGTTCAAGGTGCGGGCCGGCGGGCCCTCCAGGCCCCCGACGTGCACCGACAGCACGCTGCGCCCCGGTGGCACCTCGACGGCGGAGGCCGCCTGGCCCGCTCTGGCAGGGATCTCCCGCAACGCCGTACCCCCAGTCGGTGAGCCGGGCCCGGCGGGCCGGGTGCTCGCCCGGCCGGTGCCCGTGATCGTGGCAGATGCCCAGTCAGCCACCCGGCCGCGCGCGGGAGGCAGGGCGCACCCACGGCGCATGGCAGCACCTGGACCGGCCTCCATCCGACCACGGTCCGGGCCGGCCGGCCGGACGACCGGTCAGGGCGGGCGGCCGGGGCGGGGCGGCCGGGGCACGGGCGGGCGACACGGGCCGATGACCCGGGCGCCGACCGGCCGCGGTGGCTACCGTGGGCGGTACATCGGTCCGGTGGCGGCCGCACCGCGGCGCCCCCGGCCGGCTACCTGGGAGGTGGGAGCCATGGCGGGAAACGACCTCGGACGCCTGTTCGGCGGGCTGCTCGGCGGTGGCGCAGGCGGCGGTGCCGCCGGCGGTGCGGGATCGGGTGAGCTGCTGGCCGGGCTGCTCGGCGCGCTCGGCAGCGGTGGCGGCGACTCGCTCGGGGGGCTGCTGGAGCAGCTCCAGGAGGGAGGCCTCGGCGCGAAGGCCCGGTCCTGGGTGGGCACCGGCGCGAACGAGGCGGTGACCGGCGCGGAGGTGGCGCAGGCGCTGCCGTACCAGGAGCTCGATCTGGTCGCGCGCCAGGCCGGCCTCACCCCGGAGCAGGCGGCGGACCGGCTCGCCGTCGCGCTCCCCGAGGCGGTCGACCGGCTGACCCCGCAGGGCGAGGTGCCGGCGGGCTCCTGGGAGGAGCTGATCGCCCGGGTCCGGCAGCGGGGCTGATCGCCCGGGTCCGGCAGCGGGGCTGATCGCCCGGGTCCGGCAGCGGGGCTGATCGCCCGGGTCCGGCAGCGGGGCTGATCGCCCGGGTCCGG